>JADCEV010000131.1 GCA_020249865.1 Roseomonas sp. | reverse complement strand
TCTAGCGTTTCAGGACAATCTGGTGTTTTTCCGTTCGCCGTCAGACATTGTTCGCGAAGCGCCGCCGGCCAATCGCGCCTTTCGTTTGGGTGGGCTAGTGGAAGCGGGCAGCCTGGAACGCGGCACAGGCGCGGATGGCAAACCAACCGCCAATTTTCGTGTGACCGATGGGGCGCATACCATTCGCGTTTCCTATGCCGGCGTGCTGCCGGATTTGTTCCGTGAAGGCCAGGGCGTGGTGACGCTTGGCATGATGCAGCCCGATGGGGTTTTCCGCGCGCGCGAAGTGCTCGCGCGGCATGATGAAACCTATATGCCACCGGAAGTGGCTGATGCGCTGAAGCGCGCCGGCCATTGGAACCCGGCGGAAGGTGCGCCACCGCCTCCGGCGGAATGGAACACCGCACCAAGGAGAGGCGGATGATCGGGGAACTTGGCCATTTCGCATTGGCGCTTGGCTGCATTCTGGCCTTGGCGCAATCGGTCCTGCCATTGGTTGGCGCGCATCGGGCGGATGCGCGGCTGATGGCGCTGGCGGCACCCTTGGCGGTGGCGCAGCTGATTGCGATTGCCGCTGCTTTCGCCGCGCTGCTTTGGGCCTTTGCGGTGAATGACACCACGGTTTCGAATGTGGTGCTGAACAGCCATTCGGCGAAGCCGCTGCTTTACAAATTCTCAGGCGCCTGGGGCAATCATGAAGGGTCCATGGTGCTTTGGGTACTGACGCTCGCCCTTTGCGGCGGTGCGGTTGCTGCTTTCGGTCGCGATTTGCCGAGTGCCTTGCAGGCGCGTGTGCTTGGTGTGCTGGGGCTGATCGCCGCCGGATTTCTTGGTTTCATCATTTTCACCTCCAACCCGTTTGAGCGTGTTTGGCCGCCGCCCATGGATGGGCAGGGGCTCAATCCATTATTGCAAGACCTTGGCCTCGCTTTGCATCCGCCGATGCTTTACCTCGGCTATGTTGGCTATGCGGTGACTTTTGCCTTTGCGGTGGCAGCGTTGCTGGAAGGCCGCGTGGATGCGGCTTGGGGGCGTTGGGTGCGACCCTGGTCGTTGGCGGCCTGGTCGTTCCTGACACTTGGCATCGCGCTTGGTTCCTGGTGGGCCTATTACGAACTCGGCTGGGGTGGCTATTGGTTCTGGGATCCGGTGGAAAATGCCTCGCTGCTGCCCTGGCTGATTGGCGCGGCGCTGCTGCATTGCGCGATTGTCGTTGAAAAACGCGAAAGCCTGAAAATCTGGACCGTGCTGCTGGCGATTTTGGCCTTTGCCATGTCCTTGCTTGGTACCTTCCTGGTACGCTCGGGCGTGTTGAATTCCGTGCATGCTTTCGCCAATGACCCTGCGCGTGGCGTGTTTATCCTGGGGCTGCTGATGGCCTATGTGGCGGGAGCCCTGGCGTTGTTCGCCTGGCGCGCGCCTCGGCTGGGCGGCACCGGCATTTTTGCGCCGATTTCGCGCGAAGGCGCGCTGGTGCTGAACAATCTGCTGCTCTGTTCCATCACCGCCGTGGTTCTGGTGGGCACGCTTTGGCCGATGTTCGCCGATATCCTGTTCGGCGCGAAAATCTCGGTCGGCGCGCCCTTCTTCAATGCAGCGACAGCGCCGCTGGCGATCCCGCTGGTGGCGGCCATGGCGGTGGGACCGCTGCTCGCTTGGAAGCGCGCTGATCTGGCGGGCGCCTTGCAGCGGCTATGGTGGGTTGGGTTGCTGGCGGTGGCGGCGGCTTTTCTGACGCTGCTGATCGCGGGCTATCATGTCTGGCCGGCGCTTGGCTTTGCCGCGGCCGCCTGGCTGATTGCCGGGGCGGCGGCGGATATTCTGGACCGCATCGCGGCCTTCCGCCGGCCATCCCAGGCTTGGAATCGGGCCCGCGGGTTGCCGCGCGCTGCCTGGGGCGGTGCCATTGCCCATGCCGGCACGGGCGTGATGTTTGCGGGCCTTGCGGGGATGGGTCTTGCCACCGATGCGCTGGTGGAACTCAAGCCCGGCCAATCAACGCGGCTGGCAGGCTATGAATGGCGGCTTGAGAGCATTCGCGATGTGCAGGGGCCGAATTGGACATCACGCCGCGCCACCATCACCGTGCTGGCGGATGGGCAGGTGGTGACGGTGCTGACGCCGGAAAAACGCTTCTTCCCGGTGGCGCGCATGCACACCACCGAAGCGGCGATCCATACCAATACGCTGCGCGATCTTTACGCGGTGCTGGGTGATGAACGTGATGGCGGCGGCGTGGTGCGGCTGCATCACAACCCGCTTGCGCCCTGGATCTGGTTCGGCGCGGGCATCATGGCGCTTGGTGGCGGGCTATCGCTGTCTGACCGCCGCATCAGGGTTTCCGCGCCATCCCGCAAGGCGGCACCCGCCCCGGCATGAGTGACACGGCTTCCCCCAAGCGTCCGCGGCGCTGGATGCTCTACGCGCCGCTGGGTATCGCCGCGGCCGCGGGCGTTGGCTTTTACGCCATGCTGCAGGGCTTGCAGGATGGCAGCTATGATCCGCGTGGCGTGCCCTCCGCGCTGCTTGGCCGGCCAGCGCCAGATTTCAGCCTACCGCCGCTTGAAGGCTTTGACCTGCCGACGCTGACTGCGGCGGATTTGCGCGGGCCTTTGCCCGGGCCGGTGCTGGTGAATTTCTGGGCGTCCTGGTGCGCGCCCTGCATCATTGAACACCCGCAACTGATGCGCTTGGCGCGCGAAGGTGTGGCTGTTTACGGCATCAATTACAAGGATCGCGTGGCGGAAGCGGGCGCCTTCCTCAGGCGGCACGGCAACCCCTATAGCCGGCTAGGGCGCGATGAACCTGGGCGCACCGCGATTGATTGGGGCGTCTATGGCGTGCCGGAGACGTATTTGCTGGACCGCCAGGGCATGATCCGCTGGCGCTGGGCCGGGCCCATCACCACCGATACTTTGGAGAATGAATTGCGCCCGTTATTGCGGAGATTTGCGTGACGCGCTGGATATTCTTCTGCCTGCTGCTGGCGCTGCCCGCCTGGGGCGCGGTAGGTGACCCGAATGAAAGGCTGGCCGATCCCGCCAAGGAAGCCCTGGCACGGGAGATCGGGCGCGAATTACGCTGCCTTGTTTGCCAGAACCAATCCATTGAAGACAGTGATGCGCAATTGGCGCGCGATCTGCGCCGGCTGGTGCGTGAACGTGTCGCGGCTGGTGAGGATAGCTCAGCAGTGATTCGCTTTGTGCATGAGCGTTACGGCGATTTCGTGCTGCTGCGCCCGCCTGTGACGGCGGCAACAATGCTGCTTTGGGCCACGCCCTTCCTGGCTTTGGGCGGCGGCATTGCCGTGATCCTGCTGCGCCGCCGCCGCGCGGTGGCCGAAGCGGCAGCCCTTTCACCCGAAGAAGCGCGGCGCCTGGCTGAGCTTGATCGCGGCACGGCATGATCTGGATTGCAATATTGCTGCTGGCGCTGGCCGCCATGGTGCCCATTATCGCCACGCTGTTTCGTCCGGTGGTGACGCGCGGGCGACGCGAAGCGGATTTGGCGCTGTATCGCGCGCAATTGGCGGAGCTTGAACGCGAAGCGGCGGCCGGCAGGCTGGAAGGCGAATCGCTCCGCGCCGCGCAGGTGGAAGTGCAGCGCCGATTGCTTCAGGCGCCGGAAGAAACGACACCGAATACACGTGGGCGGGCACTCGCCTTCCTGCCTTTGGTGTTTCTGTTGCCCGCTGCGGGGATTGCGCTTTACCTGGTGCAGGGCGCGCCGGACATGCCATCCGCCCCGCATCGCGAAAGGGCCGAGATTGCCGCGCGCGATGATGCGCTGCTGAATCAGCTCCGCGAAAGACTGGCCGGGCTTGACCCGATGAGTGAGACGGCGCGGCAGGGTTTTGTCATGCTGGGCGATGCGGAGCGCACCCGCGGCAATGGCGCCGCCGCCGCTGAGGCTTGGCGCCGCGCCCTGGCGGCAAGGTTTGATGTGGAATTGGCGGGCGATCTGGTGGAAATGGAAATCGCGCGCGGTGAATTTGTCGCTGCCGGCCCCATCCTGCTGCGCGCCTTGGCGGAAGCGCCGCGCGAACCGAAGCTGCGTTTCCTGCTGGGTGTGATTGAGGCTGAGGCCGGGCACCCGGAACGCGCGCGCGCGACCTGGCGCGCGCTATTGGCCGATAGCCCGCCTGATGCGCCCTGGCGAGCGCTGGTGGAACGGCGCTTGGGGGCCTTGCCGTGAGCAGAAACGCCTCTTGGCACTTTGCGTTCCGCTGTTACTCCCCCCTGCCCGGTTGCCTGAGGCCGCCCCGCGCCCTATAGCGCCCAGGGTCCAGAAACAGCCATCAAGGTTCCCCCACACGTGGCCACCATCGCCGCCCCCGACGCGCCCAACCCTGCGCTCGCCGCCCAGGCGGCCATTCTTGCACGCCCCCTCGATGATCCCCGCCGCATGGCCAATGCCATCCGTGCCTTGGCGATTGACGCGGTGGAACAAGCCAAATCCGGCCATCCCGGCATGCCGATGGGCATGGCCGATGTGGCGACTGCGCTCTTTACCGGTTTCCTGAAATACGACGCCGCCGACCCGCGTTGGCCGGATCGGGACCGCTTTGTCCTGTCTGCCGGCCATGGGTCCATGTTGCTCTATGCCTTGCTCCATCTGACCGGGCATGAGGGTATGGGGGCCGAAGACCTCAAGCGCTTCCGCCAGTTGCATTCCCCTGCCGCCGGCCACCCGGAATTTGGTGAGCATCCGGGGATTGAAACCACCACCGGCCCGCTTGGCCAGGGCATTTCCACCGCCGTTGGCATGGCGATGGCGGAACGCATGATGGCGGCGCGATTCGGTGCCTCCTTGGTGGATCACCGCACCTGGGTCATCGCCTCCGACGGCGATTTGCAGGAAGGTGTCGCGCATGAGGCCGCTGCCCTGGCCGGCCATTACGGGCTTTCCAAGCTGACGGTGCTTTGGGATGACAATCACATTTCGATTGATGGCGATACCGCGCTGTCATTTTCCGAAGATGTGCTGAAGCGCTTCCAGGCCTATGGCTGGGCTGTGCGGCGTGTGGATGGGCATGATGCGGGCGAATTGGCCGCGGCCATGTCCTGGGCCATGCGTAACCGGAAGCCCACGCTGATTGCCTGCCGGACCATTATTGGCCTTGGCGCGCCGACCAAGGCGGGCACGGCGGGCAGCCATGGCTCGCCCTTGGGCGCCGCTGAGGCCGCTGCCGCGAAGCAGGCTTTGGGCTGGACAGCCGCACCCTTTGAAGTGCCGACGGACATCAAGGCGCTTTGGGAGGCTACCGGGCGGCGTGGCGCGGGCGCGCGGCGTTCCTGGCTGAAGCGCATCGCAAAGCACCCGCAGCGCGCGGAATTTGAACGCGCCATGGCCGGGCGCCTGCCGGAAGCCTGGAATGAGGCGCTTTCGGCGCTCCGCACCCAGATCGCGACCGACAAGCCAAAGCTCGCAACCCGCGTTTCAAGCCAGAAGGCGCTGGAAGCCCTGGTGCCATCCGTGCCGGAAATGGTCGGTGGTTCGGCGGATTTGACTGGGTCAAACAATACCAATGTGAAGGGCGTGCCGGCGATTGCACCGGGCAATTTCAGTGGGCGTTTCGTGCATTGGGGTGTGCGGGAACATGGCATGGCAGCCGCCATGAATGGCATGGCGCTGCATGGCGGCATCATTCCCTATAGCGGCACGTTTTTGGTATTCGGCGATTACCTGCGCCCTGCCGTGCGGCTTGCCGCCTTGATGCGCCAGCGCGTCATTCATGTGCTGACACATGATTCGATTGGCCTTGGCGAAGATGGCCCGACGCATCAGCCGGTAGAGCACCTGGCTTCCTTCCGCGCCATGCCGAATGTGCATGTGTTCCGCCCGGCGGATGCCATGGAAACGGCGGAATGCTGGGAATTGGCTTTGCGCCGGGCCGATGGGCCATCCTTGCTCGCGCTATCCCGCCAGAACCTACCGGCCTTGCGCAGCGATGCGGCGGAAAACCGCTCGGCCCGCGGTGGCTATGTGCTGGCGGAAGCCGATGGCGCGCGCCAGGCGACGCTGATCGCGACCGGCAGCGAAGTGTCGCTCGCCATGACCGCGCGCGATGCCTTGCAGGCAGCGGGCATTGCAACCGCCGTGGTGTCCCTGCCGTGCTGGGAGTTGTTTGCCGCGCAGGATGATGCCTATCGCGCCAGCGTGCTCGGCAGCGCGCCGCGCTTTGGCATTGAAGCCGCGGTTGGCTTTGGCTGGGAACGCTGGCTTGGTGATGGCGGCGTTTTCATTGGCATGGCGGGCTACGGCGCCTCGGCGCCCGCTGATGATTTGTTCAAGCATTTCGGCATTACGCCGGAAGCGGTAACGGAAGCCGTGCGCAAGCGGCTTGGGGTTTGATTTCAGAGTCTTTTTCGGGGAAGGAAAATATCATGGCCGTGAAGGTTGCCATCAATGGGTTCGGGCGCATCGGGCGCCTGGTGCTGCGCGCGATGATTGAAAGCAATCGCCGCGACGTGGAATGCGTGGCCATCAATGACCTCGGCAGCGTTGAAGCCAATGCGCATCTGTTCCGTTATGACAGTGTGCATGGCCGCTTCCCCGGTGAGGTTGCAGTGGATGGCAACAAGATCATCATCACCGCCAATGGTCGCACCTATGCGCCGATCACCGTCAGCGCCGAACGTGACCCGACCAAGGTGCCCTTCCAGGGCGTTGATGTCGCCATGGAATGCACCGGCATTTTCACGAGCAAGGAAAAGGCTTCCGCGCTGATCACCGCAGGTGCGCGCAAGGTGGTGATCTCCGCCCCCGGCGACAATGCGGATGCGACCATCGTCTATGGCGTCAATCACAAGACGCTGACCAAGGACATGACGGTGATTTCCAACGCGTCCTGCACCACCAATTGCCTCGCACCCGTTGCCAAGGTGCTGCATGAAAACTTCGGCATTCTGCGCGGCTATATGGTGACGATCCACGCCTATACTGGCGATCAGAACACCGTGGATACGCTGCACAAGGATCTGCACCGCGCCCGTGCGGCGGCGGTTTCCGCGATCCCGACCTCCACCGGCGCGGCCAAGGCTGTTGGCCTGGTGATGCCCGAATTGAAGGGCAAGCTGGATGGCACGGCCATTCGCATCCCAACGCCCAATGTCTCACTCGTGTCGCTCGATTTCGTCCCCGCCAAGGAAGGGGTGACGAAGGAAGCGGTGAATGCCGCGATGAAGGCGGCGGCTGAGGGCGAATTGAATGGCATCCTCGGCTACAATACCGAACCGCTGGTCAGCATTGATTTCAACCACAACCCGGCGTCTTCCACCTTTGATGCTACGCAGACGCAGGTGGTGGATGGCGGCCTGGTGCGCGTGCTGTCCTGGTATGACAATGAATGGGGTTTTTCGAACCGCATGAGCGATACCGCCGCGCTGTTCGGTTCCCTTTGATGTGGTCTTAAGGGGCAGCGCGCCACGTGCTGCCCCATCCCTGCCCGAGGTTCCATCATGGCTTTCAAGACGGTTGATGCGCTGCCTGCCAAGGGTCAGCGCGTATTGCTGCGCGCCGATTTGAATGTGCCGGTCAAGGATGGCCGCATCACGGATCGCACGCGCATCGAAAGGCTGTGCCCGACCATCGCCGAATTGGCGCATAAGGGTGCTCGCGTTGTGGTGCTGAGCCATTTTGATCGGCCCAAGGGCAAACGCGTGCCGGAAATGTCCCTGAAGCCGATGCAAGAAGCGCTGGCCGCTGCGCTGCATCGCCCCGTTGCCTGGTGCGATGATTGCGTGGGTGAAGCCGCCGAAGCCGCAGTCGCGGCGCTGCCCGAAGGTGGCGTGCTGCTGTTGGAAAACACGCGCTTTCATGCCGGCGAGGAAAAGAATGACCCCGCCATGGCGGCCGCACTCGCCAAGCTTGGTGACGCTTTTGTGAATGACGCGTTTTCGGCAGCGCATCGCGCCCATGCCAGCACGGAAGGTGTGGCGCGGCTGCTGCCGGCCTATGCCGGGCGGCTGATGGAAGCGGAATTGAAGGCGCTGGATGCGGCGCTGGGTAATCCGGCGCGGCCAGTGGTGGCCATTGTTGGCGGTGCCAAGGTTTCGACCAAGCTCGAACTACTCGGCAATCTTTGCAGCAAGGTGGATGTGCTGGTGATTGGCGGCGCCATGGCCAATACCTTCCTTGCCGCGCAGGGCCATGGCATGGGCAAATCCCTGCAAGAAGCCGAAATGCACGCAACGGCGCGCCAGATCATGGAACAGGCCAAGGCCGCGAATTGCGAAATCCTGCTGCCGGTTGATCTGGTGGTGGCCGAGGAATTCCGCCCAAACCCGCCAACGCGCACCGTTGCTGTCACTGCGGTGCCCGCGACCATGATGGCCCTTGATGTGGGGCCAGAGACTGAGGCTGCTTTGGAAGCGCGGCTCCGCACCGCTTCCACCCTGGTGTGGAACGGTCCGCTCGGCGCGTTTGAAACGGCACCCTTTGACGCCGCAACGGTGGCGGCGGCGCAAATCGTAGCGGCGCTGACGCAATCCGGCGCGCTGAAATCCATCGCGGGTGGCGGGGATACGGTGGCGGCACTCCGCCATGCCGGTGTGCTGGAACGCATGAGCTATGTCTCAACCGCCGGCGGCGCCTTTCTGGAATGGCTGGAAGGCAAGGAATTGCCGGGGGTGGCGGCGCTCGGGTAAAGCCGGGCGTCACGTAAGGTTGACGCTGCCCGCCAAGGTGCAAGACTGTTTCCCCATAAAGCTTGGGGGAACAGGCCATGCGGCAAATGCATCTTGTCGGCTTCATGCAGGCGCAGAACTGCACCAATTACGCCAGTTCCTGGCGGCACCCTCTGTCACGTACGGATTTCCTAACCGCAGATTTCTATCAGGAAATCGCGCGCATCCTGGAAGCCGGCAAATTTGACCTTGGCTTTTTCGATGACCGGCTTTCCATGCCGGATCGCTATGGCAATGACCATCACCACACGGTGGAACACGGCATTCGCTGCGTGAAGCTTGATCCCATTGTGACGCTGACGATGATGGCCGCGGTTACCTCGCGCCTTGGCCTCGGCTCCACCGCCTCCACCACTTATTACGAGCCCTTCCATGTCGCACGCACCATGCAAACGCTCGATCTGATGAGCAATGGGCGCGCGGCTTGGAATGTGGTGACATCGCTGAATGACGGCGAAGCGGCCAATATGGGCCATGATGAAATGATGGAACACGACCGGCGCTATGATCGCGCTGATGAATTCGTGGAAATCGTGCTGGGTCATTGGGATGCCTGGGACCCGGATGCGCTGATTGTGGACAAGAAATCGGGCCGCTTCGCTGATGGCGATAAAGTGCGGCGCTTGGATTATCGCGGGCAATTCCTGAAATCGCGCGGGCCTTTCACCGTGCCGCGCAGCCCGCAAGGCCGGCCGGTGGTGATCCAGGCCGGCAGCAGCGGGCGCGGCAAGCGCTTTTCCGCGCGCTGGGCAGAGCTGGTCTTTGTCGCCTATCACGATGTCGCTTCTGGCGCGAAGGAATACGCCGAATTCAAGCACATGATTGCGGAAGCTGGGCGCAATCCGGATCATGTGAAGGTAGCGACCTTGATCTCCCCCATCTGCGCCGCGACCAAGGCCGAAGCGGAAGACAAGGCCGCGCTGATCGCAAGCCTGCCGTTGGAAATTGATGCGCTGTCCTTGCTGTCAGAAGCGTTGAATTTCGATTTCGCGACCAAGGGCATGGATGAGCCCTTCAGCGATGAGGAAATGGCCAGCATGCAAGGGCTGCAAGCCATTCGTGACCGGGTGGTGAAAAACACCGGCAAGAAGAACCCGACGGTACGGGAATTCATCACCGGCAGCGGCCGGGGCCGGCCCAATATGAATATGGTGGGCGGTCCCAAGGAAATTGCCGACAAGATGGAAGAATGGTTCACCAAGCCCGCTTGCGATGGCTTTGTGGTTGCGGCGACCTATGTGCCGGATGGCTACCGCGACTTCGTGACGCATGTGGTACCGGAATTGCAGCGCCGCGGCCTGTTCCGCAAGGAATATGCGGGGACAACGTTGCGGGATCATCTGGGGCTGGCGAAATCCTCCATTGGCGATTGGCGGCCAAAGGTGGCGGCGGAATAGGCGTTGATTTTCATCGCGCGGCTGCGCCATCCTGCGGCAAAGCCGGGCTGATCCCCGCCAAAACCAAAGGAAGGAACCACCATGCGCGCTGCGATATTCCGCCAGGGAAATTTTGTGCTGGGCGATGTGCCGGACCCGCAGCTTCAGCCCGGCCAGGTGCTGGTGCGCACCAGGGCCTGCGGCATTTGCGGCACGGATTTGCACGCGGCGCGCTTCACGCGGGAATTCGTCTCCCTCGCGCGGCGTACGGGTGGACGCTGGACGATGGATGCAGAACGCGACGTGGTCTTTGGCCATGAATTCGTGGGCGAGGTGGTGGCGAATGGCCCCGGCACGGAAGGCAAGTTCAAGCCGGGTGATCTGGTCACCTCCATGCCGCTTACCATCGCCGGCAATACCGTGCTTGGCCTTGGCTATAACCCTGATGTGGCGGGCGGGTTTGCTGAATATATGCCGCTCGCGGAACGGATGCTGCTGCCGCTGCCGGCCGCGATGGAACCCGACCACGCCGCGCTGACGGAACCCATGGCGGTGGGCCTTCATGCCGTGGAACATTTCGGTGTGAATAATGCCGAAGTGCCGCTGGTGATTGGGTGCGGCCCGATCGGGCTTGCGACCATCGCCGCGCTCAAGCTGCATGGCCATGCGCCGATCATCGCGGCGGATTTCTCGGCAGGGCGCCGTGCCTTGGCCCGGAAAATGGGCGCGGATATCGTGATAGACCCTGCGGTCGAATCGCCCTACCAGGCCCTGGAACGCGCCATCACGCCAGATGGCTTTGATTCCAGCCGCTACGCCGCGCTGTTCGGCCTTGGCCCCAAGCGCCGCCCCGCCGTGTTGTTTGAATGCGTGGGCATCCCCGGCGTGCTGACCGCCATGATGGAAGGCGCGCCCAATGCCGCGCGCATTGTGGTGGTTGGCGTCTGCATGGAACCGGACGAAATCGAACCCTATTTCGGTATCGTCAAGCAATTATCCCTGCAATTCGTCCTCGCCTATAACGCGCAGGAATTCGCCGCCACGCTTGGCCATATTGGCGCCGGGCGGCTGGATGTGCGGCCACTCATTACCGGGCGGATCGGCCTGGCCGAGGTCGGGCAGGCCTTCAAGGACCTCGCCAACCCCGAAACCCATGCGAAGATTTTGGTGGAACCCTGGCGCTAAGGCGCCGGTTTCGACTGTATCTGTCAGCCAAACCGGTCTAGTCTGACTGTCATGGCTTCGGAGCATAAACGGGAGGGGGCTGCCGCCGCCGCGCTTCTGGCGCGGGAAGCAAAGGCACTGAGGGGCCGGCTTTACGGGCCGGTCCTGCTCGGCCTTGCGCTTGCCTTGGCGAGTGTCGCGCAAGCACTCCTGATCGCCCGGCTGCTCGCGGCATTATTGGCCGGCACAACGGCATCCTGGGCGGATTTCATCGGTGCGGGGGCTCTCGCGCTGATCATGGCGGCGCTTGGCATTGCGCAGGAACGCGCCCAGACGGCCGCCGGGGAAGAGGCGAAAGCGAGCCTCCGCGCCCGCATCTTCGCGCGATTGCTGGCGCAAGGCCCGGCAGACCAGCGCCCGGTTGGCGAGAAAAGTGCGCTGGTCGTCGAACGTGTGGAGGCGATGGAAGGTTATTTCGCGCGCTGGATGCCGGCGGCCATCATCGCTGTTGTTGCGCCGCTGCTGATTGCCGGCTGCGCCGCGCTGTTTGATCCCGTGAGCGGCCTGATCCTGCTGGTCGCGGGCCTCATGGTGCCGGTGGCGCAGGCAGCGTCCGGCATTGGCGCCGCGCAAGCGAGCCGCCGGCAATTCGCCGCGTTGCAACGGCTTTCCGGGCGCTTTCTGGATCGTATGCGCGGGCTGCCGGTACTGGTGCTGTTCAACCAGCAACGCGCGGAAACGCAAAGACTCGCCGCGGCGGCCGAGGAATTACGCCAGCGCACCATGCGCGTGCTGCGGGTTGCCTTCATCTCCTCGGGCGCGATGGAATTGATCGCGGCTGCCGCACTCGCCTGTCTTGCCATTCGCCATGGCGCCGTGCTGACCGGCGCGCATCCTGATCCGGTGACGGCGTTTTTCGTTGTGCTGCTCGTACCCGTGTTTTTCCTGCCGCTGCGGTCTTTCGCTGCCGCCTATCATGAACAGTTGGGCGCCCGCGGTGCCGCGGCGGATTTGGCGCCGCTGCTGGAGCAGCCGGAAGAAACCGGGCTGCTGCTGGAGGAAGTGCCACCGAAACTCACCATCACCTTTCAGGATGTGCGGCTTTCCTATGATCCATCCCGCCCGCCGGCCTTGGATGGGCTTTCCTTCCGTGTACTGGCCGGTGAGACACTGTTGCTGACCGGTGCGTCGGGTGCGGGCAAGACAAGCGCGCTGCGTATCCTGATGGGTTTTGCGCGGCCCGATGCCGGGCGCGTTGCCATCAATGGCCGCGATGCGATGCTGCTGAAGCCTTCCGAATTGCGCCGCCTGTCATCCTATGTCGGGCAACGCGCGCATTTGTTCCGCGCCACCCTGCGGGAGAATATTCGCCTCGCGCGGCCGGATGCTGATGATGCCGCTGTTTTGGCCGCCGCCGATGCCGCGCAGGTGATGGATTTTGCCAAGGATCTGCCGCAGGGGTTGGATACGTTGATTGGCGAAGGCGGCTTTGGGCTTTCCGGCGGCCAGGCGCAGCGCGTGGCACTCGCACGCGCTTTTTTGCGCGACACGCCCCTGGTGCTGTTGGATGAACCCACCGCGCATCTTGATCCGGGCACCGAAGCATCGGTGCTGGATGCTCTGCGCCGGCTTTGCGTGGGCCGCACCGCCATTATCGCAACCCATGCCAAGGCTGCACGATCCTATTTTGGCCAAAGGCTGGAAATCGCCGATGGGCGCGCGCAAGGCAGCCGGCTTGCGGGGAATGATTAGGCCATGAGTGCTGATCTTTTCCGCGTGCTAAAACTTTGGCTGGAACGCTCCGGCTGGTTGGTGGTGGGGATCATCGTGACCGTGATCTCCGCGCTGGCGGGCGTTGCCTTGCTCGCCTTCGCGGGTAAGCTGGTGGTGGCATCAGTGGGTGGCGCGGAAAGTGCGGCGCTGGCGGCGGCGGGCGTGATTGCGCTGCTGTGGTTGCGGCCCTTGATTCTTCTCAGGCCCGTTATGCGTTATCTGGAACGGCTCGCGACACATGAAGCGACCTTCCGCGCGCTGGCCGATATGCGCGTGTGGTTTTTTGGGCGCCTTGCTGAGCGTTTGCCGACCGGGCTTGGCTTGCGGCGCGCGGGGGATTTGCTCGGGCGGCTTGTCGCAGATGTGGAAGCGCTTGATGGGCTTTATCTGCGCGCCTTGGTGCCGGCGGCGGCTTCCATTGCCGTGGTGCTGGCGATTGCTTTGATCCTTGGCGCGGCGGACCCCTGGCTTGCCGCGCTGGTGGCGCTGCCGCTGACCGCGGCGCTGGTGCTGCCCTTGCTGCTGGCGCCCGATGCGGCGCGTGCGGCTGAGGCGACCTCGCGCGCTCAAGGCGCGCTGCGCGCCGCCACCATTGATCCGCTGACAGGCATTGAAGATACGCTGGCAGCGAATGGCGAAAAGCGTGCGCTGGCGCGGGTGGCTGAGGAAGATCGGGCACTTTCCGGCGCGCAACGTGCCTTGGCGCGGCGCGCGGCCTGGGGCGGGGCGGCGGGCGCCTTGCTCACGCAAATCGCCCTGCTCGCTGCGCTGGCTTGGACCATGCTGGCCGGGCAGCCCGGCATGGCGGCGGGCGTTTTGGCCGTATTCCTGGCTATTGCGGCAGCCGAGGCTTTGGGGCTGATGCCGCGCGTAGGTGCTGCGGTTGCAGCGGCGGCGGCGGGTGCGCGGCGCTTGTTTGAAGCGGCTGATGCGGCGGAACCCGTGCCCGATCCGGCTGCGCCAAATGCTGCACCTTTGGGCCATGCTTTGGTGTTGCGTGATGTGGTGTTTTCCTGGGCGCCAGATCGGCCACTGGTGTTTGATGGGCTTGATCTTGATGTGCCGGAAGGGGCGCGTATTGCGCTGCTCGGGCCATCAGGCACCGGCAAATCCACGCTTGCCGCGCTGCTGTTGAAATTCGCCGCCCCCCAGCAGGGCAGCATCACTTTGGGTGGTGTTGATATCGCGACCCTTCCCGCTGCCGTGCTGCGTGATCGCATCGCCTGGCTCACGCAGGATGCGCGGTTGTTTGATGACAGCATCGCCGCGAATCTGCGCCTGGCCGCGCCGGATGCGGATGATGCCGCGCTGTGGCGCGCGCTGGATCGCGCGCGCATTGGCGATGTGGTGCGCGCCCTGCCTGATGGGCTTGAAACGCAATGCGGCGAAGCGGGCGCGCGGTTTTCTGGTGGTCAGGCACGGCGCATCGCCCTGGCGCGCGCGTTGCTGTCGCCCGCGCCGGTGCTGATTTTGGATGAACCCGCTGCCGGGCTGGATGCCGCGACAGAACGCGCCTTTATGGAAACGCTGGATGAAGCCACAGCCGGGCGCAGCGTCATCCTGATCCTGCACCGCCTGACCGGCGTGGAACGACCCAGCCGCATTCTGCGCCTGGTGGGTGGCAAGGCCATTGCCGCGACGGGCTGACGCAGGGCCTGCGCTATTTTTTCATCCCCGCCAAATGCGCGACACAGCGGGTAAAGCCGCCCAAATCACGCCAGCGCGCGGCTTCTGCAACCGGGTTCACCACAAGCGCACCACCCGCTGCGGCAATGCCGCCATCAAGCATGAGGTTATCGGTCAGGCCGAAATCCTCTACCTCCATGCCATCGGCATCTTCCCAGGCGCCGCTGGCGCGCCGATGCACCGCACCGCGCAAAGCCGCCAGACTGCGCATGGTGAAATTCCCCGCCACATTGCTGTAGCCCAGCACCGGGCGACCCAGCGCACGCATGAAGCCAAGCTCATAAGCCGTGCCAGGATCGGCCGAGACACCGCGAAAGGGCGTGAGGTTCGCGATCAGCGCATCGCAGCCATGGATATGCGCCTCATTGCCCAAGTAAATCCGCATCCAATCGGTGTCAGCTTGTGGTGCCTCGGGCGCGGGATCGGTCGGGAAAACGCCGATCATTCCATGCTCAGCGCAAATTGCTTTCTTGGCCGCCGCAATCGCGTCTCGGTCCGCCAGAAAAACCTCCGGTCCTGCCAGATATACGCGCATCGCCCCGCCTTGCCTGTCATGGCTTTCCCATGCGCAGATAGGGCCATGGACGCCGAACGGGAATACAATAATCGGGCCCGCGTGCCCGAAAGCGCCGAAATCATCGCGGCTTGGGCGCGCGATGCCGCGGCCTTCCGCGCGATCGGTGTGCGGGCCGAGCTTGGCTTGGCCTATGGCGCGGGGGAGCGGGAGAAGCTTGACCTGTTTCTACCCCCACATGCTGAAGCCGCGCCCACCGCGCTATTCATCCATGGCGGCTATTGGCAGGCGCTGGATCGGTCCTTTGTCAGCCATTGCGCGCGCGGCTTGGTTGGCCAAGGCGTGGCGGTGGCGGTGCCATCCTATGATCTCTGCCCCGCCGTAACTTTGGGTGAAATCGCTGAGCAAATGCGCCGCGCGGCCGCCTTTCTGCACAGGCGACGCGGCGGGCGGTTGCTCGCGGCAGGGCATTCCGCCGGTGGGCAGTTGGCCGCCCTGCTGCTCGCGACCGATTGGCCCGTCTGGGAACCCAGCCTGCCGGCTGGGATGGTGGGGGCGGCGCTGCCGGTCTCAGGCGTGTTTGAATTGGGGCCGCTGAAGGGCACCAGCATCGCCAAGGCGTTGAACCTGACAGGGCAGGACATCGCCACCCTATCGCCACGCCTGCTGCCGCCCCCCGCTTATGAGGGCTTGCATGTCGTGGTGGGCGGGGCCGAGAGCGATGAATTCATCCGCCAAAGCCGCGACTTCGCAACCCATTGGGGGGGTAGCTTTGAAGCGCTGCCCGGCGCCAACCACTTCACCGTGCTGGACCCCTTCACGGACCCCGCCCATCCCTTGATGATTCATACGGGCAAAATGGCGCAACGCCTTGCCTTGCGCCTAGGCTTCGCGCAGTAAGGCTCTACAGGGTTCTTAAATATGGGAGGCTTAAGGATGAGCTTGATTTCGCGTCGTACCGCCATGGGCGGTGCCTTGGGGCTGCTGGCAGCGCCCGCCATTCTGCATGCGCAACCCGCCGGCGGGGTGAAGATTGGACTTGTGGCGGTGCAAACCGGCCCGCAAGCCGCACTCGGCAGCCAATTGCGCGATGGCTTCCTGATGGGGCTCCGGCATCTTAATGGCCGGCTTGGTGGGCTGACCGCCGAAACCGTGATGATTGATGATGAATTGAAGCCCGATGTGGCGGTGACCAAGGTGCGCACCGCGCTTGAACGTGACCGCTGCGATTTCATCGTTGGCGTTGTGTTTTCCAATATCCTGCAGGCCATCATCCGCCCAGTGACGGAAGCCAACACCTTCCTGATCAGCACCAATGCCGGGCCTTCCACCTTTGCCGGGCGTGGCTGCAATCCCTTCTTCTTCACCACGTCTTACAATAACGACCAGGTGCATTCCGTGATCGGCCAGGTCTGCGAAGACCAGGGCTATAAGCGCGTTTTCGTGCTGGTGCCGAATTATCAGGCCGGGCGCGATGCGGTGGCCGGCTTCAAATCCCGCTTCAAGGGCGAAGTGGTAGACGAGGTTTATGTACCGCTTACGCAGCTTGATTTCGCCGCTGAGCTTGCGAAGATTGCCGCCGCGCGGCCGGATGCGATCTTCACCTTCATGCCGGGCGGGCTTGGCGTAAATCTGGTGCGGCAATATCGTCAGGCCGGCCTTGCGCATATCCCCTTCCTGTCCACCTTTACGGTGGATGAGGCGGTTTTGCCCGCGCAGGGGGATGCGGCGCTGGGCTTCTTCTCAGCGGCAAGCTGGGCGCCGAATATGGACAATGCGGCCAATCGCCGTTTCGTCACGGATTTCGAAGCTGCCTTCAATTACGTGCCGGCCAGTTATGCGGCGCAGGCTTACGATGGCGCCATGCTTCTCGATTCCGCCATTCGGCGTGCGGGTGGCCGCTTGGCCGATAAGGATGCGATCCGCGCCGGCTTGCGCGCCGCGGATTTCGCTTCCGTGCGCGGTAATTTCAAATTCGGCGTGAATCATTACCCGGTACAGGATTTCTGGCTGCTGCGCGTGGCGAAGCGCGCCGATGGCAAATTCCAGACCGAAACCGTGCGGAAGGTGCTTGAGAACAACGTGGACCCCTGGGCCGGCGAATGCCGCATGCGCTAACCCACTTGTGAGTACGGGTCTCTTCCTGGTGCAGGCCTTGAATGGCCTGCAACTTGGCATTCTGCTTTTCCTGGTGGCGGCGGGCCTCACGCTGGTGTTCGGCGTGATGGATTTCATCAACCTGGCGCATGGGGTGCAGTATATGCTGGGGGCTTACCTTGGTGCTGCCTTGGCAGCGGCGACAGGGTCCTTCTGGCTTGGACTTTTGCTGGCACTGCCGGCGGCGCTGGTGTTTGGCCTGCTACTGGAAGTGCTGATCTTTCGGCATTTGTATGATCGAGATCATTTGTCGCAAGTGCTGGCGACGTTTGGCGTGATCCTGTTTCTCAATCAGGCGGTGAAGGCCATTTGGGGTGCCGCGCCACTGCAAGTGCCCGTGCCCGCGCTGCTGGAAGGTGGCGTGGTGCTGATGCCTGGGCTGCAATATCCGCTGTATCGCATCGCCGTATTATGCGCCGGCATCGGCACCGCGCTTGGCCTGTGGTTTTTGGTGGAGCGCACGCGCCTTGGCATGCTGGTGCGTGCGGGTGCCACGAATGCGCCCATGGTCTCCGCACTTGGGGTGGATATTCGCCGGCTATTCATGCTGGTCTTTGCCTTTGGCGCCATGCTCGCGGGATTTGCTGGCGTGCTGGCCGGGCCGATATTCTCGGTTGAACCAGGCATGGGTGATCACGTGCTGATCCTGGCCTTCGTGGTGATTGTGATTGGTGGTATCGGTTCCATTCGCGGTGCCTTTATTGCGGCGCTGATCGTGGGGCTGACGGATACGCTCGGCAAATCGCTGATGCCTGATCTGATGCGGCTGTTTCTGGACCCATCTGCCGCGCGACAAACCGGCGCGGCGCTGGCTTCCATGCTGGTCTATATCGCCATGGCAGCGATCCTGGCCTTCCGCCCGCGCGGGCTTTTCCCGGCCAGGAGTGGTTAGCATGCCGCGCCTGCGGCTTGATGTGGCACTCACGCTGCTGGTGCTGGCCGCACTCGCACTGGCACCCTTATTGGGCTTCGGCGCCAATCACTATCTGACGCTATTTGCGCGCATCATGATCCTGGCCGCCGCTGCGGTTTCGCTTTCCTTCCTGGTGGGCGGCGCTGGGCTTGCCAGCCTTGGCCATGCGGCGGCGATGGGTGTGGGCGCCTATGCCGTTGCCATTCTGGATGCGCATCGGCTGACCGATATCACCATGGTGCTGCCCGTGGCGATCGCCGCCGCTGCGTTGTTTTCGCTGCTGACCGGTGCGATTGCGATCCGGACCGAGGGCGTGAATTTCATCATGATCACACTTGCCTTCGGGCAGATGGCCTTCTTCACGGCGTCATCGCTTGCCGCTTATGGCGGGGATGATGGCTATACGATGTATGACCGGACCGAGATTTTCGGCACGCGGCTGATGGAGAACCGGCTTTTCTTCCATTACCTCTGCCTTGGATTTTTGGTGTTGTGCTGGGGGCTTTGCGCCATGCTGCTGGCGTCCCGCTTTGGGCGCGTGCTGCGTGCGGCGCGGGAAAATCCGCTGCGTGCGCAGGCAGTCGGCTTTTCGCCCTATCCGTTTCGGCTTTTGGCCTATGTCATCGCCGGTACGCTGGCGGGCCTCGCGGGCGTTTTGTTTGCGAATGCCACCGAATTTGTCGCACCTGCTTACATGAGCTGGCAGCGTTCCGGTGAGTTGATTTTCATGGTGATCCTGGGCGGGCTTGGGCGGCTTTCTGGCGCCATTCTGGGTGCGGTGCTGTTCGTGCTTTTGGAAACCTGGCTGCCCAGCCTGACGACGCATTGGAAAATGATTTTCGGCCCATTGCTGATTTTGGCGGTGCTGTTCATGCGCGGCGGGTTGATCGGTTTTCTGGGGGCGCGCCGTGGCTGAGGCGCTGCTCAGCGTTCAGGGTTTGCGCAAGCATTATGGCGGGCTTGCGGTGACGAATGATGTCAGCCTGGATGTGCAGCCTGGCGAAATCCATGCGCTGATCGGCCCGAATGGCGCCGGCAAGACCACCCTGATCCATCAGGTTACCGGCACGGTCGCGCCGGATGCCGGGCGCATTGTCTTTGCCGGGGTGGACATTACGCGCCTTTCGTTTCCGCGCCGCGCGCATGCGGGCCTGGCGCGCAGTTTTCAGATCACCAGCATCATTGCCGGCTTTTCCGTGCTGGAAAATGTCGCCCTGGCCGTGCAGGCGAAAAGCGGTTCTTCCTTTCGCTTCTTTCGTGCTGCCGCTTCGGAAGAAGCGCTCAATGGCGCAGCGCGTGATGCCCTGGCCGAGGTAGGGCTCACGGATCGCGCGGCGATCATGGCGGGTGCGCTCAGCCACGGCGAAAAACGCGCGCTCGAAATCGCCATTGCACTCGCTACCCAACCGCGGCTGCTTTTGCTGGATGAACCGCTGGCTGGCGCGGGGCCGGAGGAAACCGAACGCCTGATCACGCTGCTGCGGCGGCTGAAATCGCGCTACGCCATTCTGCTGGTGGAACATGACATGCAGGCGGTATTTGCGCTCGCGGATCGGATTTCGGTGCTGGCCGAAGGGCGCATTATCGCGAGTGGCAGCACGGCCGAAATCCGCGCGAGTGCCGAAGTGCGCGCTGCCTATCTTGGCGAAGAAGAAATCCCGTGCTGACGCTGGAAGGCGTGATCGCCGGCTATGGCGAAAGTCAGGTGCTGAATGGCATTGGCTTTGGCGTGGGCGCGGCGCAGGTGGTGACACTGCTTGGCCGCAACGGCATGGGCAAGACCACTACGGTGCGCGCCATCATGGGGCTGATCCGCCCAAGCGCCGGGCATGTCCGATTCGATGGCCAGGACATTACTGGAGACCCGCCGTATCGCATCGCGCAGCGCGGCATAGGCTTGGTGCCGGAAGGGCGTCAGATTTTCCCAACACTGAGCGTTGAAGAAAACCTTGTGGCCACTTCCGCCAATCGCACCGGCGGTGCGCCACGTTGGGATTTGCCGGCGATCTATGCGCTGTTTCCACGCCTGGCCGAAAGGCGCCGCCAATCCGGCGCCAAGCTTTCGGGCGGTGAGCAGCAAATGCTCGCAATCGGGCGCGCCCTGATGACCAACCCGTGCCTGCTGGTACTGGATGAGGCGACCGAGGGCCTGGCCCCGTTGATCCGTGCCGAGATTTGGCAGGTCTTGGCGAAGCTGCGCGCCGAAGGCCAGGCGATCCTTTTGATTGACAAGAACCTGGCCGCCGTGATGCGCCTTGCCGATTGGCATGTGGTGATCGAAAAGGGCCGCGTGGTTTGGCAGGGCGATAGTGCGGCACTCGCCGCCGCGCCCGAAATTCGTGATACCTATTTGCATGTCTGAAACAGGGAGCCTCAACAAATGAGCATGACAGCAGGTGTGACCCCAGCCGGCACCGGTGAGGGTGGAATTGTATGGTCCATCCTGGGCCAGACCTATAAGCCCGTGGCGCATAGCGAAAGCTGTTTTGCTTTCGATACACTCTTCCCGCCCGGCACTTTCGTGCCGCCGCATATCCACACGATGCAGGATGAATTCATCCGCGTGCTGGAAGGGCAGTTCGATCTTTTCCTGGATGGTCAGGCCGCTACCGCCAAGGCCGGCGATCTGATCCGCCTGCCGATGGGCATCGCGCATGGCATCTTCAACAAGACCGAAGCGCCCGTGCGCGCTCTGTTTTGGGTGAGCCCCGCGCGCGGTCTCTACACGCTATTCACGCGCATCCATAACGTACCCGATCCGGGCGAGGTGGTGCGTATTGCGGCGGAGCATGAGGTGAATTTCCTGCCCCCGCCGGGCTGAATTCAGCGCTTCTTTTTGCGCGCCTTCTGTTCTTCAAGGAAGGCGCGCATCATGCGCTTGGGTTCATCCGTCTTCCAGGATGCCGCAAAGGCGGTGATGCCAGCGGCAATCGCCTCCGTAATCGGGCGATCTTCCCATTGCCGGATCAGCGCCTTTTGCGCGCGAATGGCCTCAGGCCCCGCGGCCAGCAAATTGCTGATCCAGGCTTCGATACGCGCATCAATGCGTTCGCGATGCGCGACTTCTTCCAATAGACCCCAGGAGAGTGCATCAGCCGCTGAGATCGTCTCGGCCAGCAACAGCAGGCGCCTGGTGCGGCCCCAGCCGATCAGGCCAGGCAGTAACGCGGCTTCCACCACGGAAGGGATGCCCACGCGCACTTCGGGCATGCCGAATTTCGCTTCCCGCACGGCGATACGCATATCGCAAGCGGCGGCCACTTCCAGCCCGGCGCCAAGGCACCAGCCATTGATGCGCGCAATCACTGGAACGGGCAAATCCCGAATGGCAGCGCAAATGCCATGCACGCGGCGAATGAAGGCTTCAGCTTCTGCCGGTGTTTCCAACGCCGCCATGGCGCCGATATCAGCCCCGCCAATGAAGGCGCGGTCGCCTTCACCGGTCAGCACCGCCGCACGCAGGTCAGGCTGCTTTGCAAGATCACGCAGCGCCTCAATAGCGGCATCCAATAGCGCTGGGTTCAGCGTATTCAGCTTGGCATCATGCGCGACCGTCAGCCGCGCCACACCGCGCGCATCTATGTTGATATCAAAGCGCCCGCTCATGCGCGTTTCCCTGTTGCAAACCCGGCCATTTGCGCATAGCCGCCGGCAATGGCGGCGAGTTCCTCGCGCGAAATCACTTCTTCCAACCGCGCAAAACCATCCGGCGCGCGCGCGCTGACCTCATCCACCACGCGTTCCGGACCGCCCTTGCGATTGGCGCGCACAATCTCGGCCGTCTTCGGCAGGCGTTCCGCCGCATAGGCCGCAAGCGCTGCTTCCGGCGCCTGGGATGCCAGAAAATCCGCGAGGCAACGGGCATCCAAAACGGCTTGCGATGCGCCATTCGATCCAACCGGATACATGGGATGCGCGGCATCACCTAAAAGCGTCACGCGGCCTTCTGTCCAGAAGGGCAAGGGATCGCGGTCACACATCGGGTATTCCCAGAATTCAGGCGTGGCGCGCACAAGTGCTGCGACATCCAGAAAGGGAATGCGAAAACGCGCGACATGTGCCAACACTTCATCAAGCTGGCCGGGGCGCGACCAATCCTCCCGTCGCGGTGGTGGTTTGCTGGCGTCACCAATCTGCGCGCAAACAACCCAATTAGTCAGTCGCGTTTCACCCGATCTGCCAGCGCCGATCGGGTAAAGCACCAGCTTTTCCTTCATATCGCCGGCGACAATCATGGTGTCGCCACCTTCAAAAGCCGGCCATTCCACCGCGCCGCGCCACATCTGAATACCATTCCAGCGAATACCGCCATCATCCGGATGCAACATCGCGCGAATGGTGGAATGAATACCATCCGCGCCGATCAGCACATCACCGGGAAGGCTACGCCCATCCGCCAGATGCGCGGTGATGCCGCCCGCATCCTGCGTAAAGCCTTGCAGCCGTGCATTGCGGAGCAACGCAGCATTCGGCAGGCGCGCCTCTGCCGCCTGCCACAGCACCTGATGCAAATGACCACGATGGATGGAAAATTGCGGCACCTCATGCCCTGCCCAAGTGCCGCGTGGTTCCTTCCAAATCTCCTGACCGAAGCGATTCAAATAGCGCAATTCACGTGTGCGAATACCAACCCCATCCAGCGCCGGCAGCAGATCAAGCGCGGCCAATTCGCGGATGGCGTGCGGCAGGGTATTGATGCCAACCCCAAGCGGCTTCACCTCTGGCGCGGCTTCCAGCACCGTGCAGCCAATGCCGCGCTGATGCAGCATCAGCGCCAGCGCCAAGCCACCAACACCACC
>JADCEV010000130.1 GCA_020249865.1 Roseomonas sp. | reverse complement strand
TTCGTGTTTGAGGGTTGTGTCGCAACGCCATCAAACCCGCTTCCACGCGGTCCGGCCACCGCGAACCGGGCGCGCAGACTCTTACGGTCCGCGCCCGGTTCCGTCGGTGGCCTATGTCAGGTGATTACCGTAGGGGGACAGTTAGAGGAATTTGGAGGGCACCATTTTTGGCAAGGCAGCGTTAGTCGGGGTACCTTGGATGAGGTGGCAAGCATGTTCGAAAGTTTAAAGTCTAAATCAGATGAGTCTTGAGCCCCGCCTCATTTCGCCTGCAAAAACGCGAGACTCTCCCCTTCCAACATCACCGCCGTCAGCCCCCCGCCGGACCAGGCGGCGGTATCAATGCAAATTCGGTTCTCTCGCACCACCGGCATGAACCCCGCCGTATGCCCATGTACCACTACAAAGCCATGATCACGCGGGCTGTTCAGAAAATCATGCCGGATGCGCAGCAAATCCTCACGCGTTTGCTCCTCCAGCGCCACACCGGGGCGAATGCCGGCATGAACGAATAGATACCCGCCTTCCTCATGCCAAAGTGACAAATCACGCAGGAAGCGGCGCTGATGCGGGGCAATCGCCTCGGGCCAGGTCTCGCGCGGTGCATCGGGCGCCACCCCCCAGGAGTCGAGCGTCGCCCTGCCCCCGCCCCACAGCCAATCCGCCGCCGCGGCGCCATCGCCCGCAAGCGCGCCAAGCATGGTTTCCTCATGATTGCCCATCAGATGCAGCGTGGGCAGGCCAGGAATGGGATCACGTTCCGAAAGGTAATCCACCACGCCGCGTGAATCCGGCCCCTTATCCACGTAATCGCCCAGATGGATCAGCATGGCGGAAGCCACGGGGCGGCGGTGCAAATCCTCGGCGATTTGCGCGTGCAGATCGCGAAGCTGCGGCAGCGTGCCATGAATATCGCCAATGGCGTAAATGCGCCGACCGCGCGGCAAATGCCCAGGCGCGCTGCGTATTTCCATCACTTCCGATCCGCCCTTGGGTCCAGCGCGTCGCGCAGCCCATCACCCACCAAGTTGAAGGCCAGCACCACCACGAAAATCGCGAGCCCCGGCATGATGGAAAGCCAGGGCGCCTGAGTCAAAAACCGTTGCGCGCTGTTCAGCATGGACCCCCAGGAAGGTGCCGGCGGTTGCTGCCCAAGCCCCAGGAAGGAAAGCGATGCTTCGGCGATGATCGCTTCCGCAATGGCAAGGCTCGCCTGCACCAGCAAGGGCGGGATGATATTGGGCAGCACATGGAACAACCCGATGCGCCAGGGCGGATTGCCAAGTGCGCGCGCCGCTTCCACCCAATCGGTTGATTTCGCATCCAAAGCCATGCCGCGCGCCAGCCGTACGAAAACTGGCGATGCAGTAATGGCAATGGCGAGCATGGCATTTTCCAGGGCCGGCCCCAGAAACGCCGCCAGCGCAATCGCCAGAATCAGAAAGGGCACTGAGAGCATGGCGTCCGCTACGCGCGATATCAGCCCATCCACCCAGCCGCCAATCAAACCCGCAAGCAAGCCGAGCGGCACACCAATGAATAGCGCGCCGAGTACGGAAATCACGCCCGCCATCAGCGAAGCCCGCGCACCCCAAATCACGCGGGAAAGCACATCACGGCCGTTTTCATCCGTGCCGAACCAATGCTCGGCAGATGGTGGCTTGCGGATACGGCTCCAGCTTGTTTGCAGCGGATCGTATGGGGCGATGAAGGGTGCCAGCAGCGCAATCAGCACAAAGGCCACCACCACCACCAGGCCAAATACCGCAAGCTTATGGCGGAAAAACCGCTTCAGCGCGCGGCGCGCGGGGCTTTCCCCCATGGAGATGGCAGGCGCATTCATGCCTGACGCAGCCTTGGATTGATTGCCATGTAAAGCAGATCAGCGACCAGGGAGAGCAGGACGAAAATCAAGGCGGTGGCCAGCACAACACCCTGCACCACCGGATAGTCACGGTTGAAAACCGCATCCACAATCAGCTTGCCAAAGCCCGGAATGGTGAAAACCTGTTCGGTCAAAACGGCACCGGCCAGCAAGCGGCCAAATTCAATCGCGCCCAAGGTCACTACCGGGATTAGTGCGTTCCTCAGCGCATGTTTCCAGACCACGACCCTTTCGCGTAGCCCCTTGGCGCGCGCCGTGCGCACATAATCCTGCGACAGCGCCGTCAGCATCGCCGCACGCGTATGGCGCATCAGCACGGAAGCGACGCCCGTGCCCAACACGAAAGCCGGCATGATGGTGGTGGCGATGGATTGCCAGAAATCCTCGGTCAGCGGCACATAGCCCGAAGGTGGCAGCCAGCCGAGCTCCACACTGAAAAACAGGATCATCATAATGCCGAGCCAGAAATTCGGCGTCGAAATGCCGAATAGCGCGACACCATTCGCCGCCCAATCCGCCGGCTGATCGCGCTTGACCGCGGAAAGAATGCCCGCCGGCACGCCGATCAACACGGCGATGATAAAGGACATGGCGGCCAGCTGCGCGGTGACCGGCAGCTTATCCAGAATAAGCTGGCTGACAGGCATCCTGATGCGCCAGGAAAAGCCGAAATCGCCCGTGAGCACATTGCCGATCCAATAGAGGTATTGTTCGTAAATTGGCCGATCAAGCCTGAGCTCCGCACGGATTTGTGCAAGCACTTGCGGGTCGCCGCGTTCTTCCCCTGCCAGGATCAGCGCCGGATCGCCGGGCATCAATTGTTGCAGCCCGAAGATCAGGATGGAGAGGATGAAAAGCGTGGGCAGAACCTGCCCAATCCGCTTGAGAAGCCAGACCCACATGGCGCTTACTGCAACCGCACGCCTTGCAGCCGCACCAGCCCATCCGCGATGGGCCGATAGCCGGAGAGCCGCGCGCTATGCGCCATGATGTTCTTGCGGTGCCAAAGATAGATGCGGTGCACATCCTCCCCAAAGGCGATGCGCGCGGCACGGGCGTAAAGCGCCTGGCGCTTGGCCAGATCCAATTCCGTGCGCGCTTCATCCAGCAGCTTGTCCACTTCCGCATTGGAATAGCGGCCATCATTCTGCCCGCCGCCGGTGCGGCTGAAGCTGAAGATATTGCCATCCGGATCGGTACGGCCGGACCAGCCAACCAGATAGGTTTCAAACTCGCCCCGCGCGGCCGCTTGCAAGGATGAAGCGAATTCCATGGCGCGCAAGCGAAGATCAAAGCCCGCTTCCTTCACCATGGCCTGAATAACCTCGCCCACCTGCCGCAAATCCGGGTTGTTCGGCACAGTCATTTCAACCGTGATCGGCAAGGTCACGCCTGCTTCACGGAGCAGCGCCTGGGCGCGCGGCAGATCACGTGCGGTCGGTGGGAAATCACGCACATGGAAGGGGCTCGCCGGCGGGAAGGGCTGGCGCGTTGGCACATACATGCCCTCATACACCACCTGGTTCAGCGCTGTGCGATCAATCGCCAATTCAAAGGCGCGGCGGAGGCGCGCATCGCGGCCAAAGGGCGTATTGGCGCGTTCGCCATTGCCGGTATTGATGCTGATGCTTTGATAGCCAAGTTCATCCACCGCAACGGCGCGCAGATTGCGATTGCGCTGGATGGTCTTGATGTCATCGGGTTCCATCCGTTCGGCAAACTCCACCGCGCCGGATTGCAGGTTCGCCAGACGCACCGTGTTGTCCGGAATGGGCAGATAGGTCACGCGCGCCAGATGGATATTCCGCGCATCCCAATATTCCGGGAAGCGTTCACCAACGATACGTTCCTGCGCGACACGCTCCACAAAGCGAAACGGCCCGGTGCAGACAGGGCGCGTGCCGAAATTCCGCCCCAGTGCTTCCGCGGCCTTGGGGCTGACGGGCATGCCGGCGCGATCCGTAAGCGCCGCAAGGAAAGATGCCGATGGTCCCTTCAGGCGAATGCGGATGGTCTTCGGGTCCACCACCTCCACCGTTTCCATATCGGCGATTTCGCTGCGGCGGAAACTGCCCTGCAAGGTCAAATGACGCATGAGCGAATAGCGCACCGCTTCCGCATCCATCACTTCATTGTCGTGAAAGCGCACGCCTTCGCGCAAAGTGATAATCAGGCTGCGCGGATTTTCCCAGCGATGGCCGGTCGCCAATTGCGGGACGATTTCCAGCCTTTCGTTGATGTCAAAAAGCTTGTCACACAGCGCCGCATAGACAATGCGTCCGACGAAGGTGCGCGACAGCGTCGGGTCCAGAATATCGGGGTCTTCCTTCAGCGCGATACGCAAATGCTGCGCGCTGGAAGGTGCCGCTGCGACAGCGAGCACCCCAAAAGCGGCAAGCGCCGCGCGGATCATGGTTTTCATGCGTGATCTCCCATCCCGGTGGGTGAAGGGGCTTGGCCCCGGAAAAAGGATTGCAAGCGCGCGAGCCTTTCCCCGCCACCAAGCGCGGCGATACGCTCGGCAGGTGGCGGCAGGCTCTCGGCGAAATGGCAGGCAACCGCATGGCCGGCGCCTTCAAGGCGCGGCGTTTCAGCGCGGCAGCGCTCGGCGGCAAAAGCGCAGCGCGTATGAAAGCGGCAGCCGGATGGCGGCGCGATGGGGCTTGGCACATCGCCTTCCAGGGGTGGTGTTTTGGTCTGCGCGCCCGGCATGGCGGCGACCAGCGCGCGGGTATAGGGATGGCGCGGCGCGCCCAGCACATCCTCAGCCGGGCCTTCTTCCACAATGCGGCCGAGATACATCACCGCGACACGATCCGCGACATGTCGCACCACGCCAAGATCATGGCTGACCAGCACAAAGGTAAGGCGCAAATCGCGGATCAGATCGCGCAGCAAATTGATCACCTGCGCCTGCACGGAAACATCCAAGGCGCTGACGGGTTCATCACCAATGATCAGGCGCGGATTGCTGGCGAGTGCGCGGGCAATCGCGATGCGCTGGCGCTGCCCGCCCGAGAATTCATGCGGCCAGCGCCCGGCATTTTCCGGCCGCAAGCCAACACGGCGCAGCAATTCGCCAACGCGCGCGGCTTCCTCGGCGCGCGGCACCACGCGATGCAGCCGCAGCGGCTCCGCAATCGCCTGCGCCACCGTCATGCGCGGATCAAGGCTGCCAAAGGGGTCCTGGAAAATGATCTGCATATCGCGCCTGCGCGCGCGCAAGACGGCTGGCGAAAGGCTGGCAAGGTCTTCACCGGCGAAACGCACCGAACCGCTATCGGGTTCAATCAGGCGCAGCATGACACGCCCGAGCGTGGATTTGCCGCAGCCGCTTTCACCGACAATGGCGAGCACCTCACCTTCCGCAACCGAAAGCGACACACCATCCACCGCATGCACCGCGCCGGCGCGCCGGCCCAGCGCATCACGCACCGGGAAATGCTTCACGACATCGCGGAGTTCCAAAAGCGGGGTCATGCCGCAGCCCCCAGCATGGCATCCAGCGGCGCACGCAGGCAGGCGCTGAAATGGCCAGGCGCGACCTCAGTCAAGGGCGGTGCGCCTTCAGCGCAGCGGCCGATGGCAAAGGGACAGCGCGGCGCGAAGCGGCAACCGGGCGGTGGCGCGCGCAAATCCGGCACCGTGCCTTCAATGCTGGCGAGCCTTTCGCCGCGCCTGCCCGCTGCTGGTGCGGCGCCCAATAGGCCGATGGTATAGGGATGTTCAGGTCGCGCAAAAAGCTCGGCAGCGCGCGCCTGTTCCGCCACGCGCCCGGCATACATCACCACAACATCATCGGCATGATCCGCGACCACGCCAAGGTCATGCGTGATCAGGATCACTGCCGTCCCGGTCTCCTGCTTCAGATCATCCAGCAGCGCCAGAATCTGCGCCTGCACCGTCACATCCAAGGCCGTGGTCGGTTCATCCGCAATCAACAGCTTGGGCCGGCAGGCGAGCGCAATCGCGATCATCACGCGCTGGCGCATACCGCCCGAGAGCTGATGCGGGTATTGCCGCGCGCGCCGCGCCGCATCGGGGATGCGCACTTTTTCCAGCATCGCGACCGCCGCCTTGAAAGCCGCGTCGCGGTCAAGTTTTTGGTGGAGCCGCAATGCTTCCGCCACCTGTTCGCCGGCGGTGAAGGCCGGGTTCAGGCTGGTCATGGGT
>JADCEV010000013.1 GCA_020249865.1 Roseomonas sp. | reverse complement strand
GAACTCTGCATGGATATCATCCGTGAAGAGCATAAGACGCATCTGGTGAAGTCGCGCGATGGCGTGCCGACACCGAAGGAAATCTGCAAGGTTCTGGATGATTATGTGATCGGGCAGGAACACGCCAAGCGTGTGCTGTCGGTTGCTGTCCACAACCATTACAAGCGGCTGGGGCAGGGCGGTAAGGGTGCGGATGTTGAGATTGCCAAATCCAACATCATGCTGGTCGGGCCGACCGGTTCGGGCAAGACGCTGCTGGCGCAAACCTTGGCCCGCATTCTGGATGTGCCCTTCACCATGGCGGATGCCACCACCCTCACCGAAGCTGGCTATGTGGGGGAGGATGTGGAGAATATCATCCTCAAGCTGCTGCAAGCCGCGGATTACAATGTGGAACGCGCCCAGCGCGGCATTGTCTATATTGATGAAGTGGACAAGATCAGCCGCAAATCGGACAACCCTTCCATCACGCGCGACGTGAGCGGTGAGGGGGTGCAGCAGGCGCTGCTCAAGATCATGGAAGGCACGGTTGCTTCCGTGCCGCCGCAGGGTGGGCGCAAGCATCCGCAGCAGGAATTCCTGCAAGTGGATACATCGAACATCCTGTTCATTTGCGGTGGCGCCTTTGCCGGGCTTGAAAAGATCATCAGCGCCCGCGGCAAGGGTTCGGGCATTGGCTTCGGCGCTGAAGTGCGCGACCCGGATGAGCGCCGTACCGGGGAAATCCTGCGTGAGGTGGAGCCCGAGGATTTGCTGAAATTCGGCCTGATCCCGGAATTCATCGGCCGCCTGCCCGTGGTGGCAACGCTTGAGGATCTGGACGAAAAGGCGCTGATCGAGATTCTGACCAAGCCCAAGAATGCGCTGGTCAAGCAATATGGCCGCCTGTTTGAAATGGAAGGTGCCAAGCTCTCCTTTACCGAGGATGCGCTGCGCGCTGTTGCCAAGCGGGCCATTCAACGCAAGACCGGCGCGCGCGGCCTGCGTTCGATCATGGAATCCATTCTGCTGAACACCATGTTCGAATTGCCCGGGCTTGAGACGGTGGAAGAGGTTGTGGTGAATGGCGAAGTGGCCGAAGGCCGCGCCCAGCCGCTGTTCATTTATGGTGAACGCGCCGCGGAGCAATCTTCAGCCTGAGGCGCCCCTGTCAAGGCCTTGTGGGGGCGTCCGCAAGGACCAAAATATACGCCTTAGACGCCCCGCCTGAGCCGCCCTTGGGCAGGCCGGGTGCCGACTGTCCATAGTGAGGTCACATGACTGAAACGCTGCGTGGCGATATCCTTCCTGTTCTGCCGTTGCGGGATATCGTTGTATTTCCCCATATGATCGTGCCGCTTTTCGTGGGCCGGGAGAAATCCGTGCGTGCCCTGGAAGCGGTGATGAAGGATGACAAGCAGATCCTGCTGGTCGCCCAAAAGAATGCCGGCCAGGATGATCCGGGTGCCGATGATCTTTTCCAGATCGGCACGATTTCCACAGTGCTGCAATTGCTCAAACTGCCCGATGGCACGGTGAAGGTGCTGGTCGAAGGCGGGCGGCGCGCGCGCGTGGCCGGCTATAAGGAAACCGCGCCCTATTTCGAAGCCTTTGTCGAAAAGATCGAAGAAGCGCCGGTTGAAGGGCGTGAGACGGAGGCGCTGGCGCGCACCGTGGTCGCGCAATTCGAACAATACATCAAGCTGAACAAGAAGATCGCGCCTGAGGTGCTGGTTTCGGTCAATCAGATCGAAGATGCATCGAAGCTGGCGGATACCATTGCCTCACATCTCGGGCTCAAGATCCCGGAAAAGCAGGAATTGCTGGAACTGCCTTCGGTCGCTGCGCGGCTCGAGAAGGTCTTTGCCCATATGGAAGGTGAGATCGGCGTATTGCAGGTGGAAAAGCGCATCCGCAGCCGCGTGAAGCGGCAGATGGAAAAGACGCAGCGCGAATATTACCTGAACGAACAGTTGAAGGCGATCCAGAAGGAGCTTGGCGAAGGCGAAGACGGCAAGGACGAAATCGCCGAAATCGAAGCCAAGATCAAAGCCACCAAATTCTCCAAGGAAGCACGCGAAAAGGCGCTGGCCGAGGTCAAGAAACTCCGCAGCATGAGCCCGATGAGCGCGGAAGCGACGGTCGTGCGCAATTACCTGGATTGGATGCTTTCCATCCCCTGGAAGAAGCAAAGCCGGGTGCGCAAGGATATCGTGGCGGCGGAGAAGGTTCTCGATGCCGATCACTATGGGCTTGAGAAGGTCAAGGAACGCATCATCGAATACCTGGCGGTGCAGTCACGCTCGCCCAAAATTCGTGGCCCGATCCTGTGCCTTGTTGGCCCGCCGGGGGTCGGCAAGACCTCGCTCGGCAAATCCATCGCCAAGGCGACGGGTCGGAATTTTGTGCGCATGTCGCTTGGCGGAGTGCGGGATGAGGCGGAAGTGCGCGGCCATCGCCGGACCTATATCGGGTCCATGCCCGGCAAGGTTATTCAGGGGATGAAGAAGGCGAAATCCTCCAACCCGCTTTTCCTGCTGGATGAAATTGACAAATTGGGTGCCGATTGGCGGGGTGACCCTTCTTCCGCATTGCTGGAAGTGCTTGACCCCGAACAGAACAGCACCTTCGCGGATCATTATCTGGAAGTGGATTATGATCTTTCGGATGTGATGTTCGTGACCACGGCGAATTCGCTCCGCATGCCGCAGCCCTTGCTGGATCGCATGGAGATCATTCGCATCCCCGGCTATACGGAAGATGAGAAGGTTGAAATCGCCAAGCGCCATTTGATCGCGAAGGTAAGCGAAGCGAATGGGCTGAAGGAAGGCGAATGGACGCTGGCTGATGCCGCCATTCGTGACCTCATTCGCTACTACACCCGCGAAGCCGGCGTGCGTAACCTGGAACGCGAAATTGCGGGCCTGGCGCGCAAGGCGGTGAAGGAGATTGTCTCCAAAAAGGCGAAGAAGGTCGCGATCACGCCGAAGAATCTTGAGAAATTCGCGGGTGTCCGGAAGTTCCGCTACGGCGAGGCCGAGGCTGAGGATATGGTTGGTGTTGTCACTGGCCTCGCCTGGACGGAAGTGGGGGGCGAAATCCTCACCATCGAATCCGTGCTGCTGCCCGGCAAGGGCAATGTGAAGCAGACCGGCAAGCTTGGCGATGTCATGCAGGAAAGTGTCTCGGCCGCCATGTCTTATGTGCGCAGCCGCTCAACCAGCTTCGGCATCAAGCCGACGCTGTTTGAAAAGCGCGATCTGCATGTGCATGTGCCGGAAGGGGCAACGCCAAAAGACGGGCCGTCCGCCGGTATTGCCATGGCGACGAGCATAGTCTCCGTGCTCACGGGCATTCCGGTCCGGCGCGATGTTGCCATGACCGGGGAGATTACGCTGCGCGGGCGCGTTCTGCCGATTGGCGGGCTCAAGGAAAAGCTGCTGGCGGCGATGCGGGCCGGCATCAAGACCGTTTTCATTCCGAAAGAGAATGAGAAGGACCTGGCCGATATCCCGGAAAGCGTGAAGAAGGGGTTGGAGATCAACCCGGTATCCCATGTGGATGAGGTGATCATGCGCGCCCTGGCCCGTAAGCCCGAAGCCATTACCTGGGAAGAACCGGTTGAAGCGCCGCCGCAAAAGCCCGAATCGGCTGCGGGCGCTGCCCTGCCGCATTAATCGGGCGGGATACAGGCCTTTCGCCATTTGCGGCGGAGGAGGGGGAAGTGTAGAGAAGCGCAGGCTTCTCGTGACACGTTCCCCTTTCCGGCTTGATGGCTGATCGGTCGTTTCGCGCTCAAGTCATTGCTCTCAATTGGAAAGGATGTTCCCGTGAACAAGCAGGATCTGGTCGCGGCTGTCGCCAAGGCAGCTGACATGACCAAGGAAAAGGCCGCCGAGGCCGTGGATGCGGTGTTCGATTCGATCACCGCCGGGCTGAAGCAGGATGGCGAAGTGCGCCTGATGGGCTTTGGCACCTTTGCCGCTGCCAAGCGCGCCGCCAGCATCGGGCGCAATCCGCGCACGGGTGCGGAACTTAACATCCCCGCCAGCACTGCGGTGCGCTTCAAGATGGGCAAGGGCCTGAAGGACGCGGTGAACTAATCCAGCAGCTATTGTAACTTGGCCGGGTCAACAAGGACCCGGCCCCTATGTTATATTCTTCAGGGTGGGGCGCTTAGCTCAGCGGTAGAGCGCCTGTCTTACACACAGGATGTCGGCGGTTCGACCCCGTCAGCGCCCACCAATCTTTCAAGCCTTGCCTTGACACCATCGGGGCAGGCGTCCTATCAGCCTTCATCGCTTGGTAAGCGGGTGTAGCTCAGTTGGTTAGAGCGTCGGCCTGTCACGCCGAAGGTCGCGGGTTCGAGCCCCGTCACTCGCGCCACTCTCCCTCAAAACTCTAAAGCTATAATCATTCTTCCGTAACCGGGATGTTGTATCTCAGCATCTTGAAATTACGGCTGAATGCCCTATGGCGCATTCTGCGGAGCGGGGCTAATCTCGCTTCGCTGCGATGCGGTAAAACCGTGGGCAGGCCATAACGCGCACCCAGGCTTCTGGGGGCGCCAGAGTTGAGGAAGCCATGACCCAGCCCTTGCTGGCAACGTATTTCCCTGTGCTCGTTTTCCTGGGCATAGCTGCGGGAATCGCGATTGCGATGGTTGCCGGCGCCATGCTGGCCGCGCGGCAGAAGCCCTATGCCGAAAAGCTTTCCACCTATGAATGCGGCTTTGCGCCCTTTGATGATACGCGGCGCCGATTCGATGTGCGCTTCTATCTGGTGGCGATCCTTTTCATCATTTTCGATCTGGAAGTGGCCTTCCTGTTTCCCTGGGCGATATCGCTCGGCAGCATAGGCTGGCTTGGTTTCGGGTCCATGATGGCCTTCCTGTTCGTTTTGACCATTGGCTTCATCTATGAATGGCGCAAGGGCGCGCTGGATTGGGAATGACATGAGCGGCGCTTCCGAACTTTCCTGGAACAAGCAGGCCCTGCCGCCCGGCGCCGCACAGGATGCGGTGGTGAAGGCGGTTGGCGATGAAATCACCGAAAAGGGTTTCGTTGTCGCCAATCTGGACAAGGTGGTGAATTGGGCGCGCACCGGCAGCTTGTGGCCGATGACCTTTGGTCTGGCCTGCTGCGCGGTGCCAATGATCCATGCCTATATGGCGCGCTATGATTTGGACCGCTTCGGCATCATTCCGCGCGGTTCGCCCCGGCAATCGGATGTGATGATCGTGGCCGGCACGCTCACGAACAAGATGGCCCCGGCGCTGCGCAAGGTTTATGACCAGATGTCTGAGCCGCGCTGGGTGATCTCCATGGGGTCCTGCGCCAATGGCGGCGGGTATTACCATTACTCCTACAGCGTTGTGCGTGGTTGTGACCGCGTGGTGCCAGTGGATATTTATGTGCCTGGCTGCCCGCCCACGGCCGAGGCCTTGGTCTATGGCATTCTGCAATTGCAGAAGAAAATCCGCAGGACAGGGACCATCCTCCGTGGCTGAGCAATTGCCTGAAACCGCCGAAGCGGTTGCGGAAAATCCGTTGAAGACACTGGGTGCGGCGATTGCCGCCGCCGCACCACAAGGCGCTGTGACGGGCTTTACCTTGGCGCGTGGCGGGGCGGAGCTCGCCGTGCATGCCAATCGTGATCAGCTTTTGGCCGTGATGCTGATGCTGCGTGACGATCCGCGCTTTTCCTTCGAACAATGCATGGACATTTGCGGCGTGGATTGGCCCGAACGCGCTGAGCGGTTTGAGGTTGTCTATAATCTGCTGAGCCTTGCCGAGAACCGTCGCATTCGTGTTTCGGTGACGACGGATGGCGTGGCGCCGGTGCCCTCGGTGGCCGAGATTTGGCCGAGCGCCACTTGGTATGAGCGTGAGACCTGGGACATGTATGGCGTGGTCTTTGCCGGCCAGCCGGATTTGCGCCGGCTGCTGACGGATTACGGCTTTGAAGGCCATCCGCTGCGGAAGGACTTCCCGCTGACGGGCCATGTTGAAGTGCGGTATGACTCTGAACAGCAGCGCGTGGTTTATCAGCCCGTCACGCTGCAACAGGATTTCCGCAGCTTTGATTTCTTGAGCCCCTGGGAAGGCATGACGACGCTGCCCGGGGATGAAAAAGTGCATCTGAACCGCCTGGAGGGGCCGGCATGTGCCAGAGCCAGGCAATCGCCATTGCGGGCGCAGAGCCCGAGACGGTCCGCCACACCATTGAAGGCGACAGCCACACCATCAATTTCGGCCCGCAGCACCCCGCAGCGCATGGCGTATTGCGCCTGATCCTGGAAATGAAGGGTGAGGTGGTTGAACGTGCCGATCCGCATATCGGCCTGCTGCATCGCGGCACCGAAAAGCTGATTGAACACAAAACCTATATCCAGGCGCTGCCGTATTTTGACCGCCTCGATTACGTGAGCCCGATGTGCATGGAGCATGCTTTTGCGCTCGGCACGGAACGGCTTTTGGGGATCGAAGCGCCGGAGCGCGCGCAATATATCCGCGTGCTGTTCAGCGAATTGACGCGTGTGCTGAACCATCTGCTCAACATCACGACCTATGCGCTGGATTGCGGTGCCATCACGCCCGCGCTTTGGGGCTTTGAGCAGCGCGAGACCTTGCTTGAATTTTACGAGGCGGTCTCGGGCAGCCATTACCACGCGAATTACTTCCGCCCAGGCGGCGTTGCGAAGGATTTGCCGGCAGGGCTTGAAGACAAGATCGCGGACTGGGCGAAGAAATTTCCTGAGTTTCTGAAGGACCTTGAAGGGCTGCTGACGGAAAACCGCATCTTCAAGCAGCGCACGGTTGATATCGGCATCATGAGTGCGGAACAGGCCATGGCCTGGGGCTTCAGCGGGCCGTGCCTGCGCGCTTCCGGCTGCGCTTGGGATCTGCGCAAGAGCCAGCCTTACGATGTCTATGACCGGATGGAGTTTGACGTGCCGGTTGGCACGCGCGGCGATTGCTATGATCGTTATCTGGTCCGCATGCTGGAAATGCGCGAAAGCCTGAAAATCATTGATCAATGCCTGAAGCAGATGAAGCCGGGCCCGATCAAGCTGATGGATAACAAGATCGCGCCGCCGCAACGCGGTGAGATGAAGCGTTCCATGGAAGCGCTGATCCATCACTTCAAGCTTTACACGGAAGGCTATCACGTGCCGGCGGGCTCAACCTATTCGGTGGTGGAAGCGCCGAAGGGTGAGTTTGGCGTCTATCTCGTGGCGGATGGCACCAACAAACCCTATCGCTGCAAGATCCGCGCGCCTGGCTATGCGCATTTGCAGGCGATGGAAGTGCTCTCAAAAGGGCATATGCTGGCCGATGCGGTTTCCGTCATTGGGTCTCTTGATATTGTCTTTGGGGAAATTGACCGGTGAGCGCGCCAGCCCACAAGGAACCAGACAGCTTTGCTTTTGATGCCGAAAGCGAGGCGAAGATTGCGACCATTCTGAAGCGCTATCCGGAAGGCAAGCAGGCAAGTGCGGTGATCCCGCTGCTTTATGTCGCGCAGCGCCAGATGGGGCGGCTGACGGGCAGCGCCTGGGTGCCGCGTGTGGCGATGGATGTGATTGCTGAACGGCTTTCGATGCCACCGATCCGTGTCTACGAAGTCGCGACCTTCTATCTCATGTTCAACATGAAGCCGATCGGGCGGCATCATTTGCAGCTTTGCGGCACCACACCCTGCATGCTGCGCGGTTCGGATGATGTGCTGCGCGCCTGCAAGGATGCGGGCGGGCTCAAAGGCGTTGGCGATACCAGCGCCGATGGGCTGTTCACGCTCACGGAAGTGGAATGCCTCGGCGCCTGCGTGAATGCGCCCATTCTGCAGATTGACGATGATTACTATGAAGATCTGGATTACGAGAGCACGGTGAAACTGTTGGAAGCCTTCAAGCGCGGCGAAAGGCCAAAGCCTGGCAGTGCCATTGGCCGCATGGCCAGCGCGCCGGCGGGCGAACAAACCGTTTTGACCGGGCGGGGAGAGGAATAGGATGGCCCTTTCAGACAAGGACCGGATTTTCCAGAATCTCTATGGTCGCCAGCCCTGGAATTTGGCGGCAGCGCGCATGCGCGGCAATTGGGATGGCACTGCGGCCATCATTGCGCGCGGACGTGATACCGTCATTGAAGAAGTGAAGAATTCAGGGCTTCGTGGCCGTGGTGGTGCGGGTTTCCCGACCGGCATGAAATGGTCCTTCATGCCGAAGCAATCGGATGGCCGACCTTCCTACCTGGTGGTGAATGCAGATGAATCGGAACCGGGCACCTGCAAGGATCGCGATATCATTCGGCACGATCCGCATACGCTGATTGAAGGCTGCCTGATCGCCGGTTTCGCCATGGGTGCCCATGCCGGCTACATCTATATTCGCGGCGAGTATTACAATGAAAGCGTGGTGCTGGAAGCCGCGATCCAGGAAGCCTATGATGCTGGCCTGCTTGGGCGGAATGCCGCTGGTTCGGGCTGGGATTTTGATCTGTACGTGCATCGCGGTGCAGGCGCCTATATTTGCGGTGAGGAAACCGCGCTGATCGAAAGCCTGGAAGGCAAGAAGGGCATGCCGCGGCTGAAGCCGCCTTTCCCGGCGGCGGTCGGGCTTTATGGCTGCCCGACCACGGTGAATAATGTTGAAACCATCGCCGTGGTGCCGGAGATTTTGCGCCGTGGGCCGGAATGGTTTTCATCTTTCGGGCGGCCCAAGAATTCCGGCACGAAGATTTTCTGTATCCAGGGCCATGTGAACAATCCCTGCAATGTGGAAGCGGAAATGAGCATCCCGATGCGGGAGCTGATTGAACGCTATGCCGGTGGTGTGCGCGGCGGTTGGGATAATTTGCTCTGTGTCATTCCAGGCGGTTCTTCCACGCCGCTGCTGCCCAAGCATATTTGCGATGATGTGCTGATGGATTTTGATGCGCTGCGCGAACATCGTTCCGGCCTTGGCACGGCGGGCGTGATCGTGATGGACAAATCCACCGATGTCATCAAGGCGATTGCGCGCCTCGCGGCCTTCTACAAGCATGAAAGCTGCGGCCAATGCACACCCTGCCGGGAAGGCATGGGCTGGCAGAAGCGCATGATGGACCGCATGGTTGAAGGCAATGCGGAGATCGAGGAAATTGACGTGCTGGAAAACGTCACGCGCCGCATTGAAGGCCATACGATTTGCGCCTTGGCTGATGGCGGCGTGTGGCCCGTGCAGGGGCTGATCCGGCATTTCCGCCCGCTGATGGAAGAACGCATTCGCGATTACAAAAAGCGGCACTCCATGCCGCTGGCGGCGGAGTAAGCGCCATGGCGAAGGTAACGGTTGATGGCATTGAAGTGGAAGTCCCGAATGGGTCTTCCGTGTTGCAAGCCTGCGAAGCGGCGGGCAAGGAAATCCCGCGCTTTTGCTATCATGAACGCCTGAGTGTTGCCGGCAATTGCCGCATGTGCCTGGTGGAAGTGGAAAAGGCGCCAAAGCCGGTCGCTTCCTGCGCCTATCCGGTCATGGATGGGATGAAGGTATTCACCGACACGCCCGTGGTGCGCAATGCGCGGCGCGGCGTGATGGAATTTCTGCTGATCAATCACCCGCTGGATTGCCCGATCTGCGATCAGGGCGGTGAATGTGATTTGCAGGACCAAGCCTATGCCTATGGTCATGACAAGTCGCGTTACGGTGAAGCCAAGCGGGCGGTGAAGGACAAGAATATCGGCCCGCTCATCAAAACCGTGATGACGCGCTGCATTCAATGCACACGCTGCGTGCGCTTTGCTGCGGAAGTGGCCGGCACGCCGGAATTGGGTGGCACCAATCGCGGCGAGAATATGGAAATCGGCACCTATGTCGAAAAGGCGCTGACCTCTGAACTTTCCGGCAATCTGATTGATATCTGCCCGGTCGGTGCATTGACCAGTAGGCCCTATGCTTTCGTCTCGCGGCCTTGGGAATTGCGCAAGACGGATGGCATTGATGTGCTGGATGCCGTGGGCGCGAATATCCGCATTGATACGCGCGGACCCGAAGTGCTGCGTATTCTGCCGCGCATCAATGAAGCGGTGAATGAGGAATGGATGGCCGATCGCGGCCGCTTTTCCTTTGATGGGCTGAAGCGTCGTCGGCTGGATCGGCCTTGGCTGCGCAAGGATGGCCGCATGGTCGCGGCAAGCTGGGCGGAAGCATTCGCTGTCATTGCTGCGAAGCTGGCGCAAACGCAGGCGGACCGGATTGGCGCGGTGGCGGGTTCGCTTGCGGATGCAGAAAGCGTGCTGGCGCTCAAGGATCTGACGGCGGCCTATGGCAGCGCCAATCTGGATTGCCGGGAAGATGGCGCGGCGATTGATGGCACGCGGCCAGATTTCTATCGCTTCAACACGACCATCGCCGGCATTGAAGAAGCCGATGCGCTGCTGATCATTGGCGCTGATCCGCGCAAGGAAGCGCCGGTCCTGAATGCGCGCATTCGCAAGCGTTGGGCGCAGGGGCGTTTCCCGGTCGGCTTCATTGGGCCGGCGGGCATTGATCTGACCTATAGCGCCCAGCATCTGGGTGAGGGGCCGGCGGTGCTCTCTGCGCTGCTGGATGGTTCGCATCCTTTTGCCGCAACGCTGAAAGCAGCGCAAAAGCCCATGCTGATCCTGGGTCGTGGTGCGATTGCGCGTGCTGATGGCGCGGCGGTGCTGGCGGCAGCGTGGCGCCTGGCGGCGGAGGCCGGCATGCTGAAGCCCGATTGGCATGGCTTCAACCTGCTGCATCACTTCGGTGGTCAGGTTGGCGCTTTGGAACTTGGCTTCCTGCCGGGGCAGGGGGGCAAGGACCTTGCCGCGATGCTCGGCGGCGGCGTGGATGCGCTATGGCTGCTGAATACGGATGGCTTTGACCCTGCGCGCATCCCGGCCAGTACCTTCGTGATCTATCAGGGCCATCATGGTGATGCCATGGCAGCGCGCGCCGATGTGCTGCTGCCTGGTGCGGCCTATACTGAAAAGGACGCGACTTGGGTGAATACGGAAGGCCGCGCGCAACGCAGCTATCGCGCCATTCACCCGCCAGGCGAAGCGCGAGAGGATTGGCGCATCATCCGCGCCTTCAGCGAAGGTGTGGGCAAGACGCTGCCTTACAATGATCTGGATGCGCTGCGGGCACGGTTGGCGAGTGTCAGCTCTGTCTTTGCCCGCATTGGCGAAGTGGCGGCTTCAGGCTGCGCTGATATGGCTGGCCCGCAGGCCGTGATGGCGATGGAAGCGGCGCCGTTCCGCCTGCCGATCACGGATTATCACCGCGCCGATGTGATCAGCCGCGCATCGGATGTCATGGCGGAATGTGCTGCGGTCTATGGGCCGCAGCGGGCTTTGGCGGCGGAGTAGGGCGATGAGCGAATTCCTGGCTTCCCCCATTGGTGTTTTGGCGCTGACGGTTGCCAAGGCCATGGCGCTGCTGGTGCCGCTGCTGGTCATGGTGGCGTTCCTGACGCTGGCTGAACGCAAGGTGCTGGCGGCGATGCAAATGCGCCGTGGCCCCAATGTCGTTGGGCCCTTTGGTTTGCTTCAGCCCTTCGCCGATGCGCTCAAGATGCTGCTTAAGGAAACCATTGTGCCGACAGGGGCGAATAAGCTCCTGTTCCTGTTTGCGCCGATGCTGACCTTCATGCTCGCCATGCTCGCCTGGGCAGTCATCCCGGTGAATGATGGCTGGGCGATTGCCGATATCAATGTCGGCATTCTTTATCTTTTCGCCATTTCATCGCTGGGCGTTTACGGCATCATTATCGCGGGCTGGGCTTCCAATTCGAAATATGCGTTTCTGGGCGCGCTGCGTTCCGCCGCGCAGATGGTGTCCTACGAAGTCAGCATGGGCTTTGTGATTGTGACAGTGCTGCTGTGCGTGGGCTCACTCAATCTGAATGATATTGTGAAGGCGCAGGAGAATCTCTGGTTCTTCATTCCGCTTTTCCCGATGTTCGTGATCTTCTTCATCTCGACCCTGGCCGAGACCAATCGCGCGCCGTTTGACCTGCCGGAAGGCGAAAGCGAATTGGTGGCGGGGTTCTTCGTCGAATATAGCAGCATGTCCTTCGCGCTATTCTTCCTTGGCGAATACGCGAATATGATCCTGATGGCGTCGCTGACGACGATCCTGTTCCTCGGGGGCTGGTACCCGCCATTCGGCATTGAGCCCTTTACCTGGATCCCCGGGCCCGTGTGGTTCGTGTTGAAGGTCTGCTTCCTGCTGTTTGTCTTCATCTGGGTGCGCGCGACCTTCCCGCGCTACCGCTATGACCAGTTGATGCGGCTCGGCTGGAAGGTGTTTCTGCCCTTCAGCCTGATCTGGCTGGTGATTACCGCCGCCGTTCTGAAACTTACCGGCTGGCTGCCGGCTTGATGGGGCGCTGAACATGGCTTCTCTCGATCGCGTCGCCCGTAGCCTGCTGCTCACGGAAATCGTCTCCGGCATGGCGCTGACCTTGAAGTATTTCTTCAAGAAGAAGGTGACGCTGAACTACCCCTATGAACGCGGGCCGCTTGGGCCGCGCTTCAAGGGTGAACATGCTTTGCGCCGTTACCCGAATGGCGAAGAACGCTGCATTGCTTGCAAATTGTGTGAGGCTGTCTGCCCCGCCCAGGCCATCACCATCGAAGCCGAACCGCGGGAAGATGGCAGCCGCCGCACCACGCGCTACGACATTGACATGACGAAATGCATCTATTGCGGGCTTTGCGAAGAAGCCTGCCCGGTGGATGCCATTGTCGAAGGCCCGAATATGGAATTCGCGGTCGAGCGGCGTTCGGAACTGATCTACACCAAGGAAAAGCTGCTCGATAATGGCGATCGTTGGGAACCAATGCTGGCTGAGAGGCTACGCCTCGATGCGCCATATCGGTAAGGGAAGGGGCGTTTGATGATTGCCGCTCTTGCCTTTTACGCCTTCGCCGCTGTGCTGATTGGCTCTGCCGTCATGGTGGTGACCAGCCGGAACCCAGTGCATAGCGTGCTGTTCCTGATCCTGGCCTTCTTCAATGCGGCGGGCTTGTTCTTGCTGGCCGGGGCTGAATTTCTCGCCATGATTTTGGTGATCGTCTATGTCGGCGCGGTCGCGGTGCTGTTCCTGTTCGTGGTCATGATGCTGGATATTGATTTCTCACGACTGCGGGAAGGGTTCCAGCGCTATGCACCCGTCGGCGCGCTTATTGGCCTTGTGCTGCTGGTGCAATTGGTAATGGTGATGATCGGTTGGCGCATGGCACCGGGGGCGATGGCGTTAAGGCTCAATGAAACGCCGGCGGATGTTGCGAATGCCGAAGCGCTTGGGCGCATTCTCTATACCGATTACATCTATCTGTTTCAGGGCTGCGGCCTGATCCTGTTGATCGCGATGATCGGCGCCATTGTGCTGACGCTGCGCGACAAGCCCAATTCCAAGCGGCAGAACATCGCGGAACAGATCGCGCGCGCAGGTTCTGTGACGAATGTGTCGGTGCCGACCGGTGCGGGGCTCAAGCAGCTTGGCATTCGTCGTCCGCCACTGCCTGAGGAAGCGGCGCCCAAGCCCATTGAGCATCACCACGGCCATGGGGGGCATCACTGACATGACCATCGGCCTCTCCCATTTCCTGACCGTAGCGGCGATGCTTTTCGTCATTGGCATTTTCGGGATCTTCCTGAACCGCAAGAATGTCATCGTCATTCTGATGTCGGTGGAATTGATTCTGCTGGCGGTCAATCTGAACCTGGTGGCGTTTTCCGCCCATTTGAATGATCTGGCCGGCCAGGTCTTCACCATGTTTATCCTGACCGTGGCGGCGGCTGAAGCCGCGATTGGCCTTGCCATTCTTGTTGTCTACTTCCGCAACCGCGGTTCGATCGAGGTCGAGGATATCTCGACCCTGAAGGGTTAGCGCGATGTTTGTCGGCGCCGTTTTCTTCCCGCTGCTGGGTGCGACCATTGCGGGTTTCTTTGGTCGCTGGATTGGCGACAAGGCTGCGCAATGGGTCACGGTGCTCTGCATGGCGCTGGCCGCCATTTGCGGCGTGGCTTCCTTTGTTGAAGTGGCCTTGGGCCATGCGCCGCAAACCGTGGTGCTGCTGCGCTTCCTGGATGTGGGGTCCTTCGGGCTGGATTGGGCGCTGCGCTATGACACGCTGAGTGTGGTGATGGTGGCGATGGTCACCTGTATTTCCACGCTGATCCATCTCTATAGCGTCGGCTATATGTCGCATGACCCGACAACGCCGCGCTTCTTCGCCTATCTTTCCTTGTTCACCTTCATGATGCTGATGCTGGTGACCGCGGATAATCTGGTGCAGCTGTTCTTCGGCTGGGAAGGTGTTGGCCTCGCTTCCTATCTGCTGATTGGTTATTGGTATGAAAAGGAAAGCGCCTGTGCGGCGGCGATGAAGGCCTTCATCGTCAATCGCGTGGGCGATCTGTTCTTCATGCTGGGGCTGTGCCTGACCTTCTGGGTCTTTGGGTCCATCGAATTCGGCGAGATTTTTGGCGCCATTGATCAGCACAAGGATGCGCGCTTCGCCGGCCTGCCGGACTATGAGGTGATTTGCATCCTGCTCTTCCTCGGCGCCTGCGGTAAGTCTGCGCAGCTTGGCCTGCACACCTGGCTGCCGGATGCGATGGAAGGCCCCACACCTGTTTCCGCCCTGATCCATGCCGCAACCATGGTGACGGCCGGCGTGTTTCTTGTCGCGCGCATGTCGCCGGTCTTTGAATACGCGCCGACAGCGCTTGCCATCGTGACGGTGGTGGGGGCTTCAACCGCGCTATTCGCCGCGACCATTGGCTGCGTGCAGAACGACATCAAGCGCATCATCGCCTATTCCACCTGTTCGCAGCTTGGCTATATGTTCTTCGCGGCCGGGGTTGGTGCCTATCAGGGCGCGGTTTTCCACCTGTTTACCCATGCCTTCTTCAAGGCGCTGCTGTTCCTATCCGCCGGTGCGGTGATCCATGCCATGTCGGAAGAACAGGATATCCGCAAAATGGGCGGCATCTGGAAGAAGATTCCGGTGACCTATGCGGTGATGTGGATTGGGTCCTTGGCACTTGCTGGCGTGCCTTATTTCGCCGGATATTATTCCAAGGATTTCGTGCTGGAAGCGGCTTATGCGGCGCATTCCGGGGTTGGCATGTACGCCTTCATCTGCGGCCTGCTCGCGGCCTTCCTGACTGCCTTCTATTCCTGGCGCCTTCTGATCCTGACCTTCCATGGCGCGCCGCGGGCGGATCACCACACCATGGAACATGTGCATGAAAGCCCGGCGGTGATGCTGGTGCCGTTGCTGTTGTTGGCCGTGGGCGCGGTATTTGCGGGCGCGGTCTTCGCGCCGTCCTTCATCGGCCATCATTGGGAAGAATTCTGGAACGGCGCCATCGTCAATGCGCCGCATAATCACATCATGCATCACGTGCATGAAGTGCCAGGCTGGGTGCCGCTGGCGCCGACCATTGTCGGGCTTGGCGGCATCGCACTCGCTTACGTGATGTATATGTTCATGCCCAGCCTTCCGGCGGCGCTGGCAAATGCGCTGCCTGGGGTGCATCGCTTCCTGCTCAACAAATGGTATTTTGATGAGCTTTATGACGCAATCTTTGTACGCCCCGCGCGTGCGCTTGCGCGCGGCTTTTGGAAAATTGGCGATGTGCGCATCATTGATGGTGTGCCGAACGGGCTTGCCGCATCTGTGGCGGGGGCAGCCCGTCAGGCGGTATCGCTGCAAACCGGACGTGTCGCGAGTTACGCCTTCACGATGATTGTGGGGCTTGTTGTGCTTGTTTCTTTGCTGCTGTTCGGGGGCTGAAGATGATGGGTGTCGGTTTCCCCTTGCTCAGCCTGCTGACCTTCCTGCCCTTGGCGGGGGTGGCGATCATTCTTGCCGTGCGCGGTGATGAGCAGACAGTCGCCAGCAATGCGCGTTGGACCGCGCTTTGGACCAGCCTGATCACCTTCATGCTTTCGCTCGTGCTATGGTTCCGCTTCGACAAGAACGAAGCCGAGTTCCAATTCGTCGAACGGCTTGATTGGCTCGCGGATTTCGGTGTCAGCTACCACATGGGTGTGGATGGCATTTCGGTGCTGTTTGTGCTGCTGGCCACGCTGCTGACGCCCATTTGCATCCTGGCTTCCTGGGAATCCGTTCAAACCCGGGTGCGCGAATACATGATCGCCTTCCTGATCCTTGAGACCATGATGGTCGGCATGTTCTGCGCGCTTGATTTCGTGGTCTTCTACATCTTCTTCGAAGGCGTGCTGATCCCGATGTTCCTGATCATCGGCGTCTGGGGTGGGCAGCGGCGTGTCTATGCGGCATTCAAGCTCTTTCTTTACACCTTGCTCGGCTCCGTGCTCATGCTGCTCGCCATTCTGCTGCTGTGGTACAAGGCCGGCACGACGGACATTCTGGAGCTCTTTACGCTTACCATTCCGCCATCGCTGCAAACCTGGATATTCCTGGCCTTCTTCGCCTCCTTCGCCGTCAAGGTGCCGATGTGGCCGGTGCATACTTGGCTGCCGGATGCGCATGTGGAAGCGCCCACGGCGGGCTCTGTCATTCTGGCCGGCGTCTTGTTGAAGATGGGGGCTTACGGGTTCCTCCGCTTCAGCCTGCCCTTGCTGCCGGTCGCGAGTGCGGAATTCGCGCCCTGGATTTTCGCGCTTTCCATTGTCGCTATTGTCTATACCTCGCTGGTGGCACTCGCCCAGGAAGATATGAAGAAGCTGATTGCCTATTCATCGGTCGCGCATATGGGCATCGTCACGCTTGGCATCTTCACCTTTACGCAGCAGGGAATTTCGGGCGCCTTGTTCACCATGCTCTCGCATGGCGTCATCTCCAGCGCGCTGTTTCTCTGCGTGGGCGTTTTGTATGACAGGGTGCATTCGCGCGAAATCGCGCGCTATGGCGGGGTCGCCAAGATCATGCCGGCCTATGCCTTGGTCTTTATGCTGTTTACCATGGCATCCGTCGCGCTGCCTGGGCTTGCCGGCTTCCCGGGTGAATTGCTGGTGATCCTGGGTGCCTGGAAGGTGAACCCTTGGGTCGCCTTTGGTGCGGCGCTTGGCATGATCCTGGGGGCGGCCTATATGCTCTATCTGTATCGCCGCGTCGTCTTCGGGCGCATCACGCGCGATGATTTGCGTGGCCTGCTTGATCTTTCGCCGCGTGAATATGCGGTATTCGCGCCCCTGATCGTGCTGACGATCTGGATGGGCATTTATCCGCAAAGCTTCCTGTCCTTCTTTGAAGCCTCCGTCGCGGCGCTTGTGGAACGGCATCACGCCGCGCTTGGCGCTGCACGGCTCGCGGGGTTGTAAGATCATGAATTGGATGCTCGCCCTGCCCGAGATTGTGCTGGCCTGCTCAGGCCTTGCCATTCTGATGATCGGCGTGCTGCCGCGGCAGAACATGTTCTTCGGCTGCACCATGGCTTCCATCGGCGCATTGGTCATCACCGCCGCGCTGGTGCTGACCGTGCCGGATGGCACGGGCTTCGCCGGTCAGGTGATTTCCGATGGCTTTGCGCGCTTCATGAAGCTGCTGGTGTTGCTCGGGGCAGCGATTGGCATGCTGATGGCGCTGGATTTCAACACGCGCGAAGGCTTGGATCGCTTCGAATACCCGGTGCTGCTGGTGTTTGCGACACTCGGCATGCTGATCATGTTGAGCGCCAATGATTTCATGACCGTCTATATCGGCTTGGAATTGCTCTCGCTTAGCCTTTACGTGGTGGCAGCCTTTCATCGGGATAATGAGCAATCGGCCGAAGCCGGCTTGAAATACTTCGTGCTGGGTGCCCTGGCATCGGGCCTGTTTCTGTATGGCGCGTCGCTGGTCTATGGCTTTGCCGGTACGACGAATTTTGAGCGTATCGCGCTTGCGCTGCTCGATCCCGCAAGCCGCAGCCAGGGGCTGACGGTGGGGCTGATCTTCATCCTGGCGGGCCTGGCCTTCAAGGTTTCCGCCGTGCCCTTCCATATGTGGACGCCCGATGTTTATGAGGGCGCGCCGACCCCCGTGACGGCATTCTTCGCCGCCGCGCCGAAGGTGGCGGCGATTGCCTTGCTCACACGCGTGCTGGCCGGGCCTTTCGCTGATCTTGCTGCGCAATGGCAGCAGGTGATCATCCTGATCTCGCTTGCTTCCATGGTGCTCGGCGCGCTTGCCGCCGTTGGGCAGCGCGATATCAAGCGCCTGATGGCCTATTCTTCGATTGGGCATATCGGTTACGCGCTGATGGGCCTTGCGGTCGCGAGTGATGAGGGCCTGCATGGCCTGATGGTTTACATGGCGATCTACCTTGCCATGAATCTCGGCGCCTTCGCGGTGCTGATCGCCATGCGGAGGCAGGGCAAGGCCGTGTCGCGCATTGAAGACCTGGCAGGGCTTGGCAAGACCGATCCGGCGATGGCGATGTGGATGACGATTTTCATGTTTTCCATGGCGGGCATCCCGCCGCTCGCCGGGTTCTTCGGGAAGCTTTATGTCTTCCTGGCTGCGGTGCAGGGCGGCTTCTGGACTTTGGCGGTGGTTGGGGTGCTCACCTCCGTGATTTCGGCATTTTATTATCTGCGCGTCGTCAAGGTGATGTATTTCGATGACGTGCAGGCACCTTTGGATGCGCGCCCGCAGACGCTGACGATGGTGATGGCCATTTCCGGTATTTTCACCACGCTATTCTTCCTGATGCCGGCGCCCTTGGTGCGGGCGGCGCAGGAAGCGGTTTCCGCACTGCTGGGTTAAGTCCGGGCACGCAGCAGGAAGCGCGTGTGCAGTTTCGCCTGGAATGCCATGAGGCGCTGGAAAGCACCTCATCCACGCTGAAGCAGCGCGCAGAGGCGGGCGAGGCTGAAGGCCTTGCCATCCTGGCGCTGCGCCAAAGCGCGGGCCGGGGAAGGCAGGGCAGGGGGTGGGAAAGCCCGGCAGGAAATCTCTATCTTTCCGTTCTGCTGCGCCCCGCCGTGCTGCTGCGGGACGCTCCGCAATGGTCCTTCGTTGCGGTGGTGGCCTTAGCGGAGACGCTGAAGCCGCTCCTGCCTCATGAAGCCAGGCTCACCCTGAAATGGCCCAATGATCTGCTGCTGCATGGCGCCAAGGCCGCGGGTATTCTGGTGGAAACCGGTGTGGCTGCCAACAATACACTGGATTGGCTCTGCATCGGTATCGGTGTGAATATCGCAAGCAAGCCGAGCCTACCGGACCGCGCCACTTCCTGCCTTGCGGAATTCCTGCCCGCGCCACCTGCGCCCGAAATCTTGGCTGCGGCACTGCTGCGAAACCTCGCCCATTGGCATGAAACGCGGCTGCGCCAAGGTTTCGCGCCCATCCGCGATGCCTGGCTCCGCCATGGCCCCGCCATGGGCGCGCCTGTATCGGTGAAACGCGATGGCGCGCTGATCGAAGGCGCCTTCGCCGGGCTATCGCCTGAAGGCGGCCTCAAGCTTGCCAAAGACAGCGAAGTCCAGCTTATTCTGGCCGGGGAGATCATTTGATCCATGCTACTCGTCATTGATGCCGGCAATACCAATGTCGTTTTCGCGGTCCATGACGGCACGGAATGGCGTGGGCGCTGGCGCATTGCCACGCGCGCGGACCGCACTTCGGATGAATACGCCGTCTGGCTGCTGGCACTTTTCCAACATGCCGGCGTAACGCCCAATGATATTCTGCGCTGCGTCATCGGTACGGTGGTGCCGGCAGCACTTTACAATCTGCGCCGGCTTTGCCGAGAATGGATGGATTGCGAGCCGCTGATTGCGCGCGCGCCGCTCGATTGGGGTTTCGCCATTCGCGTGGATCGGCCGGAGGAAGTCGGCGCCGACCGCCTGCTGAATGCACTTGCCGCCCATACACGTTATGGCGGGCCGCTGATCGTGATTGATTTCGGCACCGCCACCACTTTTGATGTGGTTGATGGCGATGGGTCCTATCTGGGCGGCGCCATTTCGCCCGGCATCAATCTTTCCATCGAAGCGCTGCATAAGGCCGCCGCGCGCCTGCCGCGCATCGGCATTGGCCGCCCGCAATCGGTGATTGGCCGCGCCACCGTGCCCGCCATGCAATCGGGCATCTATTGGGGCTATGTCGGCCTGGTGGAGGGCATTGTCTCCCGCATCAAGGCGGAATTTGGCGGGCCGATGAAGGTGATTGGTACGGGTGGCCTTGCACCGCTATTCGCCGAGGGCACCCTTGTCATTGAAAGAACCGATCCCGACATAACGCTGGAAGGGTTGCGCCTGCTGGCCGAGCGCAATCCTTCATCTGTCTTCCACCAAAGCGCGCTCCGCGATCCCCTCAGATCGGATTCTGACTAGCACCATGAATGTCATGACTGGCGATCTTGCCTTCATCCCGCTGGGCGGGACGGGTGAGATCGGAATGAACCTTAATGTCTATCGTTGCGATGGCGCCTTGCTGGCGGTGGATTGCGGGCTTGGCTTTGCCGGGTCGGATCAGCCGGAAGTGGATGTCATGGTGCCGGATGCGGCCTGGCTTGCGGAACATCGCAGCACCCTACAGGGCCTGATCATCACCCATGCGCATGAAGACCATATCGGCGCGGTGGTGCATTTGTGGCGGCAATTGCGCTGCCCCATTTATGGCACGGCTTTCGTGCTTTCCGTGCTGCGCCGCAAGCTTGGCGAAGCGGGCATGATCCATGAAGTGCGCCTGCATGAATTGCCGCCGGGCGGGCGCGTGAAGCTTGGCCCATTTGATTGCAGCTTCATCCCCGTCACACACTCCATTCCTGAAGCCCAGGCGCTTGTGCTGCGCACGCCCTATGGCCTTGTTCTACACACTGGCGATTGGAAGCTTGACCCCAAGCCACTCATTGGCGCGCCAACGGATGAAGGCGCCTTCGCCAGGCTTGGCGAGGAAGGCGTGCTCGCGATGGTCTGCGATTCGACCAATGCCTTGGTTGAAGGCCATTCGGGCAGTGAGGCAGAGGTGCGCGCCTCGCTCACGGAATTGATCAAGGGCATCAAGGGGCGCATTGCGGTGACCTGCTTTGCATCCAATGTCGCGCGCATGGAAAGCATTGCGGTGGCGGGCCGTGCGGCGGGGCGACAAGTGGCACTGCTCGGGCGGTCTTTGCGCAATATGGAAGCCTCGGCGCGCGAATGCGGCTATCTGAAGTCGCTGCCGCCCTTTTTGGATGAGGAAGAAGCGGGCTTCCTGCCCGATGATGAGATTTTGCTGATCTGCACTGGCAGCCAGGGCGAACCACGTTCCGCCATGGCGAAGATCGCGGAAGACAAGCACCCGGCGATTGCGCTTGGTGAGGGCGATACGGTGATCTTCTCCTCCCGCCAGATACCGGGGAATGAGATTGCGATTCAGCGCGTGCAGGATGGGCTGGCGCGCCGCGGTTGCCGCGTGATCACGGATGAACAGGCGCTGGTGCATGTCTCTGGCCACCCGGCGCGCGACGAATTGCGCCGCCTTTATGGCCTGGTGAAGCCGCGCATCGCCGTGCCCGTGCATGGCGAATGGCGCCATATGCAGGAACATGCGGATCTGGCGCGCTCTGCTGGTGCCAAGCCTGTCTTGTTGAATGATGGCGATGTGCTGCGCCTTTCCGGCAATCGGGCTGAGGTGATTGAAACCGTCCCCACTGGCCGGCTTGCCGTGGATGGTGAACGCCTTCTGCCCCTGGATGGCGATGTGATCGCCGCGCGCCGGCGCATGATGTTCAACGGCGTGGTGCTGGCTTCCGTCGCGCTTGATCGGCAGGGCAGGGTGCTGGGCGATCCCATGATCACCGCGCCCGGACTTTTCGCCGAATCCGATCCCGAGCCTGGGCTGGTCGCGGCAGAACTTCGCCGCAGCATTGCCGATCTGCCGGCGGGCTTGCGCGATGATGATGAAAGCTTACGCGAATCGCTTCGCGCTGCCTTGCGCAAGGCTTTGGGGCGGCGCTTCAAGAAGCGGCCCAATGTCGAAATCCACGTGATCAGGGTTTAAGCCATGTCGGTCTTCACCGGCGTCATTCTTTATTTGCTGATCTGGTGGCTGGCGCTGTTTTGCGTGTTGCCGGTGGGCACGCGCCCCGATTCCCAGGGCAAGCTGGAAGAAGGCGGCTGGCGCGGTGCGCCGCAAAAGCACCTGATGGGCTGGAAGCTGCTTGGTACCACGGCGCTGGCGGGGGTGATTTGGCTCATTCTATGGTGGCTGATTGAAAGCGAATGGCTCTCTTTCCGGAGCGGCATTCTCTCCATGCCTACCAATTAAGCGAAAAACCGACCCTGGGGTCGGTTTTGCCTTATATCCGGGCAATCTAAGTCTGGTAGCTGCTTTTTCGACCGCGCTCTTGGCCTTTTTTGGTTGAGCCTTCGAAGCTGGTCCGCCATTCTACGCAAACGAGAGGGAGATTGGTTTCTTCCTCTGCCGTGTGACTGGCGTTTCCTCCCTAAACTTGGGCCGCTGCCTGATGGTGGCGGCCTTTTCTTTTGTAAGTGTTTGTCCTGCCCGCTGGCAAGCATGAAAATGCCATAAACTCGCCCAAAATTACGAATTGCTGCGCCGCACAATAAAAATGCGATATTTTATTGCGCGGCGGGCAGGGTGTTTTCCCCCTTTGCGCTTCTGGATTAGGGTGCGCCGCCCGACCAGACCAGGATGAAGGATCAGAGCCTTGCGCCTTTCTCGCGCCTTTTTGCCGACACTGAAGGAAACCCCGGCCGAGGCGCAAATCGCCTCCCACCGCCTCATGCTGCGCGCGGGCCTGATCCGCCAGACCTCGGCGGGGATTTATGCCTGGCTTCCGGCGGGCTTGCGTGTGCTGCGCCGCGTTGAACAGATTGTGCGCGAAGAACAGGACCGCGCCGGGGCGCAGGAAATCCTGATGCCGACCATCCAGCCGGCGGAGCTTTGGCGCGAAAGCGGGCGCTATGATGATTACGGTAAGGAAATGCTCCGCATCCGTGACCGGCATGAACGCGAAATGCTGTTCGGCCCGACCAATGAGGAAATGGTCACGGATATCTTCAAGCAATTCGCCAAATCCTACCGCGATCTGCCGCGCAATTTGTATCACATCCAGTGGAAATTCCGCGATGAGGTGCGCCCACGTTTCGGCGTGATGCGCGGGCGCGAATTCCTGATGAAGGATGCCTATTCCTTTGACCTGACGAAGGAAGGCGCGCAGCATTCCTATCGGCAGATGTTCCTGGCCTATTTGCGCACCTTTGCGCGCATGGGCCTGAAGGCCATTCCGATGCGTGCCGATACGGGGCCGATTGGTGGCAATCTTTCGCATGAATTCATCATCCTGGCTGAGACGGGCGAAAGCCAGGTTTTCGTGAGCCGCGATTTGCTGGAACGCGATGTGCTGGCCGAAGCGCCTGATTATGACAGCGATCTGACCGCGCAGGTGGATTTCTGGACCAGCCATTACGCGGCCACCGAGGAAATGCATGATGAAGCGGCTTGGGCCGCGCTTGCCGAAGACAAGCGCGTTTCCGCCCGCGGCATTGAAGTGGGCCATATCTTTTATTTCGGCACCAAATACAGCGCGGCCATGGGCATGGCCGTGACAGGGCCGGATGGCCAGCCGGTGATTCCTGAGATGGGGAGCTATGGCATTGGTGTCTCCCGCCTCGTCGGCGCGCTGATTGAAGCCAATCATGATGATGCCGGCATCAAATGGCCCGATGCAGTCGCACCCTGGGCGGCGGCCATTCTCAATCTTCGCCCCGGCGATGGGCCGACGGATGGGCTTTGCGAAACCCTTTATGCGCGGCTTGGCACGGAACACGCGGTTTATGATGATCGCGCCGTGCGCGCCGGCGAGAAATTCGCCGATGCGGACCTCATGGGCTTTCCCTGGCAGGCCATCATCGGCCCGCGTGGTGCCGCTGCCGGGCGCGTTGAATTGAAGCGCCGCATGACCGGGGAGCGTGAGGAAGTCTCATTGGAAGATGCCATCACCCGCATCAGGGGCGGCTGAGCCAGCATGTTCAACGCTTTTGAGCGTATGGTCGCCTTCCGCTATTTGCGCGCGCGGAAGGGTGAGCGTTTCGTCTCGGTCATCGCCATTTTCTCGCTGGTTGGCATCGCGCTTGGTGTCGCGACACTGATCATTGTCATGAGCGTGATGAATGGCTTTCGCCAGGAATTGCTCGGCCGCATTCTGGGGCTCAATGGGCATCTGGGCGTCTATGCGGTGGGCACTTCCTTCACCGATTTTGATGATGTGACCAAGCGCATTCGTGCCGTGCCGGGGGTGGTTTCCGCCACGCCGATTGTGGAAGGGCAGGTGCTGATTACCTCCGATGCTGGCGGCGCCACGGGTGGTTTGGCGCGCGGGATCCGTCCGGAAGATTTGCGCGCGCGGCATCTGATTGCGGATGGCATCAGGCTTGGCAGCCTGGATGCTTTTGAAGGCGAGGATGCCATCATTATCGGGCGTCGCCTTGCGGCCCGCTTGCGTGTTTCGGTGGGGGACAATGTGAGCCTGGTCTCGCCCCAGGGGCGCACCACGGTCTTTGGCACGGTGCCGCGCGTGCGCGCCTATCGCGTGGTTGCGCTGTTTGATGTCGGCATGAATGAATATGATAGCAGCTTTGTCTTTCTGCCCTTGGAAGCCGCGCAGCTTTATTTCCAGCAGCGAGATGCCGCGACGCAGATCGAGGTGTTCGTGCAGGACCCAACGCGGCTGCGCGGCGTCATGCGGCAGATTCAGGAAGCCGCGGGCAGCCGCGTGATCGTGCATTCCTGGCAGGATGCCAATTCCAGCTTCTTCAATGCGGTACAGGTGGAACGCAATGTGATGTTCCTGATCCTGACACTGATTATCATCGTTGCGGCCTTCAATATCGTCTCCAGCCTGATCATGCTCGTGAAGGATAAGGGGCGGGATATCGCGGTGCTGCGTACCATGGGCGCAACCAAGGGCGCGGTGATGCGGATTTTCCTGTTGTGCGGTGCTTCCATCGGCGTGCTCGGTACCATGATCGGCTTTGTGCTGGGGCTGGTATTCTGCCTCAATATCGAAAGCATCAGGCAATTCCTGCAATCGCTCTCGGGCACTGAACTATTCAGCCCAGAGGTCTATTTCCTCACGCGCCTGCCCGCGATCCTGGATTACAATGAAGTGGCGCAGGTGGTGGCGATGGGGCTTGGCCTGTCCTTCCTCGCGACCCTTTACCCGTCCTGGCGCGCAGCGCGCACCGATCCGGTGGAGATGCTGCGCAATGAATGAAGCGCCGCTGCGCCTGGCTGCCGTTGAACGCCGCTACCGCACGGAAGCGGGCGAATTGCCCGTGCTGCTCGGCGCTGATCTGACCATTGCGGCGGGTGAGATCGTAGCGCTGGTGGCCCCTTCCGGCACCGGCAAATCAACCTTGCTGCATCTGGCTGGTTTGCTGGAAAAGCCTGATGGCGGCGAGGTCTTCATCGCCGGTCAGGCAGCCGGGTCACTTTCGGACGAGGCGCGCACGACCATTCGCCGCACCACCATTGGCTTCGTCTATCAATTCCATCATTTGCTGCCGGAATTCACCGCCGCCGAGAACATCATCCTGCCTCAGCTTGCCGCCGGCAAAAGCCGCACCGAGGCAACCCAGCGTGCGAAGGATTTGCTCGGCATTTTTGGCCTGCAAGCGCGGTTGGATCATCGGCCAGGGAAGCTCTCGGGTGGCGAACAGCAGCGCGTGGCGATTGCCCGCGCACTCGCCAATCAGCCAAGGTTGTTATTGGCGGATGAACCGACGGGCAATTTGGATGTCGCCACATCTGATCGGGTTTTTGCCGAATTGCTGGAACAGGTGCGCGGCCAGGGGCTGGCGGCGCTGATCGCCACGCATAATCCTGACCTTGCGCGCCGAATGGACCGCGTGGTGACGCTGCGTGATGGGAAGATCGTAAGCGGGTAGATTTACCCCAGCAGCAACAACGCCCCAAAGCCCGCAATTGCTGCGCCACCAAAGCGGAGCGCGCCCGCATAGCGCGCGCTCGCCACACCAAGTGCCACACCAAAACCATGCAGCAGCGCGGAACCCGCCAGCATGCCGAAAGCGGTCGGCAGTGCCGCGCTGGCTATCTCACCGCCATGCGCCAAGCCATGCACCAGCCCCGCCACCAGCACCAAGGGCAGCGCCACCGCCGCGCGGAAGGGCTGCGCCATGGCCAGCATGGCGCCGAGCACGATCAGGCTGCCCGCCACCGCGGTTTCAACCACGCCAAAGCCAAGCCCGATGCCGCCCGCGAGGCCAAGCGCAATGCCGCCCGCCATGCCGGCCAGGAAACCCACGGGCGGCAGCCAGCCGCGCTGCCAGCCAAGGGACGCCGCCCAAAGCCCAATCGCCACCATCGCCGCCACATGATCCGCGCCCATCAGCGGGTGTAGGAAACCCGCAACCAAGCCATGCTCATGCCCGGCATGGGCCAGCGCGGGGCTGGCGCCAAAGGCGAGCGCCAGGAAGGGCAGGGCGGTCAGGGCAAGGCGGGGCAGGGACATGGGTGGCTCCGGTAACAATCCAAAATCCATCCTGATCGCGCATGGGGCGGCAGGCAAGGGCTTTTGGCTGTGCTAACTTTGAGCCTCACGCGATTCCGGAGCGCCAACTGCATGTCCTTTATTCATCTGCACACGCATTCGGCCTATTCGCTCTCGGAAGGCGCGATCAAGGCGGATAAGCTTGCCGCGCTTGCCGCCGCCGATGGCATGCCGGCGCTGGCGCTGACGGATACGGGCAATCTGTTCGGCGCTTTGGAATTTGCCGAAGCCTGCACCAAGAAGGGCGTGCAGCCCATCATGGGCTGCCAATTGGGGCTTTCGCGGGCCAGCACGGATGCTGATCGGCCCGATGCGTTGCGGCTGCCGCCGGACCCGCTGGTGGCGCTCGCCCTCACGCCGCGTGGCTTGGATAATTTGCAGCGCCTGTCATCGCTTGGCTTCCTGCGGGAAGATGCCTCGGGCAAGCCGGCCGTGCTGCTGGATCAACTCGCGGAACATGCCGAAGGGCTGTTTTTGCTGACAGGCGGCACGCTTGGCCCGATTTCGCGCCTGTTGTTGGAAGGCCAAAAACCCGCCGCCGAAAGGCTTCTCGCGCGGCTAAAGGAAGCCTTCCCGGATCGGCTCGCGGTAGAACTCAACCGTCATGGCCGCGATGCGGAAGCGCGGCTGGAACCCGCCTTGCTTGCCTTGGCGCATGGGGCGCGCCTGCCGATCATCGCGGCCAATGATGTCTATTTCGCCGCACCTTCCATGTATGAAGCGCATGATGCGCTGCTCTGCATCGCCGAAGGCCGCACCATGGCGGAACGCGACCGGCGCCGCGTCACGCCGGAGCATTGGTTCAAACCGGCGGAAGCCATGCGCGCGCTTTTCGCAGACCTTCCCGATGCCTGCGACAATACGCTTGCCATTGCGCGCATGAGTGCGGTGATGACCGAAGCGCGCAAGCCCGAATTGCCGATCTGCCCCAAGGTGCAGGAAGGCAAGACGGAAGCCGAGACACTCCGCGCCATGGCTGAAGCCGGGCTGGAACAACGCCTGGACGCCATGCGCCCCGCACCGGATGAGGCAATCCGCGCGCAATATCGCGAACGCCTAGCCTATGAAATCGGCGTGATCGAGAAAATGGGTTTTCCAGGTTATTTCTTGATTGTTGCGGACTTCATCCAATGGGCCAAGGCGCAAACCCCGCCCATTCCGGTGGGGCCAGGGCGTGGTTCGGGCGCGGGTTCGGTCGCTGCCTGGGCGCTGTTGATTACGGATCTTGATCCCATTCGTTTCGGGCTGCTGTTCGAACGCTTCCTCAACCCCGAACGCGTTTCCATGCCGGATTTCGATATTGATTTCTGCCAGGACCGCCGCGACGAAGTGATTGCCTATGTCCGGCGCGAATATGGCGAAGATCGGGTTGCGCAAATCATCACCTTCGGCAAGCTGCAAGCCAAGGCGGCGGTGCGCGATGTCGGGCGCGTGCTTGGCATGCCTTATGGCCAGGTGGATAAGATCGCCTCGCTTATTCCGAACAATCCGGCGAAGCCCGTCACGCTGTCCCAGGCGATTGAAGGCGAAGCGCGTTTGCAGGAAATGCGCGACAGCGACGAACAGGTGGCGCGGCTTTTGGATATCGCGCTGCAGGTGGAAGGGCTTTACCGCAATGCCTCCACCCATGCCGCCGGCGTGGTGATTGGGCGCAGGCCCTTGATCGAAACCGTGCCGCTCTATCGCGACCCGCGATCCGAATATCTGGTTACGCAATATTCGATGAAATACGCCGAGATGGCGAGCCTGGTGAAGTTCGACTTCCTCGGCCTGAAAACCCTGACGGTTATTGAACGCGCGCTCGATATCCTGAAAGGGCAGGGGATTCAGGTAGATATCGCCGCCATCCCGCTGGATGACCCCAAAACCTATGAAATGCTCGGGCGCGGTGATGCCGCCGGCGTGTTCCAGTTTGAAGGGCAGGGGATGCGCGACTGCCTGCGGCAAATGCGCGCCAACCGCTTTGAGGATTTGGTGGCGGCCGTCGCGCTTTATCGGCCCGGACCCATGGCGAATATCCCGGCCTATTGCTCCCGCAAACATGGCGAGGCCTGGGCGCCGCCGCATGAGGCGATTCGGCATATCCTGTCGGAAACCTATGGCATCATGGTTTATCAGGAACAGGTCATGCAGATCGCGCAGGACCTTGCGGGCTATTCGCTCGGTGCTGCTGACCTGCTGCGTCGCGCCATGGGCAAGAAGATCCGGAGCGAAATGGAAGCCCAGCGCAAGATTTTCTGCGATGGCGCGGAGGCGCGCGGCATTGAACCTGCCAAGGCCGCCGAGATTTTTGACCTCATGGAACGCTTCGCCGATTACGGCTTCAACAAATCCCATGCGGCGGCCTATGCCTTGGTCAGCTACCAAACGGCTTGGTTGAAGGCCAATCATACGGTGGCCTTCCTCGCGGCTTCCATGACGCTTGATCTTTCCAATACGGATAAGCTCGCCGGCCATATGCAGGAAGCGGCGCGGCTTGGCATTGCCGTGCTGCCGCCGGATATCAACCGCAGCGGTGCCGATTTCCGTGTTGAAGCGCGGGATGACGGCAAGCAGGCCATCCGTTTCGCGCTTGCTGCCGTGAAGCGCGTTGGCGAAGGGGCCATGCGTGATCTGGTGGCGGCGCGCGATGCGGGGGGTGATTTTGCCTCGCTTGCAGATTTCGCGGCGCGGGTGGACCCCAAGCTGCTCAACAAGATGCAGATCGAAAACCTGGCCCGCGCCGGCGCTTTTGAATGCCTGGATGGCAATCGCGCCCGCGTCATGGCCGGGGCCGAGACCATTTTGCGCCGCGCCCAAGCCAGCGCCGAGGAACGCGAAAGCGGCCAGATCGGCCTTTTCGGCGCCGAGCCTGGCCGGCCAGAGGCGCTGCGCCTGCCGGATGTGCCGGATTGGCAGCCGCTTGATCGGCTTTCCCAGGAGGCCGAGGCGATTGGCTTTCATCTTTCCGCCCATCCCTTGGATGCCTATCGCCAGGCGCTGAAGCGCATTGGCGTGGTGCCATCTTCCGCCATTGCGGACCGCGCGAGCCGCGGCGGTGGTCGCGTGAAGCTGGCTGGCACGGTGGTGAATGCCAAGGAACGCACGACGAAGACCGGCAGCCGCATGGCCTGGGTTCGGGTTTCCGACACCCATGGCAGTTTCGAAGTGACCTGCTTTTCCGAGGTGCTGAACCGCAGCCGCGACCTGTTGGCGGAGGGCAGCGCCATTCTGGTGACGGCCGATCTGCGCATGGAAGGCGAAGCCTTGCGCCTGACCGCGACCGAGCTTGAAAGCCTGGACAAGGTCGCTGCCAATGCCGGTGGCGGGATCAAGCTGTGGTTGGAGGCGACCGCGACGCTCGATCCGATCCGCGCCTTGCTGACGCGCGAAGGCCGCGGGCGTGGCCGCGTGATCCTGGTGCCGCGGCTCGGCGGTGAGCAGGAAGTAGAAATCGCGCTGCCGGGCGGCTTCAATGTCGGGCCCAGGCTGATGCAGGCCATGCGGGTGGTGCCGGGCGTGGCGCAGGTGGAAGAATTCTAGCGCGATCTTATTTTTCCATAATATACCTTATGCGAGGAATACATGACCCAAACACCAAAGCCAAATTCGCTGAGTAACCCGCAGCAGGCGTATGCAGCCCTGCTCGAAGAAATGAAAACATTACTTAATAAGAAACTTATCGGGACAGACCTTGAGCACAAATTTCGCCTTATGCCTCTCGGATTTTACAGCGAAGGCTCAAGGGCTGTTGCAAGCCTGACGCCGGAAGAAGAATGCCGTCTCACTGGCCCCGTAGAGCCTGCCGCGCAGCCAAGCGGGTTGGCGAGTACCTTTCCTCCGATCCAGGCAAGAAGCTTTGAGAATGTTGAGGCGGTCGAATGCAGTTCCGCACTCATTCGGGGAAAAATTGCTTACATACCGGATTATTGCCAGGAGCATCATGCCAATTCATTGCATGAGTTTGTCTTTCTCACGCATCATTCATCTTCTAGACGGCTAGCATTAATGCTTGAAGGCGTCCGTCCTCGCGCATGGAATGGCATCATGCTGTTTCAAATCGGTGCCAATAATTGGTATCACTGGCTTATTGAAATACTGCCTATGGCGTTTCTTGCGGAGCGACTTCCAAGGGAGTATTCGATCTATCCCTTTGTTGTGCCGAAGAAAATTGCTCAGTTCAGGAGTTTTCGTGAGAGCCTTGAATTGTTTTTGAACGGTCGCAAGACTGTCGAAATTGACGAAATCGGTTTCAGGTTCAAGGAACTTATCGTCATAGATCCCATTTCGCATGGGCCTTTCAATCTGGCGGGTGGAATTTGGCCTGCAAAGGAAATGTTTCGATATCATCCAGGCCTTCTACTTGAGTACAGGAATGCCATTCTTGAGCGATTGGGCATTCAACAGAAAAACCAGAGCGATTTGATTTTTCTGGCGCGTGGCAATGACCGCCGTGCATTCAATCAAGATGAAATCCAAGATATCGCCCTCCGCCATGGATTTCGCCCTGTCTATATGGAAACGCTCTCTTTTCGTGAGCAGGTGGAAGTGATGTTCGGGGCAAAAGTCATCATTGGCGCGTCTGGTGCTGCGTTTTCGAATATTCTATTTTGTCAGAAAGGTGCTCGGGTGCTGAGTTGGCTAATTCCCCAATATAAGGGCTTCTCATCCTTCACAAATCTCGCTGATGCCGTTGGCGCCGATATACGGTATGTTTTTTCGCAACCATTGCAACCAATCGCGGATACTCACGATGCCTACAGGGCCATGTACCACCTGGATCCAAATGTATTTGAAAATGCACTGAAGCTTGCGCTGCATGCGGAGAATTACTGATTGAACCGTGGCTAAGGCCATCGCCCTCGTTTAGCCCAGCTGTGACATTTACCCCTGAGGAATCATCGGTTTGCCTTCGAAGCCCAAAGACCCGCAGCACTCCCTCGCCGCCCTGCTCGCCATCATGGCGAGGCTCCGCGATCCCAATGGCGGCTGCCCCTGGGATTTGGTGCAGGATTTCGCCTCCATCGCGCCTTACACGATTGAGGAAGGCTATGAGGTCGCGGATGCCATCGCCGCCAATGACCCGGACAAGCTGTTGGATGAATTGGGCGATTTGCTCTTCCAGGTGGTCTATCACGCGCAAATGGCCGCCGAGCGCGGCTGGTTCGGCTTTGCCGAGGTCTCAGCCTCCATTTCCGACAAGATGATCCGCCGCCATCCTCATGTCTTTGGTGAGGAAGCCGCACGCGATGCCGCCGCGCAAACCCGCGCCTGGGAGGCACAAAAGGCCGCCGAGCGCGCCGCGCGGGCGGAAAGCGGCGTGCTGGCGGGAATCCCGGATGGCCTCCCTGCCCTAACCCGCGCCGCCAAACTCACACGCCGCGCCGCGCGGGTTGGCTTTGACTGGCCCGATGCCGGCGCGGTGTTGGATAAGTTGGAAGAAGAAGCGGCGGAACTCCGCGTCGAGCTACAAGGTGTTGATAAGGCAAGACTTCAGGATGAGGTGGGCGACCTGCTTTTCGTGCTGGCCAATCTGGCGCGCAAGCTTGATCTGGACCCGGAAGCGGCGCTCCGCCACGCCAATCAAAAATTCACGCGCCGCTTTGGCCATATTGAAGAACAGGCTGATCTTGCAGGAAAAAGCCTCAATGACATGAGCCTTGAGGAGATGGAGGCGCTGTGGGTGCAGGCAAAACGCAGTGAAACATAAGAAAATCCATCTAAAACACTGATCTTCCAGTTTTATGCTGCCGGATAACTAATCCCCACTACCTCAATCTCCTCAACCCCGGCCGGCGTCCTCAGCCGCCGGACATCGCCGATCCGCGCACCCAAAAGCGCACGCGCCACCGGCGCCACCCAGGAAATCCGCCCTGCTTCCGCCTCGGCCTCATCCACGCCGACAATGGTGATGCTCACCTCGGCATCATCTGACGCGCGGGCATAGGTCACGCTGGCGCCGAAAAACACCTGGTCGCGCCGCGTCTGGTGCGCCGGGTCCACCACCTGCACCTTCTCCAGCCGCTTGGTCAGGAAGCGCACGCGCCGGTCAATTTCGCGGAGCCGCCGCTTGCCATATTGGTAATCCGCATTCTCCGACCGATCCCCAAGCGCTGCCGCCCAGGAGACGATGTCCACCACCTTCGGGCGCTCCTCCTCCCAAAGTCGCTTCACTTCGGCGCGGAGTGCGGCAGCGCCGGCGGGGGTCATGTAAAAGGGCGTGCCAGGGGGCAGGCCGGGTGGGCCGGCCTCCTTATCCTCATCGGCACCGCTCATGGGGTAAAAAGCGCGTCCTGGGCGGCTTCCCAACTCGCGCGATCCGGGGCGCAGATCAGCCCGCCGCTGGTCAGATGCGGGCCATAGGCGCTGCCATCGAAGCGCGCGGAATGCCCGCCCGCTTCGCGGTGCAGCAGCCAGCCCGGCGCATGATCCCAGGGCATCAGCTTATTATAGACCAGCAAATGCGCATGCCCGCCGGCGGCCAGCCGATATTCATGCGCGGCGCAGCGATAGGAAACCGTACCCGCAAAGCGCGGCAAGCGGCTGGTTACACGGGATTTCAGCGGTTCCGGCATGTATCCCCAGGACACCGCCGCCACCATATCGCCCGGCGCGGCGGGGGCGGCCACGCGCAAATCAGCGAACCGCCGCCCTTCCGCATCGGCAAGCCAAGCCCCCTGCCCGCGCAAGGCCATGGCCGTGTCATCACCCAGCGGATCATGGATCCAGGCGCCGATAATCTCACCGCGCCTTATCGCCGCCGCCATGCAGCCAAAAAGGGGTACGCCGGCAGCGAAATTCGCCGTGCCATCCACCGGGTCCACCACAAAGGCGAGCTCAGCATCCGCAAGCCGCCCGAGCAGCGCAGGATCAGCGGCGGTCGCTTCCTCCCCCACCACCACGCAGCCGGGGAAAAGCTTGTGGAGGCCTGCGGTGATGACCCGTTCCGCTGCCTCATCCGCATCGGTCACCAGATCAAGTGGGCCGGTCTTGCTCCGTACCGCATCGGCGCCCAGGCGGCGAAAGCGCGGCAGGATTTCCGCCCGCGATGCCGCGCGCAGCAGCAAGGCAAGGTCAGCCGCCTGCGTGGCAGAGATGCTCATTTCTGCCCCCGGCTTTCAAACCGTGCGCGATCCATCGGCGAAAGCCGCACTTTTAGTCGCACCGCATCATCGGCATCCTGGCGTTCCAATACCTCGCCATGCGCATGCAGCCAGGCAATGGCGGCACCATCGGAAGGCGGCAGGGCGACATCAATCACGACCAACTGCGCCGAAAGCCGGGCATCAATGGCGGCGCGGAGTGCGGGCAACCCCTCCCCGGTCAGGGCAGACACCGCGACAGCATCCGGGCTGCGGCGTTCCACCGCATCAATGCCGCCCAGTAGATCGGCCTTGTTCAGCACTTCCAAAACGCGGTCCGGCCAGGCCTCATCCAAGGTCGCGTCTGCGCCATCGGACATGGCTTCCAGAACACCCAGCACATCGGCGCGCTGCGCCGCGCTATCGGGATGCGCGATGTCACGCACATGCAAAATCAGATCAGCGGCGGCGACTTCTTCCAAGGTGGCGCGGAAGGCTTCCACCAATTGCGTCGGCAGATCGGAAATGAAACCCACTGTATCGGAAAGGATGACATTGCGCCCCGATGGCAGTTTTATCGCGCGCATGGTGGGATCAAGCGTCGCGAATAGCTGATCCTGCGCATAAACCCCTGCCCCGGTCAGCGCATTGAACAGCGTTGACTTGCCGGCATTGGTGTAACCAACCAGCGCCACCACCGGATAAGGCACGCGTTCCCGCGCACGGCGATGCAGGCCACGCGTCCGCCGCACCTGATCCAATTCGCGCTTGAGCCGCACAATGCGGTCCCCGATCAGCCGCCGGTCAATTTCGATCTGGCTTTCCCCAGGCCCGCCCAAAAAGCCGAAGCCACCACGCTGGCGTTCCAGGTGCGTCCAGGACCGCACAAGCCGTGTGCGCTGATATTCCAGATGCGCCAATTCCACCTGCAAGCTGCCTTCGCGGGTACGTGCCCTTTCGCCGAAAATCTCCAGGATCAGGCCCGTGCGATCAATCACCTTGCAGCCCCAGGCGCGTTCCAGATTGCGCTGCTGCACGGGGCTGAGCGCCGCATCTACAATCACCACGCCCACCTGCTGGTCATGCAGCGCCTTTTTTTCCATCTCCACCTGCCCTTCACCCATCAGGGTGGAAGGCCGCCTTTCACGCAGCGGATGGATCGCGGAATGGACGATGGTGACACCGATGGAGGCGGCAAGGCCGATCGCCTCCGCAAGCCTTGCCTCGGCGGCGCGCTTGCCCCCCACATCGCCAATGGCGCTGCGTGCGGGCTTTTCAAAAGGGAGGATGACGGCGGCGCGGGTGGGGCGCCCGGCGCCCTGTTCAGTTGCCGCCGTCAGAAATCACCTCTCGCTGCAAGGTCAGGCGCGTTTCCGATGCCGGTGCGGCAGGTGCCGCGGCGCCAGGCGCTGCGGGCACGCCATCAAACAATGAAATGGGCGCGCCCGGCATGACGGTGCTGATCGCATGCTTATAGACAAGCTGCGTATGGCCATCGCGGCGCAGCAGCACCGAGAAATTGTCAAACCACGTGATGATGCCCTGCAATTTGACGCCATTCACCAGAAATACCGTGACGGGCGTCTTGGATTTGCGAACGTGATTCAGGAAGACATCCTGCACGTTCTGGGACTTTTCAGCGGCCATGGGACCGGTCCTTCTTTTTGCTGGTCACCGACCAGACACGGACCGGCGAAAACCATTTCCGGCCGCCGGCGCGTATAGTTTGGCACGTCAGGCAGGTTTGACAAGGGACGAAAGTGCTACAGCCAGATCATGACAATTTGTAAATATTTGATCCGCCCCGACTGAGGCAATCCCGCCATCATGCGCCGCATCCCCCATCAGCACCGCGCGCACGCCAGCGGCGCGCGCTGCCTGCATATCAAGCGCAGTATCACCCACATACCAGATATCCGGCGCGGGGCTGAGGCCAAGCGCTTCCAAAGCCATGAGAATCGGCGCCGGATCGGGCTTATCTGCCGCTGCATCGCCGGCGCCAATCAAGGGGCCGAAATGCCGATCCCAGCCAAGATGCGCGGCCTCAGCCCTGAGCAATGGCCCTTGCTTGTTGGAAACGACCCCCATGGGCAAGCGCCCTGCCCCGGCTTCCAGCGCCATCGCGGCGCCGGGCATGGGGGTCAGCACCTGCAAATGGCAGGCGCGCACCTCGGCATAAAAGATATCGCGCGCCCTCTCCCATTCGGCGCCAAACAATTCCGGAAAACTCTCCCGCAGCGCACGGCGCACATTGGCCAGTACTTGCGAGCGATCCCAAAGCGGCAAACCAAATTCCCGAAACGCGGCATTCAGCCCGGCCTCAATCGCGGCCCAGCCATCCACCAGCGTATTGTCCCAATCGAACAGGATGGCGCGCGGGGCGATTTTCATGCCGCGTTGCGCATCGCCCCCTTCACATGGCGGGCGAATATCTCAAACAGCTTGCGCACCACGGGGCCGACTTCCCCATCGCCCACCGGCGTGCCATCAATCTTGGTGATCGGCTTCACGAAGGATGTGGCGGAGGTGATGAAAGCCTCCCGCGCATGGCGCAGTTCTTCCATGGAAAAGGCGCGTTCTTCAAAGGCAATGCCGGCATCGCGCAATTCCGCCATCAGCGCCGCACGGGTGCAGCCGGGCAGGATGGCGTCACTCAAGGGGCGAGTGCGGATGGTGCCTGACGCATCCACAATCCAGAAGCTGGTCGCCGCCCCTTCGGTGACCATGCCAGAGGCTTCGTCATACAGCACCGCTTCAATCGCACCCTTTTCGCGCGCCGCCTGCCGCGCCAGGCAATTCGGCAGCAGGTTCACGGTCTTGATATCGCAGCGCGCCCAGCGGAGGTCCGGCATGGTGATCGCCGCTGCGCCCCAACGATCCACATTGGTCGGATAAGGCGCGATGCGCTTCACCGTCACCACCAAAGCGGGCGGGATGGGCTTGTTCGGAAAGGCATGATCGCGCCGTGCCACGCCGCGCGTGACCTGCATGTAAAGCAACCCCTCGGTTACGCGATTGCGCCGCGCCACTTCGCGCAACACCATTCGCAGGGATGCGCGCGGCATCGGCATGGGTAGCTGAATTTCGCGCAAGGATCGTTCCAGCCGATCCAGGTGCAAATCCTCATCAATGAAGCGACCATTGAACAGATGCACCACCTCATAAATGCCATCGCCGAATTGATAGCCGCGATCTTCGATATTCACCGACGCTTCGGGCTGCGGCACATAGCGGCCATTGACATAGGCGATGCGCGACATGGGGTTACCTCAGGAAACCGGGGTTGAAGGCGTGCGGTCTTCCGCCTGTACGCCGAGGAATTTCAGCTTGCGATGCAAGGCGCTTCTTTCCATGCCAACGAAATTCGCGGTCCGGCTGATATTGCCGCCAAAGCGCAGCAATTGCGCTTCCAGATATTGGCGTTCAAATACCTCGCGCGCGTCACGCAGCGGCAGCGTCATGATCTCCGAACTGCGATCCAGCGTCAGCACGGCGGGCGCGGCAGCGCCGATTTGGGGGGGAAGCATTTCCGGGCGGATTGCTTCCCGGCTTTCGCCCGGCGCCATGATCAGCAGCCAATCCATCAGATTGCGCAATTCGCGAACATTACCGGGCCAATCATAGGCCTGCATGGCGGCGAGCGTATCTTCCGACAAGTCGCGCGGCGCCATGCCCGTGGTTTCAATCGCGCGGGCCATGAAATGGCGCGCGAAAAGCGGCACATCTTCCCGGCGCTCCTTGAGCGGCGGCACACGGATCGGCACCACCGCCAGGCGATAGAACAAATCCTCCCGGAAACGCCCGGCGGCGATTTCAGCGGCAAGGTCACGATTGGTCGTGGCAATCACGCGCACATCCACCTTAACGCGCGTGCCACCGCCAACCCGTTCAAACCCCTGTTCCTGCAGCGCGCGCACGATCTTGCCCTGGGTTTCAAGCGGCATATCCGCCACTTCATCCAAAAGCAGCGTCCCGCCATGGGCGCGTTCCAGAACACCCGCGCGCCGCACCTGGGCTTGCGCATCCGCGCCCGGCTCAACGCCGAACAATTCTTCCTCAAACCGCGCCGGGTTCAGGATGGCGCAATTCAGCACCACAAAAGGCCCATCGGCCCGGCGCGATTGCGCATGGATGCTGCGTGCCGCCACTTCCTTGCCCGCCCCCGCCGGCCCGGTCAGCAACACGCGGGAGCCCGTTGGCGCCACTTTCTCAATGGCGCTGCGCAATTGCTGAATGCCGGCGGATCGGCCGAGCAATTCCGTCTCCGGCCCCGCGCGGAGCCTCAGGTCGCTATTCTCGCGCTTGAGCCGCGCCGCTTCCAAGGCGCGCGCCACCACCAGCAGCAGCCGGTCCGATTTGAAGGGCTTTTCGATGAAATCATAGGCGCCCTGCTGGATCGCCTGCACCGCGGTTTCAATGGTGCCATGACCCGAGATCATGACCACAGGCAGTTGCGGTTCTTCCGCGTGCAAGGCGGCCAGAATGCCAAGCCCATCCATGCGCGAATTCTGCAACCAGATATCCAGGATCACCAGCGAAGGCCGGCGCGCGCGAAAGGCCGCCAGCGCGGAATCGGCATCATGCGCCTGACGCGTTTCAAACCCCTCATCGCTCAGGATGCCTTCCAGCAGCGCCCTGATATCGGGTTCGTCATCAACGATCAGAATCTCATGCGCCATGCGCGACCTTGCTTCCCCTTATTTCACTGCTTGCGCCGCCTGGGCGGCGAAGCCGTCAGACTGCCAGGGAGACTCGCCCAGCGGCAAGACCAACACCGCACGGGTGCCAGTACCCTCGGGCCTGTCTTCCAGGCTGATGGAACCGTCATGGTCTTCCATGATCTTCTTCACAATGGCAAGGCCAAGCCCGGTGCCCTTGGGTTTGTGCGTGACATAGGGCTCGGTCAGTCTTTCGCGCGGTTCGGCACTTGGCAGGCCAATGCCGTTATCCGTGACCTGGAAGGATAGCGTCTCGCCTTCCACCAGAATGCGCGTTTCAATGCGACCGGGTTCACCGCCTTCGCGCATGGCGATGGCATCCGCGGCATTCTGCAAAAGATTGGTCAGCGCCTGGCCGATCAGGCGCCGATCGCAAGGAAGCTTCAGCCCCTCCGGCCCCGCATGGTTTTCGTAAGTGATATCGGGATGTGCATTGCGTTGCAGCACCAGCGCTTCCAGCATCAGCCTATTCGCATCCTCTGGCTTGATCACCGGTTGCGGCATGCGCGCAAAGGCCGAGAATTCATCCACCATGCGCCCGATATCTTCCACCTGCCGCACAATCGTATCCGTGCATTGGCGGAAAGTGTCCGGGTCATCCGTGATTTGTCGCAGATAGCGCCGCTTCAGCCTTTCGGCGGAAAGCTGAATGGGCGTGAGGGGATTCTTGATTTCATGCGCGATGCGCCGCGCCACATCCGCCCAGGCCGCCTTGCGTTGCGCGGATTGCAATTCGGTAATGTCATCAAAGGTCAGCACAAAGCCTTCAACCCGATCCCCCAGGGTTTCCGTGCCAATCCGCGCGAGCAAGGTGCGCCGCGCATTGGCCGGCCCGATCAGGATTTCAGCCACCCTTGACCGTTCCGGATTGGCCGCAGCCGCTGCCAGCAATTCCGCAAATTCCGGCGCAATGCGGGCAAATGGCAGCCCAATCGCCGCATCCAGATCAACCCCAAGCAGCGCGCTCGCCGACCGATTGGGCAAGGTCACACGCCGTTCACTATCAAGCCCGATCACCCCGGCTGACACGCCCGACAGCACGGTTTCGGTAAAGCGTCGGCGTTCATCAATCAGGCTATAGGCATTCATCAATTCGGCGCGCTGCGCGCCAAGCTGGCTTGTCATGCGGTTGAAGGATCGCGCAAGGCGCGCGATTTCATCATCCGCCTCCCCTTCCTCGACCTTGGTCGCCAGATCGCCGCCACGCACGCGTTCCGCCGCCAGGATCAGGCGCGAAATGGGGCGCGCGATGCGATTGGCCATGAGAAGCCCGATCAGCACCGCGGCCAGCAGCACGAGCAAGGTGGCAATGGCGAAGATCAGGAAGAAGGTGATTTGCAGGCTTTCCCGATTACGATCGAGCTGATTGTATTCATTGAAGGAAATCTCGGTGCGCCGCATATGCCCCAAGACCGAGGGATCAAGCGGGCGGGTGATCAGCAGCACGAGCCCCGGCGGGATATTGAGCTGCACCATGGCGCGCACGCGCCCTTCCTCAGCTTCGCTCGGCAGCACGACCACCTCACCGGAACGCACGGCTTCCATCGCCCAGGCCGGCGGCAAATCCACAAGGTTGGATATGCCCAAACCCGCATTCGCCACCACCTGCCCCAGGATGGGCTCGAAAATGATGGAGCTCGTCAGCCCCCGCAAAGCGGTATGCGTCGCCAGCAGGCGCGCAAAGGCGACGCCATTATCGGGCAGCAGCACCTGTGCCGCACGATTGAGGTCATTTGCCATGAACAGGATATCGGCGCGGATGGTGTTGCGGTGCTCATCCAGATACCCGCGGGAAGCAACCAAGGATGCCTCCAGCGTGTCGCGCACGCGGTCACTGAACCAGGCCTGGATGCCAAGATTGAAGAACAGCGCGGCGAAGCCCGCGACCAGCAGCGCCGGCACCGATGCCACCACGCCAAACAGCAGCACAAGCCGCACATGCAGCCGCGAACCCGCCGCGCCGCGCCGGCGTTCCAGCCACATACGCGTGAGCCGCGCGGCAAGTGAGGCGACCAAAAGCAAGAGAAAGGCGATATTGGCAAGGATCACCCCGGCCAATTGCCCCGCCCCAGTGGGGCCAATAGGCGTGCCGCCAGAAAGCGCGGCAAAGGTGGCCAAGCCCACCAGCAGCGCGAGGAAGGCGAGGCAGATAGTAAAAAGCCTGCCGGTGACAAAATCCGCAAGCCGCGTGAATACCCCGGGACGGCGCGGTTCCTCAGGCCCCTGCGCTGAAAGGGGCGCGTCCAGGCCCTCGGCCGGCATGGTCAGGGCATGCGGCGGTGCCGGATCATCACGCGCCGCGCACCACAGGAAGTTCCAATTCCCGTAGCTTCTTCCGCAGCGTATTCCGATTGAGCCCGAGCATGGCCGCCGCCTTGATCTGATTGCCTCTTGTCGCGCTCAATGCCATGCGGAGCAAGGGGCGTTCAACCTCAGCGAGCACCCGGTCGTATAATTCCTTCACCGGCATGCCATCCTTATGGGCCGACATGAAGCTGGCCAAATGGCGTTCCACCGCCTGTTCCAGGGTCACGGGGGCCGCCTGGCCATCGGGGCCGGCAACCGGGGCGGCTTCGGCCAATTCCGCCGCCACGGCATCGGCGCCGATCACTTCTTGCGGGTAAAGCGCCGCCATACGGCGCATCAGGTTTTCCAATTCGCGCGCATTGCCGGGCCAGGCATGGGCCTTGAGCGCCTCAAGCGCTTCGGGCGCCAATTGCTTGGCAGGCAGGCCGGAAGCCCGCGCGCGATCCAGGAAATGCCGCGCGAGCAGGGGGATATCCTCCAGCCTTTCGCGCAAGGGCGGCAGGCGGATCGGCACCACATTTAGCCGATAGAAAAGGTCTTCGCGGAACAGCCCCTGACGGATCTGGTGGCGCAAATCGCGATGCGTCGCGGCCACAATGCGCACATTGGCCTTGATCGGCTGGCGGCCGCCCACCGTGGTAAATTCGCCCTCCTGCAAAACACGGAGCAAGCGGGTCTGGGCTTCCGGCGGCATATCGCCGATCTCATCCAGGAACAGCGTGCCGCCGGCGGCCTGTTCAAACCGGCCAATGCCGCGATTGAGCGCACCGGTGAAGGCGCCGCGTTCATGGCCAAACAACTCGGCTTCGATCAATTCGCGCGGAATCGCCGCCATATTGATGGCGACAAAAGGCCCGGCGCGGCGCTTGCCGTAATCATGCAAGGCACGCGCGATCAATTCCTTCCCCGTGCCGCTTTCCCCGGTGACCATGACGGTCAGGTCGGTGGTCGTCAGCCGCGCCACGGTACGGTAGATTTCCTGCATGGCCGCCGATCGCCCGATCAGGGGCAGTTTCTCGCCTTCCGGGTCTTCGGGCGGGGGCGCATCGGGTGGCGCGGCCAGGGCGCGCTCCACCGTGCCCAGAACTTCCTTTAAATCGAAGGGCTTGGGCAAATATTCGAAAGCGCCGCGTTGGGTTGCCTTCACGGCGGTGGCGAAGGTGGATTGCGCGCTCATGACAATCACGCGCATTTCGGGCCGCACACGGCGGATGCGCGGCACCAGATCCAGGCCGTTTTCATCCGGCATCACCACATCGGTGATCACCAGGTCCCCTTCCCCATCCTCCACCCAGCGCCAGAGTGTGGCGGCCGAGGATGTGGCGCGCACCTGATACCCGGCGCGGCCGAGCGCCTGGCTCAATACGGTGCGAATGGCGCGATCATCATCGGCAATCAGGATGGTGCGGGATTCATTCATCAGGCGCTCTCCTGCCAACCCGCCGGGGGCGCCGGCATGGAAAGTTTGAACAATGTGCGGCCGGGACGGGAATCGCATTCAATCAGCCCGCCAAGATCGGTCACGAGCTTCGCAACCAGCGCCAAACCAAGCCCCTGCCCGCCCTTTTTGGTGGACACAAAGGGCTCAAACAGCGTCGCCTGGATTTCCTCGGGAATACCGGGCCCGTTGTCGCGTACTGTCACCAGCAGGGGCAGATGCACCCGTTCATTGGCGGTCGGCACCGCGATGCGCACACCATGCTGATAGGCGGTGGCAAGCACGATTTCGCCATGGATCGGGTCCACCGCCTCGGCGGCATTTTTCACCAAATTCAGGATGATCTGGACCAGAATGTCGCGATTGCCCCAAACCGGCGGCAGCGAGGGATCATATTCTTCCGAAACCTTCAGATGCGCGGCAAAGCCTGTCTGCGCGATGCGCCGTACATGATCCAGCACCTGATGGATATTGACCGGCCCCAATTCCACGGGACGTTCAGAGAAGATGTCGAAGCGATCCACCAGGCCGCGAATCCGGTCCACCTCATCCTGGATCAGCAGGCAAAGTTCCTTATCCGCCTCAGGCGCATTCTGTTCCAGCAATTGCGCGGCACCGCGAATGCCCGAAAGCGGGTTTTTCACCTCATGCGCCAGCATCGCCGCCATGGCGGAGGCGCCGCGCGCCGCGCCGCGGAAACTGAGCTGCCGGTCCAGCATTTGCGCGGTTGACCCATCCTGCAAGGTCAGCACCACAGCGCCTTCAATTTCATGCAAAGGCGCGCCATGGACGGAAACGCCGCGGCGATTGATGCGCGGGCTTTCCAGCAGCAGGTCGTAATCCGAAACGGGCGAATCGAAGCGCCTGATCTGCGCCAACACGGCAAAGACGCGGTTATCCGGTGGCAGGATATCGCTGAGCTTCAATTGGCATAGCGCGCCGGCGGAAAGCTTGAAGAACTGCTCGGCCGCGCCATTGGCAAAGGTGAAGCGGTCTTCCGCATTCAGCACCACTGCCGGCACCGGCAGGGCGGCCAGCACCATGCCGCTATCAAGCCGCGGGGTGCTGCGATTGGTGCTGCCAAGGCTTGCGCGCGCATTCATGCCGCGATCTGCCCTTCACCCGCTTCGCGGAAGGCATCGCGCATGGCGGTGACACCCCGTTCGATCAGCGGGTCGAAAAAGCCATCAATCAGCGCCTGGACCGCTTCTGCCGTTACCGCGTGATTGACCGCAACGCGAAACTCAGCCGATCCGGGCAAGCCCTTGGAATACCAGGCAACATGCTTGCGCGCGATGCGGATGCCGGGCTCTGTCCCGTGATGGTCCAGCATCAGCGCGTAATGCTCCAACAGGATGCGCTTCTGCTCGGCAAGGGTTGGTTCCTCGGTGCGGATGCCATGCATCAGATGGGCAGCGACCTGGCCAAGCAGCCAGGGCCGGCCATAGGCGCCGCGGCCAATCATCACGCCATCGGCGCCGGATTGACGCAAAGCTTCCTCGGCATCCTCAATGGACAAGATATCGCCATTTGCAATGACAGGAATTTGCACGGCTTCCTTCACGCGGCGTATGAAGGCCCAATCGGCCTGGCCGGTATAGAATTGCTGGCGCGTGCGGCCATGGATGGTGACCATGCGAATGCCGCAGGCTTGCGCGATGCGCGCCAGATTGGGCGCATTCAGGCTGTTATGGTCCCAGCCCATCCGCATTTTGAGCGTGACTGGCACGGACACGGCCTTGACGGTGGCTTCCAGAATGCGCGCTGCCGCGATTTCATCGCGCATCAGCGCACTGCCGGCGCTTTGCCCCAGGGCGACCTTTTTGACCGGGCAGCCAAAATTGATATCCACCACCGCAGCACCGCGATCCACCACCAGCTTCGCGGCTTCCGCCATGGTTGTCGGGTCACAGCCGGCCAATTGGACCGAGGCTGGGCCACCAAACCCATCGAGCTCCGCCATTTTCAGCGTCTGACGGTTTTCCCGCACCATGGCCTGGGACGCGATCATCTCAGACACCACCATGGGCGTGCCGAGCGAACGCGCGAGCCGCCGGAAGGGCTGATCGGGTACATCCGACATGGGGGCCAGGATGACAGGCGCCGAAATGGCCAAGCCGCCAAGGTCAATCGGCTTCAGAAGAGGCAAATTCATGCCGCGTGCACCAATTTTGCATTGAATTTGTGCAAGTTACCTGAAAACCCCTCGTTACACAACACATCTTTGCCTGCTTCGCAGGATTCATGCCGCGTCACTGAGCAGGATAGCTGGAACGGTTTTGCTGGTTGTTTGGTGCAACGCAGGCTTCATGCCGCGTGACTGGGCAGGGTTCCGGATGGCTTCGTTCCACCTTATGTTCTCCCAATGAAAACTGTGGCTCTTCTTCTCTCGGCCGGGCATGGTAGCCGCTTTGGTGCGGCGCAGCCCAAGCAATTTCTGCCCTTATTGGGCCGGCCCGTGCTGCGCCATGCCGCCGAAGCGCTTTTGGCCGAGGGGCTGGTGGCCGCGCTGCAACCCGTGGCCCCGGCTGGCGAGGAAGCTTTTGTAGCCAGCCTTCTGGAAGGCCTGCCCTGCCTGCCCGTGGTGGCGGGCGGCGCCACACGGGAAGACAGCGTGCGCGCCGGGCTCACAGCCCTCGCGCCGGAGGCGCCAGACTATGTCCTGGTGCATGACGCGGCCCGCCCCGTTATCCCGAAAGGCACCATCCCTGCCCTGCTCGCCGCGCTTGAGGCCCATCCCGGCGCCATCCCCGCCCAGCCGGCGGCCGATACGCTGAAGCGCGTGGCCGGTGGCGTGATCGTGGCGACGGTCCCGCGTGAGGGGCTGTTCCGCGCCCAAACCCCGCAAGCCTTTCGATTTGAAGCATTGCGCGCTGCCCATGTGGCGCGCGCCGGGGCGGTCACGGATGATGCCTCCCTGCTCGAAGCACTCGGGCAGGCGGTTGCCATTGTGCCGGGCAGTGAGCGTAATGTGAAAATCACCTGGCCCGAGGATCTTGCCCGCGTGGAAGCTGAAATGATCGCCCGCATGGTGCCGCGCACCGGCACCGGCTTTGATGTACACCGCCTAGTGGCGGGCCGCCCCTTGATCCTGTGCGGTATCAATGTCCCGCATGAGCTTGGTCTTGATGGACATTCGGATGCCGATGTCGGGCTGCATGCGCTGTGCGATGCTATTTATGGCGCCTTGGCCGAAGGCGATATTGGCCGCTGGTTCCCGCCATCCCAGGCGGATTGGAAGGATGCCGATAGTGCCGCCTTCCTGCGGCACGCAGCCGGGCGGGTTGCGGCGCGCGGCGGCGTGCTGGTGCATGTGGATGTCACGCTGATTTGCGAAAGGCCGAAAATCGCCCCGCATGCGGATGCCATGCGTGCGCGCATCGCCGAATTGGCAGGGCTCGATGTGGCGGTGGTATCGGTCAAGGCCACCACCACGGAACGGCTTGGCTTTACCGGGCGTGGCGAGGGCATTGCCGCCCAGGCGGCAGCCACCATTCTGCTGCCGGCCTGACGCGGCTTTACCCCACGCCAAGCCCTTCCGTCGGCGGATTGGCAATCAGCTCGGCATAGGCAGCGGCTTCTTTCGGTTTTCCAATCAGATAGCCCTGGGCGCTATTGCAGCCTTCCAGGATCAAAAGCCGCATCTGCTCCGGGGTTTCCACCCCCTCGGCCGTCACCGCAATCCCCAGGCTGCGCCCAAGCCCGACCACAGAGCGCAGGATCGCGAGGCTTTGCGCGCTTTCCGGCAAATCACGGATGAAGGACCGATCCACCTTCAGCCGATCAAAGGGGAAGGAACGCAATTGGGTAAGTGACGAATAACCCGTGCCGAAATCATCCATGGCGATATGGCAGCCAAGCGCCCTTATGGCAGCCAATTGCGCCGGAGCATCGCCACTTGCGGGCAGCAGCACGGTTTCGGTCACTTCCAATTCCAGGCGCTGCGGGGCCAGCCCGCTTTCCTTGAGCGCGGCGCGCAAGGTTTCCAAAAGCCGCCCATCCCTGAATTGCGCCGGGGCGATATTGACCGAAACCGAGAGCGATTTCGGCCATTGCGCCGCTGCGCGGCAGGCTTCCCGGATCACCCAATCGCCAATCCGCCCCATCAGACCAAGTTTTTCAGCCAAGGGCAGGAAATCCCCCGGCGGCACCAGCCCGGCCTCAGGGTGGCGCCAGCGGATCAGTGCTTCAAAACCTGTCAGCCGACCCGCAGGCAGGGCAATAAGCGGCTGATAATGCAATTCAAATTCCTGCCTGAATAAGGCATTGCGCAGCGCGGCTTCTGCATTGCGCTGCGCCTTGGCGCGGGCATCCATATCGGCACTGAAGCGGCACCAGCGCGGCATTGCCTGCCCATCATGTTCAAGGCTTGAACGGGCGAGGCCGGCACAGCGCAGCAAAAGGGGCGCGTCATTGCCATCTTCCGGCGCCAACACAAAGCCAAGCCGCGGCGTCACGCTCACGGTCTCCCCCATTACCAGATAGGGGTGACCAAGCAGATGGGTCAGGCGCTTGGCCATGGCTTCCGCCTGCGAAGCGGTTGAAACATCGGCCTGCAGAATGGCGAATTCATCGCCGGCCAGGCGCGCCACCAGATCCGTGCCCCTGACTGCTGCCGAGAGTCGCCGTGCTGCGGCGCGCAATAATTCTTCCTGCGCGGCATGGCCCAGATTCGTGGTCACATGGCGAAGACCATCAAGATCAAGCACATGCACAGCGATGCGCGCCGGGCGACGGCCGGGCCTGACCAGCGCCGTGCTGACGCGCGCCGAAAACATGGCGAAATCGGCAAGGCCCGTGACCGTGTCCAAGCCGCCGCCGCCTGGAAGGTTGTTCCTGGTTTGAACAGCCAAGGCCCAGGTGCCGCTGCCGGCATGGCGAATCGTAAAGCCAAGACCCGGCGCACCATCAAGGGTGACTTCGCGTTCAGCCTCAGCTGGGTTCCAGGTGGCAGCGGCGCAGGCCTGCACCAGGGCCGCGGCAGCATTGGGTTCAAGGCGGGGGCTGCTATCCAGCAAATCGGAAAGGCTCGTGAATCGGGCGGCAGAACCGCGCCCAAGCCCGAGCAAACCGATCGCGCCCTGGCCAAGCGCGCCGATCTGCAGGCTCGTGTCAAAGGTCAGGCGATTATCCATCAGGCTTAGCCACCCAAGGGCCCGGCGCTTGGGGCGTGAATGCAGCCGCCTTTGTCCCAAGGGCGCGGGCGACAGGTCAAGCACAGTTTCATGCACTTCACTCCAGAAGGGTTCCGCCTCAGGGAAGGCCAGCAAGGCCAAGGCGGCGCCATTCGCTATAAGCGACGGAGGTGAAGGAAGGGTGGAGAGTGTCATTGTATGTACGAATACACGTATGGGTTGAAATTCTTGATTCGTCCACTCCATAATGAAAATGCGTTGCAAAATGCAATAAGAAATTGCCAAAAAAAGAGGGCCACCCCATTGGGATGGCCCTTAGGCAAGGTTGAGGAAGGCTAAGCTGCCAGGAGCGGGCTATCCCGCTACCAGACACAACTACCCTTGCATCAACCGTGCCACGTCTTTGGGCGCCATTTGCACAGGGATTGGACGGTCAATCAGCCCGCGCGCTCCAAAATTGATACATAATTTGCCACCGCCGCGCCGCCCATATTGAAGACGCCCGCCAAATCTGCTCGCGGCAGTTGCATCGCCCCCGCCTGCCCGCAAAGCTGCATGGCCGCCAGCACATGCATGGAAACGCCCGTGGCGCCAATCGGGTGGCCCTTGGCCTTCAGCCCGCCCGAGCGGTTCACCGGCAGCTTGCCACCCGCCGCCGTCCAGCCTTCCAGCGCGGCCCTGCCACCCTTGCCCTCAGGCGCCAGACCCATCGCCTCATATTCGATAAGCTCGGCAATGGTGAAGCAATCATGGGTCTCAACAAAAGAAAGGTCACCTACGCCAACCCCGGCCTGTTCATAGGCCCGCTGCCAGGCAGTGCGCGCGCCATCAAAGCGGATGATGTCGCGGGCCGCGATGGGCAGGTATTCATTGACCTGTACCGCGGCGCGGAAGCGCACGGCCTTGCCCATGGTTTTTGCCGTCTCGGCATCGGCCAGCACCAAGGCCGCCGCACCATCGGACACCAATGAGCAATCGGTGCGCTTCAGGGGCCGCGCCACATAGGGGTTCTTCTCACTCTCGTTCCGGCAGAAATCGAAGCCGAAATCCTTGCGCATCTGCGCCCAAGGATTATCCAGCCCATTCTTGTGGTTCTTGGCCGCAATCATGGCGAGTGCATCAGACTGATCGCCATGGCGCTGGAAATAGGCTTCCGCGATCCGGCCAAACACGCCGGCAAAGCCGCCTTCAATGTCCGATTCCGTCTTGCGATAGGAAGCGGTCAGTAGGATTTCGCCAATCTTGGGGCCGGGTGTTGCGGTCATTTTCTCCGCCCCCACCACAAGGGCGAAGCGGCCACGCCCGGCGGCGATGAAATCCCTTGCGCCATGGATGGCCGCACTGCCGGTGGCGCAGGCGTTTTCATAGCGCGTGATGGGCCGGAAGCGCATTTCCGGCACACTTTGCAGCAAAAGCGAGGCGGGGAAGCCCTGCGGCGTGAAGCCTTCACCAAAAATGCCGACAAAGCCCGCGTCAATCTCGGCGGGGGATATCCCGGCATCCTCGATCGCGGCGCGCGCCACCCGCGCGATCAGGCTTTCCAGATCGGGTTCGCCTTCAAGCTTGCCAAAGGGGCTATGCGCCCAGCCGATGATTGCAGCTTCGGTCATGATGGGGTCTCCGCTTTATGTGCCTTATGCCAGAGCAGGCCGGCCTTGTAATCCAAGGCGCGGCCTATTCCGGGTCAATACCAGCCGCGCGCAGAATGCGGGTGTATTTCTCCACCCCTTCGCGCACAAAGGCCATGACCTGCGCATTGGTTTCAAAACCGGGGCGCGCCGTCACACCCGTTGTCTCATTCAGCCGCGCGGCGGTTTGCTGGACGGCCTGGCGGAAGGCCGCGCCAAGGGTCGCGATGGCTTCCGGTGGCGTGCCCCTGGGGGCCACAACGGGGAAGAATTCCTCGAACACCACGCCGGGCATGCCCGCTTCGGGCGCGTTTGGCAGATCGGGCAGAGCCGGGCTGCGATGGTCTGACAAGACTGCCAAGGCACGTAAATTGCCGCCGCGCACCTGACCGATGGAAGATGCCATGGTCGGCGTGCCAAAATGCGCCTCGCCCGAGACCATTGCGGCAACGCCCGGGCCACCGCCACGGTAATGCACGGTCTCCACCAGCACATTCATGAGGTTCATGAACAACAGCCCACCGATATGCGGACCACTGCCAATACCGGCCGAGGCATAGTTGAAGCGCCCCGGATTGGCGCGCAGCAGCGCCACGAATTCTTGCGCTGTGCGGGCCTCTACGCGGGGATTGACCACCAGAAGATGCGGCGAAAAGCCTACAATCGCGATGCCTTCGAAATCGGTGAGCGTGTTATAGGGCATGCGCGAGACCATGGCCGGCACGGTCGCGAGCGAACTATTGATGAGCAGCGTATAGCCATCCGCCGGGGCGCGTGCCGCAGCCTCAGACCCGATCACGCTGCCGGCGCCGGCGCGGTTTTCGACAATCACAGGCTGGCCCAGGATCTGGCCCACGGCCTCGGCCAGGATGCGTCCAACAATGTCATTGGAACCGCCCGGCGCGGCGGCCACGATCAGCCGGATGGGCCGTGTGGGGCGCCAACTGCCCTGCGCGCTGAGAATGCTGGGGGCCAGACCTACCGAAAGGGCAAGGCCAAGGGCTGTTCTACGGTGCATCATGGATTGTTTTTCTCCCTCAATAACTTCTTTCATTTGGCCCAGCCATGTCCCGGCGGGTCATGGGGCCGAGCGCCGCTCATGCGGTGTTGGGCAGTCATTTTTTCAGCCCCAAGCATTTGCGCAAGGGCCGCGGACGCATCGGATCAATCGGTCGCGCAGGTGCTTTCATGGCACGTCATGGGTCTCCCGAAAACCGGCTATGATCCAAGCCGAATACGGCGCGGATTGGAAGAGCGCGATGGCACTTGCAGCGGTTTCCGCGCAGCTTTCTTCAGGGGAAAGGATGCAGGCCTTTGGCTGGTCACATTTCCCACGCAGCCAAGCGAATTGTCTGGGCGTCAAACAACGCTCATGATTTTCGCTGCATGGGCAGCTTCAAGGACGGCAATGGACCTGCGGCGGCCTTTGGGGCCATGAAAACCAAGGGCCCTGCGGCCGGGGGTTCCTCGGCGCCCGCATCGGCCTCAAGCGCGATTTCGGCGGAGATCAGGGCGATTTGGGCGGTGATGGCGTCATCTACAGGGACCCGGCGCAAGTATTCGGACGCGGCGGAGGATGGCATCCCCACTTCCAGGGTTGCCCCCTGCACCAGAATGCCCGCATAGCCTTCAAGCAGGATGTCTATGGCGGTGAAGTTTTCCGGGGCTTCCTCCTGCCGGATGGCGATACCATCAACCAGATCCCCGACGCGGTAGGCGTTGCCCTGAAACACCACGCCTTGATCGGGTAGCATCAGCAAATCCTCGCGCGGCGTCATATTGCCAAGCACACCAGCCAGCACGCGGATGAGTGGCCCCCGATAGGGGATATTGCGAATGCCGAGCACACGCTGGAATGGGGCGATACCGGGCGTTGCAGCCAGCAGCATCATGCCTGGCCCGAGCCTGGCCGCATGCCGATCCCCGCGTGAGGTCATCACCCGCGCATCGGCGGCTATCCCCTTCAAACTGAAGCCCACTGGTCCGCCCCAAGCATCCATGCAACCGTAACATCAGCATAACATTGCACCCGCTTCGGTGAACAGTGGCCGGGCGCGGCACGCGGCATGCTGAGCAATGGCTCAGCACCCTTGTCTTTTATGGACACCGCACCCCATGCCGCTTGACCTTTCGGCCCTGCCCGCCGCCCCGGAAACCCGCCCGACCCGCGCGGAAGGGATAGCCGCTGCGCTTGCTGAGGCGATTACGCGCGGCGAAATCCCCCCCGGCACGACGTTGGAAGAAGAACGCTTGGCGCTTGCCCATGGCGCCTCCCGCACCCCGGTGCGGGAGGCCTTGCGGCTGCTGGTCGCAACCGGCCTGGTGGAACAGCGCCCAAGGCGTGGGGCGGTGGTGGCGCGACCCGAACCGCGACGGGTGGCGGAGATGTTCGCCGTGATGGCGGAGCTTGAGGCGATCTGCGCCCGGCTTTGCGCGGAAGCCTTGTCGCGCAAGGAAAAAACCAAATTGAAGGCGCGGCATGAGGCGATGGCGCGGCTGGTGGCCGCGCATGATCTGGCGGGGTATCGCGCGGCCAATGTGGCGTTTCATGAGGCGCTTTATCAAGGTGCGGGCAATGCCTATTTGGCCGAATTGGCTGAGGTAACGCGCCGGCGCTTGGCGCCCTTTCGCGCCGCGCAGCTTGGGGGGAAGGATCGGCTGGCGGCTTCCCACGCCGAACACGGCGCGATCATTGAAGCGATTTGCGCGGGTGACGGCGCGGCGGCGGCGGCGGCGATGCGCGCCCATTTGGCGGCGACCGAAGGCAGCCTGGGCGTGATGGCGGCGCAGGAGGCGCGGTTTTGAAGCCCGCCGCACGCTTGGGCAGATGCATCACGACCCGCCCAAATTGTATGCAGAACTGTATACAATTGGCGCCGCCAGCCCGTTTTTCGGGCGGCACGCGGTTTGCGGATAGCTGGTTATGGATATAACCACCCTTCCCTTTCAACGCGCCGCCTTGCATGCCGCCTATCGCGCCGGCGTGACGCCGCAAGCCGTGCTGGCCGAGGCTTTGCGCCGGCTGGAAGCCGCCAATGATCCGGGGATTTTTCTGGATGTGACGCCGCCCGAGGCCATTGCGGCGGCGATTAGCGCCCTGCCCGGCTTTGACCCGGTGGCCTATCCGCTTTGGGGCCTGCCGGTGGCGGTGAAGGATAACATCGCCGTGGCCGCCCGGCCCATGACCGCCGCCTGCCCGGCTTTCAGCCATATCCCGACCGAGGATGCCGAGGCGGTGCGTCGGCTCCGCGCCGCAGGGGCGCTTATTCTTGGCAAGACCAATCTGGACCAATTCGCAACCGGGTTGGTCGGCGTGCGCACACCCTATCCCGTGCCGCGCAATGCCGTGTCGGCTGAGCATGTGCCGGGTGGGTCATCTTCCGGTTCGGCGGTCGCGGTGGCGCGCGGGATTGTGACGCTGGCGCTGGGCACGGATACGGCGGGTTCGGGCCGTGTGCCGGCGGCGCTGAATGGCATTGTCGGGCTGAAGCCAAGCGTGGGCGCGATTTCGACTCGCGGCGTGGTGCCGGCCTGCCGCAGCCTGGATTGCGTTTCGGTCTTCGCCGCCTGTCTTGAAGACGCCTGGACCGGATTTGCGGCCTTGGCAGGTGAGGATCGCGCTGATCCCTTCAGCCGCCCGATCACCTGGCAGGAACCGGGCGCGGTGCCCGCACGCATCGCCGTGCCGCGTGCCGCCGATACGCATCTGGATGATGCCGCCGGGCGCGCAGCCTGGGTGGCGGCTTTGGATTTGTTGCCTTCAGCAACAGAGGCCGCGATTACCGACATGCTGGATGCCGCCAAGCTTTTGTATGAGGGCCCCTGGGTCGCGGAACGCGCGGCAGCTTTTGGTGATTTTGCGCGCGCACATCCCGGTGCGCTGCATCCCGTGACACAAAAGATCATTGATGGCGCGAGCGGCTTCAGCGCCGTGGATGCGTTTCGTGGCATGTATCGCCTTGCCGAATATCGCCGCGTGGCCGAGGATTTTTTCGCGGCGCATGAAGTATTGGTGGTGCCCTCGGTTCCCTGTTTCCCGACACTGGCGGCGCTGGCGGCCGATCCCTTCACGCCGAATGCGCGGCTTGGGGTTTATACGAATTTCGTCAATCTGCTTGACCTTGCCGCATTGGCAGTGCCGGGGCCGAAGCGGCCGGATGGCTTGCCCGCCGGCATCACCTTGATTGGCCCGCGCGGCACGGATGCGGCGCTGATGGCGCTCGCGCAGGAATTCACGCGCCGTCAGGCCGCAGCAGAAAAGGCTGAAGCCGCATGATCGAAATTGTTGTTGTTGGCGCGCATCTGTCGGGCCTGCCGCTCAATCATGAATTGGTCTCCGAAGGTGGTGTGCTGCGTCGCGCCGTGCTGACCGAGCCCTGCTATCGGCTTTACGCGCTGGCAGGAGGCCCGCCGCGTCGGCCTGGCTTGCTGCGTGTGGCACCCGGTGCAGGTGCGGCGATTGCGACCGAGGTCTGGGCCCTGCCCGATGATGGCTTTGGCCGCTTTGTATCCCGCATTCCTGCCCCGCTTGGCATCGGCACGCTGCTTCTGGCCGATGGCTCTCGCCCCAAGGGTTTTCTGGTGGAACCGGAAGGCTTGCAGGGCGCGGAAGACATTACCCGCTTTGGTGGCTGGCGCGCCTTTCTCGCCAGCATCGCAACCCCCGCTTGAGGCTTCAACAAAGGAGAATTCATGATGCAACGTCGTCATCTTTTGGGTGCCATCGCCTTGGCCCCCCTCGCCGCCCCTTCGATTGCACGTGCACAGGCTGCGCGCACGGTGAAGATGGGATCGCTCCGGCTGATCCATTCCATGACACCCCATTTCTATCAGCGCTTCGCGCCGGCGGGGCTGAATATCGAAATCATCACCTTTGACAGCCCAACGGATGGCAAGAATGCCGTGGTGACGCGCAGTGTTGACTTCGGTGGCTTCGGCATTGCTGCCGCCACGCTTGGCGCCGCAGCGGGTGAGCCGGTTGTGGTGGTCGGCGCCTTCTGCAATCGCGGCATGGGCGTGATTGCCAAGGCCGGGTCTGGCATTCGTGACATTGCCGGGCTGCGCGGCAAGCGCGTTGGCATTTGGCCAGGCTCCACCCAGGAAGTGTTCATCCTGGAGCGGCTCCGCCAGAACGGAATGACAGTGCGCGATATCACCAGCGTGCGCGTACCCTTTGGTGAAATGCACGCCATGCTCTCCCGCGGCGATATTGATGCCTATGTGGGTGCCGAACCGGGTCCGGGGCTTTCGCTTTCCTCTGGTGTCGGTGAATTGGTCGAATTCCCCTACGGCACTGCGATGGGCGGCCTCAATATGATCTTCGCCACATCGGAAGCGATGATCGCGCAAGACCCTGCCTTGGTGAGGACCATGCTTGGCATTCATCGCCGCGCCAGCGAACACATGATGGCCAATAAGGCCGAAGTGGCGGAAGCGACGGTGCGCATCCTGGGCGCGCCGCGCGCCGCCGTGGATCGTGCGCTTGCTGAAAACAACGTGGAATATACCTGGCGGCTTGACGATACGGTGATGACGCAGGCGCGCGCCTATGCTCAGCAAATGCTGGAAATGCGCCAGATCCGCGCCCTGCCCAACTTCGACCGCTTCCTCAATCCGCGCTTCTCCAACGAAGTCGCGACTTCCTGAAAGTTAGCTGAATGAGCGCGAGTGTGGCCGCCGAAAGCACGGCGGAAGAAAAGAAGTCTCGATCCGCCGGCGTTATCTGGCCGCGCGTGAAGGGGGTCATGCTCGCGCTGGTGGTGCCGGTGGCGCTGCTCTTCGGCTGGCATTTCGCGGTGATGGCGGGGATGACGCGGCTTATCCCCTCCCCCGCCGATGTCGCTGAATATATGGTGGATTTCGCCATTGGCGGCATTTGGGATGATGCGTTTTCGGCCACACTCCATATCCATTTGTTTGCGTCCATGCAGCGGGTGTATGGCGGTTTTGCACTCGCCGCGCTGGTGGCGGTGCCGCTTGGGCTGCTGATTGGGCGCAATGAACAGGTGCGCGCGCTGCTGGATCCCTTTCTGCAATTGATGCGCCCCATTCCGGTGACGGCCTGGCTGCCGCTTTCCATGATCCTGTTCGGGCTTGGGCCGCGTTCGGCCTTCTTCCTGGTCTTCCTCGGCGCCTTTTATCCCATTCTGCTGAACACGGTTTTTGGCGTGCGCAGTGTGGAAAAGCGGCTGTTTGAAGCGGCTTCCATGCTGGGCTGTTCCGGCACGGCGCAATTCTTCCGCGTAGTATTGCCGGCATCATTGCCTTCCATCTTCACGGGCCTAAGGCTCGGTTTGGGGCTTGCCTGGTTCGTGATTGTGGTGGGGGAGATGACCGGCGTGCCGCAAGGGCTTGGTGCCGTGATCATGGATGGCCGCACCTTGTCGCGCACCGAATTGGTGATTTGCGGCATGATCGTGATCGGCATTGCCGGCTTCATTTCCGACCGCGTCATTGTTGCCATCATGAACCGTCTGCTGCGCTGGAGCCCTTCACACCATGGCTGAGCTTCCCATTCTTGATCTGCGCCATATCAGCAAGGTCTATGAGCTGAATGACCAGCGCATTGAAGCCTTGCGCGATGCCAATCTGGTTGTCGAGAAAGGCGAATTCGTCTGCCTGATCGGCGCGTCCGGCTGCGGCAAATCCACCTTGCTGCGCATTGTGGCGGGGTTTGAAGCACCCAGTGCTGGTCAGGCACTGATGTGGGATAAGCCCATCGCTGGCCCTGCGCCGGATCGGGGCATGGTGTTTCAGGATTACGGGCTGTTTCCCTGGCTTTCCGTGCGGCAGAATATCGGCTTTGGTCCGGCGTCGCGTGGGCTGCCCAAGGCAGAGCTTCGCAAGCTGGTGGATCGCTTTGTCGATATGGTGGGCTTGACGCGCTTTGCCGATGCCTATCCGCATCAGCTCTCAGGCGGCATGAAGCAGCGTGTGGCGATTGCGCGGGTGCTCGCCAATGATGCCGAAATGGTGCTCATGGATGAACCCTTCGGCGCGCTCGATGCCATGACGCGGGAACGCTTGCAGGATGAATTGCTGGATATCTGGCAGCGCACGAAACTCACAGTCCTATTCGTCACGCATTCGATTGAGGAGGCGATTTTCCTGGCGGATCGCGTGGTGGTGATGGAACCCGGGCCGGGGCGGATTGCCAGTGAGCATCGCATTGAATTGCCGCGGCCGCGCGATGTTTCCTCACCGGAATTCAATGCCGTGCGGCGTGATCTTTCGGCGCGGCTGCATAGCCATCATGGCAAGAAAGCGGCATGATCGCCCCCGTTGAGCGGCTGCGTTATACCGCGCCTTCCGATCGCCCGCGCCATAGCCTGCCCGGTGGGCAGAAGCTGATCCTGTGGCCCGTGGTGAATATCGAGAATTGGCTGATCGAAAACCCCATGCCCCGGCAGGTGCTGGTGGCGCCCACAGCCGCTGTCTTGCAGCCGGATCTGCCGAATTGGGCCTGGCATGAATATGGGATGCGCGTGGGTTTTTGGCGCTTTCTGGAAATGTTTGAAAAGCACGGCATGCGCCCAACGCTTTCCATCAATGGCAGCGTGATTGGCGCCTATCCGCGCGTGGCTGCGGCGGCGCGCGATGCGGGTTGGGAATTCATGGGCCATGGCTGGGTGCAGGTGCCCACACACAAGATGCCCGATCAGCGCGAAGCGATTACGCGTACCGTCAAGACCATTGCCGATTTCACGGGCCGCGCCTGCCGTGGCTGGCTCGGGCCGGGGCTCACCGAAACACTGGAAACGCCCGATCTGCTGGCCGAAGCAGGCATTAGCTGGCTTGGTGATTTCGTGGTGGATGATCTGCCCGCACGTGTCGCGACCACGCATGGGGAGCTGCTGTCCCTGCCCTATTCGGTGGAGCTCAACGATATCCCCGTGGTGATGATCCAGCACCATGATGAGGAAGAATTGCCCCGCCGCGCCCGGTTGCACGCCAAGCGCCTGATCGCGGAGGCTGAGGCTTCCGCCGGCGTGAAGATCATGTGCATCGCGATCCACCCCTATATCTCGGCCGTGCCGCATCGGATTGACGCGCTGGCGGCGCTTTTCGCTGAATTGGCGGCTGATCCGCACGTTATTGCCATGCAGGGTGATGAGATTGCTGCCTGGTATCGGGCGAGTGGGGATGGGGCATAGGCCGGCCCCGCTATTTTGACCTCTCAATTCATCTGCCGTTCAGGTTAGCCTTCCGATACAGGGTCTTGAAGCGCCCTTGACCGATTGGGGAAAGCTCATCTCGCCCAAGCCGGCTTCAGGGTCAGGCATAACGGAATGGCAAGCGGAGGCAGAAGTGGCAAAACTGAATGTGAATGGCCGCGTTATGGATATCGAGGTTGAGGCGGATACGCCACTCCTTTGGGTATTGCGCGAACAGCTTGGCCTGACAGGCACCAAATATGGTTGCGGCGTGGCGCAATGCGGTTCCTGCACCGTGCATGTGGATGGTGCCGCCGTGCGCGCCTGTTCCTTGCCGGTTTCCGCCTTCAATGAAAACCAAAAGATCGTCACCATTGAAGGGCTTTCGCCCGATAGCAGCCACCCCATCCAGCAGGCCTGGCTTGCCTTGGATGTGCCGCAATGTGGCTTCTGCCAGCCCGGCATGATCATGGCGGCCAGCGCCTTGCTCGCGGCCAATCCGAAGCCGACCGAGGCGCAAATTCGCGAGGAAATGACGAATATCTGCCGTGCGGCACCTATAATCGCGTCATTGCCGGCATCCAGCGCGCCGCTGGCATCAGCACAAGCGGTTGAGGGGGAACAGCATCATGAATGCCATCACAAACCCTTTCCGTCGTGGTTTGCTTGCGACGGTTTCTTCCGCCCTTGGTGCCTTCACCTTTGGCTTTCATGCGCCGCTGGTGAAATCCGCTGCCGCGCAAGGCAGCAATGCCGTGCCGGAGATCAATGTCTGGGTCGTGGTGCGGCCCGATGACACGGTCGTGATCCGCATCGCGCGTTCGGAAATGGGACAAGGGACGCTGACGGGCCTCGCACAATTGGTCGCCGAGGAATTGGAATGCGATTGGTCCAAGGTGACCACGGAATATCCAACACCCGGCCAGAACCTGGCGCGCAATCGGGCCTGGGGGAATATGTCTACGGGCGGCAGCCGCGGCATTCGCGACAGCCATGATTATGTCCGCAAGGGCGGTGCGGCGGCGCGCATGATGCTGGTGCAGGCAGCGGCCAATGGCTGGGGTGTTGCGGCCGGCGAATGCAGCGTGGCCAATAGCATCATCACCCATGGCCCAAGCGGGCGCAGCACCAGCTTCGGCAAGGTGGCGGAAGCGGCGGCGCGGCTGACACTGCCCACGGATATTCAGCTGAAGGACCCAAAGAATTCGAAGCTCGTCGGTAAATCCATCCCCCGCCTGGATACGGCGCAAAAGCTGAATGGCAGCCAGGTTTACGGAATGGATCTGCGCCTGCCTGGCATGCTGAATGCCGCCATCCGCGCCTGCCCGGTTTTTGGCGGCAAGATTGGCGCCATGGACAGCAAGGCGGCGGAAGCGATGCCGGGCGTCAAGCATGTGCTCCGGCTTGGTGACAATACGGTTGTGGTGGTCGCCGATACTTGGTGGCGTGCCAAGACGGCGCTTGATGCGGTGAAGATCACCTGGGATGAGGGGCCGCATGCCAATGCATCCTCCGCTTCATTCGCTGAGGTGATGAAGGCCGGGCTGGATGCGCCGGAAGCCGCCGTTGGCAATCGCAATGGTGATGCGCGTGCTGCGCTGGCGGGTGCCGCCAAGCGCATTGAAGCGGTTTATGGCTATCCGCATCAGAACCATGCCTGCATGGAGGCGATGAACGCGACCGCGCTTTGGACGCCGGAGCGTTGTGAGGTTTGGACGCCGACGCAAAATGGTGAAGCGGCTTTGGCTGCCACCGCCGAAGCGGCCGGCCTCCCGCCGGCGCGCTGCGAAGTGCATAAGATCCATCTTGGCGGCGGCTTCGGCCGGCGTGGCGCGGTGCATGATTGGGTGCGGCAGGCGGTCGCGATCGCCCGGCAAATTCCCGGTACGCCAATCAAACTGATCTGGTCGCGCGAAGAAGATATGCTGCAAGGGCGCTTCCACCCCGTCACGATGTGCAAGCTGCAAGGTGGCTTGGATGCACAGGGTAATCTGGTTGGCCTGCATATGCGGATTTCCGGCCAATCCATTGTGGCCGGTATTTTCCCGCAGAATATTCGTGATGGGCGCGACCCGGTGGCCTTCCAGGGGTTGAATGCCAGCGGTGGGGAAGCGGATATTGGCTATACCATCCCGAACCTGCTGATTGATCACGCCATGCGCAACCCGCATGTGCCGCCTGGCTTCTGGCGCGGCGTGAACCTGAACCAGAACGCGATTTATCTTGAATGCTTCATGGATGAATTGGCCCATGCGGCGGGCAAGGATCCCTTGGCGTTTCGCCGCGCGTTGATGGCCAATCATCCGCGACATCTGGCAGTACTGAACGCCGTCGCGGAACGCGTCGGCTGGGGCAGCACGCCGGCGCCGGTGAATGGGCAGGCGGTTTTCCGTGGACTCGCGCAGACGCATGGGTTTGGCAGCTATGTCGCGGCCTCTGCGGAAGTGTCTGTCGATGACAAGGGTGAGCTCAAAATCCACCGCATCGTGACCGCAATTGATTGCGGCCATGCGGTCAATCCGCAGCAGATCGAAATGCAGGTGGAAGGGTCCTTTGTCTATGGGCTTTCAGCCGCGCTGCATAGCGAATGCACGGTGAAAAACGGCAGGATTGAGCAGGAGAATTTCGATACCTACCAGGTGCTGCGCATGGATGAAATGCCGAAGGTCGAAACCATCATCCTGCAATCGGGTGGCTTCTGGGGCGGGGTTGGGGAGCCCACGATTGCCGTCGCTGCCCCCGCGGTGCTGAACGCGATCTTTGCCGCGACTGGCAAGCGGGTGCGGCATTTGCCTCTGAAGCATGCTGACCTCAGGCGGGCGTGAGGGGAGCGCGGTTTCTGGCAGGCCTGATGCTGGCCATGGCGTTTCCAGCCATGGCCGCGGCGCAGGCGCTTCAAGTGACAGGTGATGCGGTGGCGCAATCACTTACGGGTAGCGCTGGCGATCCTGAGCGTGGGCGCGCCATCATCACGGATCGGCAAAAGGGCCTGTGCCTGCTGTGCCATAGCGGACCATTCCCTGAGGAACCGCTGCAAGGCAATCTGGCGCCGGGCCTGGAAGGTGCCGGCAGCCGCTGGACTGAGGGTCAGCTTCGGCTTCGCCTGATGGACAATAAGCGCGTCAATCCGGAGAGCATCATGCCTGCCTATCATCGGATCGAGGGTTTGAATCGCGTGGGTTCCGCGTGGCGTGACCGACCAATCTTGAACGCTGCCGAGATTGAGGATGTGCTGGCCTTTCTGATGGGGCTGAAGGCGGAGAAGGCGCCATGAAAGTCACGCGCCGCGTTTTGCTGGCGGCACCGGGTGCCTTGCTATTGCCGGCGCCAACGCTTGCGGATCGGCAAAGCCTTGCAGCCGCCTTGCAGGAGTTCACCCGCGGTCAGCCGATGCGCGAAGGGCGTGTCAGGCTTGATGTCTCGCCGCTTGTCGAAAACGGCAATGCGGTGCCGATTTCGGTTGCGGTGGAAACGCCCATGACGGCAGCGGATCACGTTCGCCGCATTGGTGTTTTCAATGAACGCAATCCGCAGCCCAATGTGATCATCGCGCAATTCGGGCCGCGTGCCGGGCGGGCTTACCTCGCGACCCATATCCGCTTGGCGACCTCTCAAGCCTTGGTGGCGGTGGCTGAAATGAGTGATGGCAGTTTCTGGGCGCAGCGTGTTGAAGTGGTGGTCACCTTGGCCGCCTGCGTGGAGGGGTGAGCCATGGCGCGTGTGCTGCTGCGGGTGCCAACATCGGTTGAAAAAGGCGCGGTGATTGAAATGCGCGCGCTTATCCAGCATGTCATGGAAACCGGCTATCGCCCGAATGCCGAAGGTGTGGTGCAGCCGCGCGATATCATCTGGAAATTCACCTGCCGCTATGGTGGGGAGGTTGTTTTCAACGCGACCCTATCGCCGGCGATTGCCGCCAATCCCTTCATCGCCTTTACCACCATCGCGACGCAATCGGGGCTGATCACCTTTACCTGGGAAGGCGATAATGGCTTTGCGCAGACAGAGACGCGCCACATCACCGTGACATGAAGCGCATCCTATTCGCGCTGCTCGCTTATTGTTCGATGGCGGGGGCTGAGGAAAGGCGTTCAGGCCTTTTGGACATGCGCCCCGAAGCGCAGGCGATGCAGCGTGATGACAGCATGAACCCTGGCATGCTGTGGGTTTTGGAAGGGGAAGCGCTGTGGGGCCGCAAGCCCTCCCCTTCCGCGCAATCCTGCGCCGATTGCCATGGCGATGCCGCAAGCAGCATGCGCGGTGTGGCGGCACGGTATCCCGCTTTTGATCAGGCAAGCGGTAGCGCGATTGATCTGGCCGGGCGCATCATCCAATGCCGCGAAACACGCCAGGCCGGCACGCCCTTGGCGCGCGAAAGTCAGGAAGTATTGGCGCTGACCAGCTTTGTTGCGCATCAATCGCGCGGCCTGCCGATTGCTCCACCCGAAGATGCGGGCATGCGGGCCACGCGCGAAGCGGGACAGCGCCTTTACATGACGCGCATGGGGCAGATCGATCTATCCTGCGCACAATGCCATGATGATCATGCCGGGCGCAGGCTTGCGGGCAGCATCATTCCGCAAGGGCACCCGACGGGCTATCCGATCTATCGGCTGGAATGGCAGGCACTGGGGTCCCTGCAAAGGCGTCTGCGCGGTTGCATGAACGGCGTGCGCGCGGAGCCCTTTGCCTATGGGTCGGCGGAATTCATCGCCATTGAGTCCTATTTGATGGAAAGGGCGCGCGGCATGGTGCTGGAAACGCCAGCGATCCGGCCGTAAAACGCTTTTGCGCAGTTGGTCACAGCAGAAATCCCCGCAACAACCCGAACATCCCCGTGCAGAACAGGATGGTCAAAGCCACCTGGCGATAAAGCTGTTCATTGCCCAGCCCCTGAAAGGCGCGCCCACCCACCCAGGCGCCAAGCAGCATCACCGGCAGCAAAATCACTGCGCGGATCAGCGCCGTGACCCCCGCAACCCCTGAGGCCATCACAATCGCAATCAGCAGAAATTGCGTTAGGAAATAATAGGTGACGATATTGGCGCGGTTCACCTGCGGCGGATCATTGCCTGAGAGCAGATAAAGCAGCACGGGCGGACCGCCGACGCTGGTGGTGGCCATCATCGCCCCCGAGACAGCGCCAACCAGGATGGTGGCCGGCTGGCTTCTGCGGCCCTTGTAGCGCCAGCCGGTCCACATGATCACCACAAAAAACACGATCACCGCCGAAACCGCCGTAATGATCGCATTCTTGTCCACATTCGCGAGCAGCCAGACACCGAGCGGCATGGCCGCGCAGGCCGCGATGCTCATGGGCGTCAGCAGCTTCCAATCGGCCTGATGGCGCACCTGCGGAAAAAGCTGGAAGGAGACAATCAATTCAATCGCCACCACCGTCACCACCATATCGGCCGAACCGAACAGCATGGCGAAGATGGGCGCCATCAGCATCGCCGAACCGAAACCGGCAAAGCCGCGCATCAGCCCCGCGACGAAGGTCACGCCAAGCGCCGCCCAGATATTGATGCCATCAAAAATCAGCGCGAGATGCGCGGCGATATCCTGCACAAGAATTGGCTTAGGTCATTGCGGTTGGATGCCGATGCGCCTGGCAAGCGCGCCATACATGTCCCTTTCACGGCGGACACGTTCGGCAAAAACACTGCCGCCTTCGAAAGCGGGCACAAGCCCGGCCGGCGCCATGGCATTCGCGACCTCGGGTAGGGCAGTCACTTGGCGCAAGGCTTCCGTCAGCCGCGCCACTGCCGCAGGTGGCATGGCAGCGGGGGCGGCGACGCCGTACCAGGGAATGGCCAAAGCGCGTTCCAGCCCAATCTCGCCAAGGGTCGGCACATTGGGCAATGAGGGATTTCTATTCTCGCCAATCGTCGCAATGCCAATCAGCTTGCCGTCATTCACCGCCGGCACCGCAACCGAATCAAACAACAGCTGCACGCGCCCCGCCAGCGCATCGGTGAGTGATGGCGCGGACCCGCGATAGGGCACGTGTTCCAGCCTGATGCCGGTGACATCGCCGAAAAGCTCCCCCGTCAATTGCGTGATGGTGCCAGGCCCCGCGGAGCCAAAGCGCAATTGCCCAGGATTGGACTTGCCATAGGCAATCAGCCCGGCCGCATCGCGAAACGGCAAGGATGGATGGGACGCTATGACACTATAGCCAAGCGTGATGCGCGCGACGGGGATGAAGGCGGTTGCAGGATCATAGGGCAATTGCGCCATGACATGCGGGCTGATGGTCAGCACCGCGGTTGGAAAAATCATGACCGTATGGCCATCGCGTGATTGCGCGACCGCTTGTGCACCAATGCTTCCCCCTGCCCCGGCGCGGTTTTCAATTACCACCGGCTGGCCCAGGATGCGCGAAAGCGGTTCCACCATCGGCCGAACCGAAACATCCGAAGGCCCGCCCGGCGGATAGGGTACAAGCAGTGTCACCGTGCGCGTCGGCCATTCCGCTGCGCGTGCGATATGGGGCAGGCTGAGCCCCGTTGCGACCATGGCGCCAAATCCGCGCCGAGAGATGTTTCGCATGTGAATGACGCCCCCTGATGCTGGCGCTTGTTGCGCGTCAGGGAAGCTTAGCCCAAGCGCTGGAAAACCCAAGGGCTTCAGAAGGCGCATGGCCTGGCAGCGCCCCCGTAACCCCCAAAGCCTGCTATGGACGCGTTCGGCGTTGCTCCGGATGCAATGCGGTTCCCAAAATATGGCTGCTGCGGCCAATGACATGTGCCGCGCCACCGACAATGAGCGGATCGGGCGCATTCACCACCGAACCATCCTTGCCATCATAGGGCAGTCTGCTCAGGAAGTGGCGCATGGCTTCAAGCCTGGCGCGGCGCTTGTCGTTGGATTTCACAATGGTCCAGGGCGCATCGGCAGTGTCCGTGTAGAAGAACATCGCCTCCTTGGCTTCGGTGTAATCATCCCATTTGTCGAGGCTCGCCTTGTCGATCGGTGAGAGCTTCCATTGCTTCAACGGGTCGGTTTCACGCGCATGGAAGCGCCGCAGCTGTTCGTCGCGCGTCACACTGAACCAGAACTTGAACAGGCGTATGCCGGACCGGGTGAGCATGCGTTCAAGCTCCGGCGCCTGACGCATGAATTCAAGATAATCGCCGGGGGAGCAAAAGCCCATCACGCGCTCGACGCCTGCGCGATTGTACCAGCTGCGATCGAAGAAAACCATTTCGCCGCCGGCGGGCAAATGTTCGACATAGCGCTGGAAATACCATTGCGTGCGCTCACGCTCTGATGGTTTTTCCAAGGCCACCACACGCGCGCCGCGCGGATTGAGATGTTCCATGAAGCGCTTGATGGTGCCGCCCTTGCCGGCCGCGTCACGGCCTTCAAACAGGATGACGATGCGCTCATTGGCGTCCTTCACCCAGGCCTGCGCCTTCAGTAGTTCCACTTGCAGCGGCTTGACCCTTTGCAGGTATTCCTTCTCGGTCAGGTTTGTTGCGTAAGGGTATTCCCCGCTTTCAAAGGCCGCGCGAACAGGCCTTGCGGCATGGCCCGGCCCCGGGCTGGTCAATTCAGCGGCTTCGTTGGCTATGCTGCGGACGGCCACGGGTTCCGGCGCGGCCAAGGAAGGGGCAATCAGATCAACATCGTCCTGCATGAGGCGTCCTCCCGCAATTCATCTGCTGTGCTGCACGCTGTGCCGGCAAGCAGCATGGCGCCATGATCCAGCGCAAAGCGGGAAGAGTTTCTTCTTCAGTGACATGCGGCTCTGCGGCGATGCGCTTGGCCGAATGCATGGAACAGCGGTTATTTTGAAACGCGCCCTGGTGGAGTAAAAGGATGTTGAATTTTCAATATCTTAGAATTTGCAAACTCTGCAAAAGCGCCACCGGAGATCAATGGGTTACTTGGGTGTTTTACAAAGTTTCGATGCGGGTTCCACAGGGGTCGAATACGCGACCACTCAACGAAGCGCCTATCGATAGCAGCGCTTTGCCCTTCGATACACCGCCGCAGGCTCACCGTTTTCCACTGACACGGCTGCCATCACGCAACCTGCTTGGCGGAAACAGGATAACGGTCTCACCAATCCCAAGCCCGCCCGAAACAATGGCGCTGCGGGCGGAACGGCGCGTGATTTCGATCTGGCGTTCACGCGCGATGCCGTCCTGCACAACAAATACCGCCCAGCCAGGCCCGCGGCGGAAAAGCGCGCTCACCGGGACCAGCAGCGCATCCTCAACCACTTCAACCGTGATCCGCGCATCCACGCGAAAGCCATCGCCAAGCGCAGCCCAACGCTCATAGGGGCTGGTCAGGTCAATCACGACCCAAACCCGTTGTTCTTCAACACCAAGCGCCGATACCTTGGTGAAGGCCCCGGGTTCCACCAGCCGGACGCGGCCTTGCAGCGGCACCGGCCCACCCCAGCGTTCAATCACCACACGTGCCCCAGGCGTGATGCGCACGACTTCAGAAGTGAGGACATCAACCACAACCTCAATTTCCGCCGGATCACCAAGTTCCAGCAGGGGTGTGCCCGAGGCGACAATAGCCTCACTTTCCTGCAACACGCGCAGCACGCGCCCTGACACCGGCGCATGCACTGCGCGCCACTCGGAGCCGTTTTCCGAAGTATGATTGGCCGAGAGCAGCGCGCGCGCCTGGTCCAATTCATGCTCGGCGGCATGGCGGCGCCGCTCGGCGGCCAGCATATCGCGTGCAGCAATGCGTTCGGCGAGTTCGGCGCGTTCCAATTGCTGCAATGGTGCGGCACCGCGGGCGTGCAGCGCGCGTATCCGCGCCGCATCCGCTTCGGTCTGAACCTGTTGGGCCGCAGCGCGCTCCACCATAATGCCGGCTTGTTGCAACATGGCCTCTGCCGCGCCGATGCGTTCTTCAATCTCGCGCCGCGCGCGTGGGCTCAGCAGGGCGGATGGCGCAGCCAGGATTTCCGCCACCAGATCGCCACGTGCCACTGCATCTCCGGCACGTACACCAAGCCGCAGCACACGACCGGCGAGCGGCGCCGATACGATATAGCGGTCTCGCAGGCGGGTGCGGCCATCTTCCTCCACCAAGGCTTCAAAACGGCCTCGGCTGATCTGTTCCGTTTCCACAAGAATTGGTTTCGGCCGGAAGGCAAGGAAGGCACTGGCCAATCCCGCGATGACGATCACAGAAACCAAAGCCCAGCGCGAATAGCGGCCCATCGCTCAATCCCTCGCCTTCAAGGCTGCCACCAGATCGAGCCGGTCAATCCGCCGCCGCACCAGCACCGCACTGGCGAATGCCGCGCCCAGGACCACAAGTGCTGCCGCCGCGAAGGTGCCGCTGCTGATCACGGCAGGCACATCGAAGCTTTCATTATCCCGCGCGCCCAGGATCAGCCCAAGAATCCATTGCGCCAGAAAAAGCCCGATTGGCACAGCAAGGAAAACTGCCACGGCGAGTTCCGCCAGCAGGATGCGCCCCACTTCCTGCCGTGTGAAGCCAAGGACCCGCAGGCTCGCCATTTCCCAGCCCCTTTCCTGCAAGGCCACGCGCGCGCTGTTGTAGACAACGCCGACCGCGATGATGATACCAAAGCCGGTCAGCGTCACGGCACTGGTCAGCACAAGACCGGCAATCACCTCATCAAAGGCGCGCAGCCACACGGCCTTTACATTGGTCGCCGCAACGCGCGGCCGCTCCGCCAGATACTGCCAGAGCGCCCCAGCCTCCAGCGGATCAATCCGTAGCGCAATATGGGAAACCAGATCATCTTCTCGCATCAGCCGGTTCAGCGCACCGATTTCGACCAGCGCCGTGAAGCCAATGACATCTTCCACCAGCGCGGCGACCGGCAGGTCTTGCTCATGCCGCGCGCCTTCCAGCATTTCCACCTGCACAATGTCACCCTCACGCACGCCAAGAGTCTCGGCGAGCCGCCGACTAAGCGCGATGCCATCCTGCGGGATCGGCACCGGGCGGAAAGCGGCATCGCGCGGTACACGCAGCTCGGCGTTTGAAGGCAGGCCCGTCAAGGCCAGAAGACGGCTTTGCTGCGCGGCCCGCAGGCGCACTGGCACAATGCGCTGACCCTCCGCCGCCAATACGCCTGGCAGCCGCGCCAATTCGCGCACGGCGCGGGCATGGCGCGGGTCTGTCAGCGCCACAAAAGCGTCGCCGCGTTCGATACGGTCGAATTGCAAATCGACCATGCTGTCCATCGCATCCCACCAGAACAGGCCAAGCACCACCATGGGCAAGGCCATCGCAATGCCGAATACGGTGAAGAAGGTGCGGAGCGGGCGGCCAAGCAGGCCGCGCAGCGGTATTTTTCTTGCGGCGCCAAGGCGGCTTCCCAAAAAGCCAAGCGATCGGCCTCCGAACGCGACTGGGCGCGCGGGGCGCAGCGCTTCGGCAGTTGGCAGCTGCAAGATCCGCCGCAGCGCTGCATAGACGCCAAGCAAGGCGACAGCGAAGCTTGTTGCAGCCGCCAAAAAGGGCAGCCAGACCGGCAGCAAATAAGGCATTTCCGGGAACCGGAAAAAGGGCCGGTAATTATTCAGCATGCCCGCCCCCATCCAGGCCCCTGCTGTAACGCCAAGCAGTGAACCCAGCAGACAGATCACGGCGACAAATTTCGCGTAATGCGCCGCAATCGGAAAGGCAGGGTAGCCCAGCGCTTTCAGTGCGGCGATTTGCTCGCGCTGCGCTTCGACCATGCGACCCAGCACGATATTGAGCAGAAAGGCGGCGATGCCGAAAAACACCACGGGCACCGTCACGGCCAGGATGCGCTGTTCAGCCAATTCATCTTCGAGGAAGCGATGAGAGGGCTGGTCGCGCCGCCCATAGGCACCGCGCCCACCCCAGGGTAGCAAGAGCCGGTCCAACTCTGCGGTCACCGCCGCTTCGGATGCGCCGGGGGCCAGCGTCAGCAATACTTCATTGAAGGCGCCTTGCATGTCGAAGGCGCGGGCTACGCCTTCCTCATTTGCCCAGAGCACAACGAAGCCGCGATCATCAGGCAGCGGGCTGCCCTGGCGCGATGTGAAGACGAATTCCGGCGAATGCGCGATGCCAACAATGCGGAAGGCTTCGCGTCGGCCATTCAGGATCAGCGCGATCCCATCACCGGGACGCACCCGCCAAGCCTCGGCAAAGGCAGCGTGCATCACTGCCTCATTCTGGCGCGTCGGCTCCGGCAAATGTCCCGCCAGCAGGCGCAAGCGATTGAGCGCCGGCTGATCGCCACTGCCCGGCAGCGACAGGATGCGGCCCGCGACAGGTACCTCCGCGCCTGGCCAATCCACCCGGACATCGCCGCTGACGCGCCCTTCGACTGTGGCGATGCCGGGAAGTTCCGCAATGCGCGCAAGCAGCGGGCGCGGCGCCCGCTTCACTTCGGCAGAGATCTCCGCAAAATGGCTTTCGGCATAAAATGCCTGCTGCGCCCCACGAAGGGCGAGGAAGCTGCTGACCGACATCACCAGCACGGCAACGCCCGCGCCAATCAACATGGCAATCGTCATCACCTGGCCGCGCAACGACCATAAATCACGGAGCAATTTGCGGTCCAGCATCCTCACCAGACCAAATCCTCAGGCGCAAGGCGGTGCGGGTTGCGTTCAATCGAAACGATGCGCCCGCCCCCCATGCGCAATACCCGATCCGCCATGCCGGCGATTGCGGCGTTATGCGTGATGATGATGGTGGTCGCGCCTACCTCTCGGTTCGCGCGCGCAATGGCGGAAAGCACGAGCTTGCCTGTTTCGACATCAAGCGCGCCGGTCGGTTCATCGCAGAGCAAGGCATCCGGGCGTTTGACGATGGCGCGAGCCACAGCGACGCGTTGCTGCTCACCGCCGGAAAGCTGAGCCGGGAAATGATCCAGCCGATGCGACAAGCCAACCAAGGCAAGCGCTTCTTCGGGCGGCATTGGGTTGCGCGCGATTTCCGCGACCAATTCCACATTCTCCCGCGCGGTGAGGCTTGGGATCAGATTGTAGAATTGAAAGACAAAGCCGACATGATCGCGCCGATAGGCCGTAAGGGCTGCCTCATCCGCACCGGTCAATTCATGGTCGCGCCAGGCCGCGCGACCCGCGCTCGGTACATCAAGCCCGCCCAGGATATTCAATAGGGTGGATTTTCCCGAACCGGATGGCCCCAGGAGCACAACAAATTCACCCTGCTGGATTTCAAGATCAAGGTCGCGCAGCGCGTAAACAGTGGCATCGCCGCTGCCATAACTTTTGGTAAGACCACGCGCGACGAAGACCGGGGGGGCGCCGGTGCCGCGGGAAGCGCCGGCCAGGGGCGCTGCATTGGCTGCCATGATCATGGGCTTCGGGCACTTTATCGCGCCGGTACCGGCATTGCCAATTGACTTAGGTCAAGACGCAGAAAGCCATTTTGGCATTTAAGGACAGCGGGCGGCATTTCCTGCGCCCGCGCGCACAGGCGTTGTGCAAGGCGAAACAAAGGAAGGAATGCTCAGCATGAGCGAAAGTCAAAGCACACAGAAACCGGAACAGCAGGCCCCGCAGGCAGTTACTGCCCGCCCGGAAAGCCTATGGCAGCCCTTCGCCACCTTGCGGGGAGAAGTTGATCGGCTGTTTGACAATTTTTGGGGTGGCGCCGGTGGCGCGTTGCGCCGTGCCCTGCCCGATGCCCCGGCCATGGATCTTGTGGAAGCCGAAAAGGAATTCCGCATCAAGGCCGAATTGCCCGGGATGGATGCCAAGGATGTGGAACTGGCGCTTTCCGAAGACATGCTGACCATCAAGGGCGAAAAGAAGGATGAACGAGAGGAGAAGGCAGAGAATTATCACCTCTCGGAACGTCGCTTCGGCAGCTTCAGCCGTTCCTTCCAGCTTCCGCGCGGCGTGGATAGGGACAAGATTGAAGCAAGCTTCGAAAAAGGCGTGCTGACCGTGACGCTGCCCAAAACGGCGGAAGCCGCAGTGGCGCAACGCAAGATAGACATCAGCCAGAAAGGCTGACGGGCAAACGCGGATGCCTGCGGAACTGATCGCCTGGTTTGAAAATCTCGGGGCGGGCGATGTGCCATGTGTTGGCGGCAAGAACGCCTCGCTTGGTGAAATGACCCAGGCGCTGGGTGCTGCGGGCATCCGCGTGCCGGCCGGCTTCGCCACAACGGCGGCGGCCTATCGCGCCCATGTGGCGGAAAGCGGCATTGCGCCGGAACTGGCCGAACAACTTGCGGCCTTGCAGGCAGGCAAAATCACGTTGCAACAGGCGGGCCAGGCGATCCGCCACTTGTTTCTGGAACGCGATTTGTCGCCCGCCTTGGCGGAAGCCATCCGCAGCGCCTATCGCGATCTTGCGGCGCGTGAGAAGGTTTCCGCGCCCGCGGTTGCCGTCCGCAGCAGCGCCACTGCCGAGGATTTGCCAACAGCAAGCTTCGCTGGCCAGCAGGAAAGCTTTTTGAATGTGCGCGGTGAAGCCGCACTGCTTGAAGCCTGCCGCCGCTGCTACGCCTCGCTTTTTACGGATCGCGCCATTGCCTATCGGGAAGCGAATGGCTTTGACCATCTCTCGGTCGCGCTTTCCATCGGCGTGCAGATCATGGTGCGGTCTGATCTTGCCGGGTCCGGTGTGATCTTCACCCTTGATACCGAAACAGGTTTTCCAGGCGTGGTCATCATCAGCGCTGCCTGGGGCCTTGGTGAGACGGTGGTGCAAGGCACGGTTGAACCAGACAAGTATACTGTCTTCAAGCCGCTTCTTGCCGAGCGGCATGCGATACCCATCATCGAACGCAGCCGCGGTGCCAAGGAACGCAAGCTGGTTTATGCTGAAGGTGGCAGCGCAAGCACCACCCTTCTTGAAACAACCCAGCGCGAACGCGAAACCTTTGTGCTGGAAAGTGCTGAGATCTTGCAGCTCGCGCGCTGGGCAGTGGCCGTTGAACAGCATTATGGCCGCCCGATGGATTTGGAATGGGCGAAGGATGGAGAGACTGGCGCGCTATTCATCGTGCAAGCGAGGCCGGAGACCGTACAAGCGCGCCGCACTGGCATGTTGCGGAACTGGCGGCTCAAGGATCGGCGCGCAAGGCCCATCCTGACCGGTGCTGCGGTAGGTGAGGCGATCGCGACGGCCGAGGCCTGCGTCATTCGTGGCGCCGAGGATATTGCACGCTTTCGTGACGGCGCGATTTTGGTGACTGAGGCAACCGATCCCGATTGGGTGCCCATCATGCGGCGTGCGGCCGGCATCGTCACCGATCACGGCGGCCCAACGAGCCATGCCGCCATTGTCAGCCGCGAACTTGGCGTGCCCGCCGTGATAGGCACGGGCCGCGCAACTGCGACGCTGCAGGATGGCCAAACCATCACGCTGTCTTGCGCCGAGGGTGAAGAAGGCAGAATTTATGATGGCCGGCTGGCATTCGACGTGACCGAAATTGATGTCGCGGCATTGCCGCGCAGCCGCACCAAGGTGATGTTGAACCTTGCCAACCCCGCCGCGGCGCTGCGCTGGTGGCGCTTGCCTGCCGCGGGAGTTGGCCTGGCGCGGATGGAATTCATCATCAACGACCATATCCGCATCCATCCCATGGCACTGCTGCGCTTTGATACATTGCAGGACGGGGACGCAAAACAGCGCATCGCGGCCATCACGCGCGGCTGGCCCGACAAGGCGGAATATTTCGTAGACCGGCTCGCGCAGGGCATTGCGAAGCTTGCCGCGCCCTTTCATCCAAAGCCTGTCATTCTTCGGCTGTCTGATTTCAAGAGCAATGAATACGCCCACCTGATTGGTGGTGGCGAATTCGAACCGGCGGAAGAAAACCCCATGCTCGGGCTCCGCGGAGCCTCACGCTATACATCCGAACGTTACCGAGACGGCTTCGCCTTGGAATGCCGCGCGATACGGCGCGTGCGGGACGTGATCGGCCTGCGCAACCTGATTGTCATGGTGCCCTTTTGCCGCAGCCCGGCAGAAGCTGACCGGGTACTTGCTGAAATGGCGCGCCATGGTCTGGTGCGCGGCGCCGATGGGCTGCAGGTCTATGTCATGTGCGAAATTCCATCGAATGTGATCCTGGCAGAGGAATTCGCTGCGCGCTTCGATGGGTTTTCCATCGGTTCGAATGATCTGACACAGCTTGTGCTTGGCGTGGACCGCGATTCAGCTGAATTGGCGCCGCTATTTGACGAACGCGATGCAGCGGTAACGCGCATGATCGCGGATGTCATCCGCCGCGCGCATGCCTGCGGCGTGCCAGTTGGCATTTGCGGTGAAGCGCCAAGCAATCATCCAGGCTTTGCCGAATTCCTGGTGGAACAGGGCATTGATTCCATCTCGCTCAATCCGGATGGCTTTGCGGCCGTGCTTCGCCGCATTGCTGAGCTGGAAGCGCAGTTGGACGCGAAACATGGAGGAACAGCATGACAACACGAACAGTGCTGGCGGAAATCGCCGCCGAGCGGACGCGCCAGGATGCGCAATGGGGCGGCGCCACGCGCGATGACGCGCTGCCACTGGCTGCCTTTGTGCAGCTCATTGAAGATTACGCCGGCTGGGCGCGTGTGAAGGCGCGCGAAGGCTCCTTGGTGGAGGCTCGCCAGCGCTTGGTGCAGGTGGCGGCCTTGGCGGTCGCAGCGGTGGAAAGCCTGGACCGACGCTCAGCCGGCAGCGCCGAAGCCGCGGCCAATAGCCCTGGGCTTACGTGGGAATAAGGGTGTTAGGTGGCTGCGGCTGCTGTGTGGCGGTATTCAATGCGGCAGAGCGCCGATCATCGTGGAGCGATTGGATTTGGCTGTTGGGCCGAGAGCGCAAATGCCCTGATTCGCCATTGCCCAAAGGGGGGGTGCGAATACCAGTTTTGGAGCCCCCCATTTTTTTCAATGAATTCAGATGCTTGGAATGACTTTGAAACGCGCCCTGGTGGATTCGAACCACCGACCCACAGCTTAGAAGGCTGTTGCTCTATCCAACTGAGCTAAGGGCGCCCCAATAACCCGACTTCAATGCGACCAATCCTCATGCCGGCCGAATTTGAAGTTATCGGCATAGACCTTGGGCTTGATGGCCCCGGCGGTCTTGGGCGGCGCCTCGGCCTCATAGCGCAGGCCTTGGGCTTCGGCATAGGCAATCGCCTGTTCGCGTGTTTCAAAATGCAGCGTCACCTGTTTGGCCGTATCGGCCGATCCATACCAGCCAACCAATTGATCGGCGCGCTGCGCTTCATTGGGCACGAAGCTCAGCACCCAACCCGCCTTGGCGGCGCGGCCGGATTGCATGGCGGATTTCGCCTGCTGGTAGATACGCGCAAAGCCTTTGGTGTCAGACATGGGCTTACCTCTTCCTCAGGCGTTTCTTGTCCAACATTCGGCGCCGAATCTCAAGCGAAAGCCAAATGGCTTCCCCCGGCACGCGAATTGCACTTAAGCTTTCCCTAACGTTGCCCAACCAAGGACCCCCGCCATGCTGATGAGCCAACGCGATGCCTTCGATATCCCGCGGGAGGTCTGCTACCTGAATGCGGCTTCCTGGAGCCCCCTGCCCCGCGCCGTGCAGGCCGCCGGGCATGAAGGGGTGGACCGCAAGGCACGCCCCTGGGAGGTGGACCCGGGCCTCGCCCGTGCGCAGCATGAAAGGACGCGCGCCGCTGCCGCCGCGCTGATTGGTGCAGCGCCGGAGGATGTGGCGCTGATCCCATCTGTCTCCTACGGCGTTGCGGTGGCGGGCAAGATTTTTCCGCCGCCTGCGGGCTCACGCGTGCTGCTTGTGGAAGATGACCATTCCTCCCCCGTGCTGGAATGGATGACGCGCGCCGCTGCGCAAGGTTTTGCGGTGGAGGTGGTGCGGCGGCCGGTCAATGGCGATTGGACCTCGGCAGTTCTGGAAGCCATCGCCCGGCCGGGCGCGGCGCCGGTGTCGCTCGCCTCAATTTCGTCCGTGCATTGGGCGGATGGCGGTGCGATTGATGTCAACGCCATCGCGCCGGCCTTGCGCAAGCATGGCGCGGCGCTTCTGGTGGATGCAACCCATGGCGCCGGCGTCACGCCGATTGATGTTGCCACACTCGATCCCGATTTCCTGATTTTCCCAACATACAAATGGGTGCTGGGGCCTTACGGGCGCGCCTTCATGTATATCGCCAAGCGCCGGCAGGAAGGTGTGCCGCTGGAACAAACCGGCTTTGGCCGTCGCGCCATTGCCTCGGAAGCCGCGCCCTATTTGAAGGACACTGCCTTCGCCCCCACCGCACGCCGGTTTGACATGGGGGAGCGCGATCATTTCATCTCCCTGGAAATGGCGGCAGTGGGCATGGAGATGATGGCCGCATGGGGCCCAGCCGCGATCAGCGAAAGGCTTGGCGTGCTGACGGATCGGCTGGCCGAGGGCCTGGCTGCGCAAGGTGCGGTGCTGACCGAAAAGCGCTTTCGTGTTCCGCATATCTTGAGCATCGCCTTCCCAGGCGGCATGCCGGAGGGGCTGATCGAAAAACTGGCGGCTTCAGGCGCGCATGTCGCGCCCCGGCTTGGGCGCGTGCGTATCAGCCCGCATGTCTATAATGATGAGGCTGATATTGATCGCTTCCTGGAAATCTGGGGCAAGGTCACGCAATAAGATAATCGGCGGGATCAAGATTTTCCGTCATGCGCCGATAATCCACCAGCCGGAAGGGTGAATTGGTCACCACCCTGCCCGCCTTGTTCTTGTACCAGCTACCGACACCCGGATGCGTCCAGACCATGCGCGCATGGGTCGCATCCAGAAAATCATTATAGGCAGCGCAGCGATCCTCGCGGATTTCGATGCTGCGCGCACCGCTTTCCACCAATTCACGGATGGCCTGCATGATGTAGCGCACCTGACATTCCGAATGGAACATCGCACTGCCACCATGCGCGAGGTTCGTCCCCGGCCCATACAGCATGAAGAAATTCGGGAAGCGCGGCACTGTAATGCCAAGAAAGGCGCGCGGATCATCATCGCCCCAAAGCGCGCGCACGGAAACGCCGTCGCGGCCGAAAATCTCGAAAGACCCAAGCGCCTTGGCGCCATCAAAACCTGTTGCCATGATGATGACATCGGCGGGATGGTGCCGGCCATCCTTGGTTTCAACGCCATCCTTCACAATGCGCGCAATGGGTGTGGTGACCAATTCCACATGCGGCGCGGTCAGCATCTTGTACCAGCCATTATCGCGCAGCATGCGCTTGCCATAGGGCGGATAGGGCGGCACCACTTTTTCCAGCAAATCCGTCCGATTGCCGATCTGCGTCTTGATATAGCCGATGATATCCTCGCGCAGCTTCTGATTGGTGGCATTGAGCGATTGCGCCGGCTGATCCCAATTCGGGTCCTTATGCAAGGACGCATGCATGCCATCGGCTGACGCCCATAAATGCTGGAAGCGATACCATTTGGCATAGAAGGGGATGTGCTTCAGCGCTGCCTTTTTCGCTTCCGTCACCACCGCATGGTAATTGGCGTTATAGACTGCCCAATGCGCCTGGCGCTGGAAAATGGTGAAGTGGCCAAGCTTGGGCGCAATGGAAGGCCCGGCCTGCATGCCGGATGCGCCGGTGCCGATCATCGCAACCCGCTTGCCATCAAGCACGACATTGTGATCCCAACGCGCGGTATGAAATAGCGGGCCGGCGAAATCCGCCACACCGGGAATGGGCGGGATCACGGGCCGGCTGATCGTGCCAACGGCACCCACCAGCGCTTCAAACTCATGCGTTTCGTCGCGCCCTTCGGCATTGCGCGTCGTCACGCGCCAGAGCGCCGCCGCTTCATCATAATGCGCGGCGATCACGCTGGTATTCAGGTGCAAATGGCGCCGCAGCCCGTATTTGTCGGCAATGCCTTCCAGATACTGCCAAAGCTGATCGCGCTTGGAAAAATGCTCCGGCCAATCATGATTGGGCTCGAAGGATAGGGAATAAAAGTGATTGGGCGTATCCACGCCGCAGCCCGGATAGTCGTTTTCGTACCAGGTGCCGCCGACCGCTTCATTCTTCTCGAATATCGTGAAGGGCAGCCCGGCTTCCTGTAGCTTGATCGCCATCAGCAGGCCGGAAACGCCCGCGCCGATAATGCCGGTGCGAAACGCCGCACGGCGCGCTGGCGGTACATCGCAGCGCCATTGCACGGTTTTCGGGTCCGGCGCATCCACCACGGTTTCTTCGCGGATCAGCGGCAGGTATTCCGCCGGCACCTCGGCCCCCACGCCAACCGATAGCATGCGGTGCAGCAGATGCGCGGGCGGCTCCTCAGGCAAAGGCCGCTCGCTTTGTGCGTAATCCAACAGCACCTCGCGCAGCCGGGCACGGAGTTCAGCGCGCAATTCATCCGGTGCGGCTTCGTGGAAATTCCAGGGGCCCTTGATGTGCGGCGCCAGCCGGTCAAGCCACTCCGCCTCCCCGCTCAAATGCACCAGCACCATCAGCAAGGGCGCGATATCGCCGCCCGCCAGCGCCTCATCCAGCAAGGCAGGGTTGGACAGAAAGGTTTTCGGGTCCGGGATCATGGCGCCTAGCTGATCATGCCAGGCCATGAAATGCAAAAGGGCCCCGTGCAACGCACGAGGCCCCTTCCAGTTCCGCTCCGGATTGGATCAGACGGAGTAGTACATTTCGAACTCAATCGGGTGCGGGGTGTGTTCAAACTTGTACACTTCCGACCACTTGAGTTCGATATAGCTTTCGATCTGATCCTTGGAGAAGACATCGCCGGCGAGCAGGAAGTCGTGATCCGCTTCCAGCGCCTGCAGCGCTTCGCGCAAGGAACCGCACACGGTCGGAATGCCCTTCAGCTCTTCCGGCGGCAGGTCATACAGATCCTTGTCCATCGGGTCGCCCGGATGGATCTTGTTCTTGATGCCATCAATGCCGGCCATCAGCATGGCAGCGAAGGCAAGATAGGGGTTCGCACCCGGATCCGGGAAGCGCACTTCAACGCGCTTCGCCTTCGGGCTGGTCGCGTAAGGAATGCGGCAGGAAGCCGAACGGTTGCGCGCGGAATAGGCGAGCAACACGGGCGCCTCAAAACCCGGGATCAATCGCTTGTAGGAATTGGTCAGCGGGTTGGTGAAGGCATTCAGCGCCTTGGCGTGCTTGATGATGCCGCCAATGTAGTAAAGCGCGGTTTCCGACAGGTCGGCATAACCATTGCCGGCGAAAACCGGCTTGCCGCCCTTCCAGATGGACTGGTGCACATGCATGCCCGAACCATTGTCGCCATAGATCGGCTTCGGCATGAAAGTCGCGGTCTTGCCGTAGCTATGGGCGACATTATGCACGCAGTACTTGTAGATCTGCATGAAATCCGCCTGCTGCACCAGCGGGCCGAACTTCGTGCCGAGCTCATGCTGGGACTGCGCCACTTCATGGTGATGCTTTTCGATCGGCAGGCCCATCTCACCCATGGTGGAAAGCATTTCGGCGCGCAGATCCTGTTCGCTATCCACGGGTGGCACCGGGAAATAGCCACCCTTCACCACCGGGCGATGGCCCATATTCCCTTCCGGGAAATCCTTCATATTGGCGCCAGGGCCTTCAACGCTATCCAGCGAGAAATGGCCGAAATTGCCGCCCGTGCCGAACTTCACATTGTCGAACACGAAAAATTCCGCTTCCGGGCCGAAGAAGGCGGTATCGCCAATCCCGGTAGACTTCAGGAATTCTTCCGCCTTCTTCGCGGTGGAACGCGGGTCGCGATTGTAGCGCTGGCCGGTCGAGGGCTCATAAATGTCGCAGAACAGGATCATCTGCGGCTTGGCCGAGAAGGGATCCATCACTGCGGTGCTCGCATCCGGCATCAGGATCATGTCGGATTCATTGATGGCCTTCCAACCCGCGATGGAAGAACCATCAAACATGATGCCTTCTTCGAAGATTTCCGGCTCAATGGTCGAAACATGCTGGGCAGTGTGCTGCCACTTGCCGCGTGGATCCGTGAAACGGAAATCCACATATTCCACGCTATGTTCCTTGATCATCTCCATCACCTTGGAGACGGCGTTGCCACCCGCGGCGGCTGCTGGCTTTTTGGCCATACTTTGCGATCCTATTCCCTGCTAGCGAACCCCGAAAGAAACTGCCCCGAGCCGCGACTTCGGTATCCCGCGACCCAGTCCGGCACCCGGCAAATGCCTTTCGGCATCCGCCCGGCTTAATCAGGCGCAGCAGGGTCTATTCCCGCCGCCCCTCGCCCCGCAACCCCCGCCGAGATGGGGTGGGGCGAAACTCAAAGGCCTCAGACCGCGTCTTCGCCCAGCTCACCGGTACGAATGCGGATCACCTCAACAACATCCGATACAAAAATCTTGCCATCGCCGATCCGGCCCGTGCGGGCGGCGGCTTGGATGGCCTCAACAGCGCGGTCGAGCATGTCGTCGCTGCAAATCACTTCCACCTTCACCTTGGGAAGAAAATCAACAACGTATTCGGCGCCGCGATAGAGCTCCGTATGGCCCTTTTGCCGGCCGAAACCCTTCGCTTCGATCACTGTCAGGCCCTGCAGGCCGATTTCATGCAGCGCGTCCTTCACCTCATCCAGTTTGAAGGGTTTTATGATGGCCTCGATCTTTTTCATCGCTCCCGTCCCATCATGGGGTTGACCCCATGCCATGCTCGGCGGTGCCACGCACCGCTCACTCGCGGCGCATATGGCATGCGGTAGGGGGGGCGGACAATCGCAGCGAGCCAAGAAAAACGCTTTTCTGGGCAGCGGTAGCCTATTTTTTGATCATTAAGCCCAAAATGCTGGCAAGGCTGGTCAATGGCTTGCCCGCCGCCGCGCATCACCCCATAAGCGCCAAGGCTGGGGTCGCCCAGCGCATGGTCGCAGCATTCGGGCAGGTTAGATGAAGCCGCAGAACGAAGTCCTTTCAGGCATTGGCACCACCATCTTCACCGTCATGTCGGCACTCGCCAATCAGCATGGTGCGGTGAATCTGGGCCAGGGTTTCCCTGATTATGATGGCCCGGCCGATGTGATCCATGCCGCCGCCGCCGCCCTGCTCGATGGCCGCAACCAATACCCGCCGATGAGCGGCGTGCCGGAACTCCGCCAGGCCGTCGCCCATCACAATAAGCGCTTCTACGGCATTGAGGTTGACCCGAATGCCGAGGTGGTGGTGACTTCTGGCGCGACGGAGGCGATCACCGCCTGCCTTATGGCCGTGCTCAATCCCGGCGATGAATGCGTCCTGATCGAACCGCTTTATGACACCTATCTGCCGGTGGTGCGGCTGATCGGCGCCATCCCAAAGCTGGTGCGCCTCAGCCCACCGGAATGGGCGCTGCCGCGCGCGGAATTGGCAGCGGCCTTCGGCCCGAAGACCAAGGCGCTGTTGCTGAATACGCCGATGAACCCGACGGGTAAGGTCTTCACCGAAGAAGAACTCCGCTTCATCGCGGGCCTGCTGGAACAGCATGATTGCTACGCGATTTGCGATGAGGTCTATGAGCATCTGACCTTTGATGGCGCGAAGCATATTCCGCTGATGACGCTGCCGGGCATGCGCGCGCGCTGCATGCGGGTTGGCAGCGCGGGCAAGACCTTTTCCCTGACCGGCTGGAAGATCGGCTACATCACAGCGGATCGCAGCATCGCGCCCAATGTGACGAAGGCGCACCAGAACCTGACTTTCACTACCGCACCCAATCTGCAACGCGGGGTGGCCGTGGGGCTGATGAAGGATGATGCCTATTTCGCTGGGCTTTCGACACATTTGCAGGCAAAGCGCGACAAGCTCGGCGCGGGCCTCGCGCGGCTTGGCTTTGATGTGCTGCCGACCAAGGGGTCCTATTTCATCACCACGGATTTCCGCCCGCTTGGCTTCAATGGCGATGATGTCGCCTTCTGCCGCACGCTGACGGAAGAAGCCAAGGTCACCGCGATTCCTGTGACCGCTTTTTACGCGAGTGAGGATGCGCCATCCCATTACGCGCGCTTTGCCTTCTGCAAGGGCGATGCGGTGATTGAGGAGGCTCTGGCGCGGATGGAAAGCTGGCTCTCGAAACGCCGCGGCTGAACCAGGCGTTCAAGTGCTGTCCCGCGCCGCCCGGCGCGGGCGCACCACGGTGACAGAACATTCCGTCTTCTCCGCCACCTCGGCTGAAACGGACCCCAACCAGCGCCGTCGCGCCGAAGGCGGGCGCGCCGCCAGCAGAATGTGATCCACGCGGTTTTCCGCAGCATATTCCAGAATGGCGCTGGCCACACTGACCGCTTCCAGCACATGGAAGGTGGTGCTTTCCTCCGGCAGCCCGAGCGGCTGCGCCCAATGCTTGAGGCCCGCTATGGCAAGCGCATGAAGATTGCGCCCTGCCTTATCCGTATCCTCATCAAGGCCAATCAGGCTGGTCTTTTGCACATGCAGGCAGGCAAGGCGCGCCCCCGGCAGGCTTGGCAGAATGCGGCGCACGGCGTCGCGGAGATTCTGCGCCATCCCTGATTCGGCTTCGTGCAAATCAATGGCCACCGCAATGATCGGCGCCTGGGATTGCTGACGTTGCGCGGCGCTTGGCAGGCGAAACACCGGCTGCGCTTCCGGGTTGAACCGCCGACGCAATACCGCCGCCCAGCCATCACGTTGACGCTTCGCAGCGCGCGCCGTCAGCGCGACCTGGTCCTGATGCGTAAGGTCAAACGCCAATTGCGCCGCATTCGGATAGCGCCGCGCGGGTGCCACTTCCAGGCAGCGCAGAATGATTTCTTGCAGCCATGCTGGGCAATCCGGGCGCAGCGCGATGGGCGGCGCAGGATCGCGCCAAATGCGCCGCTTCAACCCCCTCAGGCTTTGCGGATCGCCAAAGGGGCGCTCTCCGGTCGTGAAGAAATACAGCAGGACACCAAGGGCGAAGATATCGCTACGCGGATCGCCACGCACCCCCATGACCTGTTCCGGCGCCATATAGGGCGCGGTGCCATAGGGCAGGCGAAACTCCTCCTGCATCAGATCGGGCAGCTTGGCATGATGCGCGAGGCCGAAATCCGCCAGCACCACCGCACCATTCGCACGGCGCAGAATATTGGAAGGCTTGATATCCAGATGCACCACATGCTGCCGATGCAGATCATCCAAGGCCTCAGCCGCGCCATGGCCAATTTCCGCGACCTGTTCAATCGGCAAGGGCAATTGCTTCAGCAGCGGCAGCAATGATGCGCCTTCGATCCGTTCCATCACGATATAGGGTGTCGCCTCAAACCCCTTGGTCGCGATGCAGCGCGGCACATGCGGCCCGGTCAGGCGCGGCATGATCATCAGCTCCATTTCGAAGGAGACGATGGCGGCGGGGTCTTCGCCTGAGCTCAGCTTGGGCAGCTTCATCAGCATGGGCAGGTCCGGCCAATTCGGATGCGTCACCTCGTAAAGGCTCGCCATGCCGCCGCGATGCAGCAGCGGACCAAGGGTGAAGCCATCAATCACAGAACCAGGGCCAAGTTTTTCCATGGGCAGGCCTATTCCCCCCGCATCAGCCGCGTGGCGAGCGAATCAGGCAGGCCAGCGGCGCGGATGGCAGCGGCAGCGGCCTCCACATCATAGGCCACGCGTTGCCAGGTACATTCGGCGGTGGCGGTATCCAGAATGCCGTAGCAGGCCGCCGCATTGCCATCACGCGGCTGCCCCACCGCACCCAGCACGGCCAGCCAGCGGCGTGATGCCAGCAAGGGTACGGGTTCATTCGCCGGCGGGCGGAAGGCGATTGCCTTGCCGTTGCCATTGGCGGCGTAAAGCGCCGGGCGATGCACATGGCCGCAAAAAGTGATCGCCGCCTTGGCTCCCTTCAGGCTTTGCGCCGCGACCTCGGCATCCGTCACATAGGTCCAGCGCGCGGGGGCGGCGGGATCGGCATGGACGAATTCCACACCCTCATGCGCGATCATCATGGGCAGAGACGCGATGAAGGCGCGCTCATCTTCGGCAAGGCGGCTGCGTTGCCAGGCAATAGCGGCCTCGGCTGCTGTATTCATGCCGCTGGGCTTGGCAGACAATACCGCTTCCTCATGATTGCCAAGCAGAGCATCCGCCATGCCGCGCGCGATATGGCCCCGCATCTGATCCAGCACCCAATGCGGGTCGGCGCCATAGCCCAGCATATCGCCAAGAAAGATGATGCGATCAATGCGCTGCCCGCCGAGATGCGCAAGACAGGAGTCCAGCGCCTGACGATTGGCATGGATATCGGCCAGAATGGCGAAACGCATGGCCCCCTCAGGAGTAAATCGCGTTGGGACAGAGCATGACAGGAAACCCCGCCCCCGTCTTGCGGCGGATCAAGCGGCCAAAAAGGCTTTCAGCGCCGCAAGGAAACCCTCGGGATTCTCCGCATGCAGCCAATGGCCGGCGCGGGGGATGCTGACGAAGCTGATCTGCGGAAACAGCGCGCGAAACGCCGCATGGTCCTCGGCGCGGATATAGGACGAAAGCGCGCCAGCCATGGCAAGCGCCGGGCCATCAAACCGCGCGCCTTGTGGGGGGGCGAAATCCTCGATCTCCGGCATGGCGGCGGCAATTTCAGCAAGGCCGATACGCCAGCTTGGCGGTGCCGTTTCAAAGCGGAGATTCTGCAACAGAAAGCTTCGGATCGGCGCTTCCGGCACGGCGGCGCGCAAGGCCTGATCGGCTTCTGCGCGCGTCAGGCCAGCATGCAATGGCACCGCCTGCATGGCCGCCACCACGGCGCGCAAGGCGGGCGGATAGCGGCGCGGGGCGATATCGGCGATGATCAGGCGTTCCACCAATTCGGGCCGCGTCAGCGCCAGCATCATGGCAACCTTGCCGCCCATGGAATGGCCAAGCAGCGCAGCCCCTTCGATGCCAAGCGCTGCCAAGGTTTCCGCCACATCTTCCGCCTGCGCCGCGTAGTTCATGCCAAGCGCATGGGGGGAGGCGCCGTGATTGCGCAAATCCAGCGCCACCACGCGATATTCGGCGGCGAGCGCCTTCTGCACCGCGCCCCAATTGCGGGCCGATCCAAAAAGCCCATGCAGCAGCACCAAGGGCGGCCCCTGCCCGGCTTCCAGCGTCTGCAGCCGCATGCCTATTCCACCGCCGCCAAAATGACCGAGGCCGCGATCAAGCCGCCCCCCAAAATCATATCCCAGCCAAAGGGCTCACCGAGCCAAAGCGTGGAGACAAATACCCCAAAGGCCGGCACCAGCAGAAAGGCCACAGAGGCCACCGCGCCGGGCAGGCGGCGCCCGACTTCCACCACGCACCAGGTGCCGATGGGTGCCACAATCAGGCCGATATAGAGCAAATAGGGCCAGGCGGAGAGGCCAATAGCCGGTACTCTTGGGCTCATCAGCGCGAAGGGCAGGATGACCAGCGCACCGATGGAAAAGGCCCAGGGCAGCAAATCGAACATCGGCGATTTCGGCGGAAAGCGGCGCGTGACAATGATGGCAATGCTCCAGAGCAGCGCGGCGAGGATCAGCATGCCATGCCCCGCCAATTGCCCCGGCGCAGTCCAATCCACCGCCCAGGGGCCGGCCAGGACCATGATACCGGAAAGCCCCAATAGCGCCGCCAGCCAGCGCCGCCCGGAAACCTGTTCGCCCATCACCAGCATGGACAAGGGAATGAGCCAATAGGTGACAACAGCGGAAATGATCGCGGTGCGCCCCGCTTCCACCAGCGCGACCGCGGCATGGGCAAGCACGAAAAACCCACCCAATTGCAGAATGCCAACGGCAAAAACGGTCGGCAGGTCCTCCCGCCTGGGCAAGTGGAAGCGCCGCAGCACCAGCAGCAGCAGGCCGGCGGCAAGGGTGGCCAGCGCCGCCCGCCCAAGGCCGAACCACATGGGGCAGGCATCCGAAACGGCTGCCTTGGTGATGGGCCAAGCGCCGCCAAAGAGAATAATGGCAAAAAACAAAAGATGCAGCGATGATCTCATCGCGTGATGGCGTGCCCCCAAGTCCAATTCTCTAGAGCGTGTTGCGTTCACATGAGTTCACGCCACCCGCTCTACCTCGTTTTTTTCGAGCATCTTCACATGTCCAGATGATTCCATCTGAACATGATCTGCTCTAGAGCGTGTTGCGTTCACATGAGTTCACGCCACCCGCTCTACCTCGTTTTTTTCGAGCATCTTCACACGTTCAGATGATTCCATCTGAACATGATCTGCTCTTGGGGGATTCGCCCAAGGCGTGAACCCCTCTCAGTCATAGAAGCCTATTTTTTGTGCGTTGGAAAACAGGTTTTTTTTGTTCACGGTAGTGTTAACCATTTGTCATCCAACGGCGCGGCCCATGACCGGGCAGAAAACCGCGCCGCAACAGCAGCATCAGCGCCCCGGCAAGGAACAAAACACCAGCCCCCGCGGTCAGTGCCCTGCCCGCCCCGCGCGGCTGACGCCACAGCAACAGCGCGCAGCCAAAGGCGGCCAGGAGCAGCAGATAGAACAAAGGCCGGGCCTAATCCGCCACCTTCAGCATGATCTTGCCGATATGCGCACTGCTTTCCATCAGCCGATGCGCCGCCGCAGCCTCATGCAGCGGGAAGGTCTGGAAAATGCGCGGCCCCGCCTTGCCCGCTTCCAGCAACGGCCAGACCTTGGCAGCCAAGGCGGCGGCGATTTCCCCTTTCTCCGCCGTGGTGCGCGGGCGCATGGTGCTGCCCGTGACCGTGAGCCGCTTGACCATGATCGGGCGCAAATCCGCTTCCGTCTTGAAACCACCGAGGAAGGCGATGATCACCAGCCGGCCATCGCGCGCGAGGCTTTTCAGGTTCCGCGCGAAGTAATCGGCGCCGACCATATCCAGAATCACATTCACACCCTTGCCATCGGTCAGGCGCTGGATTTCCTCGGCGAAATCCTGGTTGCGATAGTCAATCGCGGCATCCGCTCCCAATTCCAAACAGGCAGCGCATTTCGCGGCATTGCCGGCGGTGGTGATCACCCGCGCGCCGAAGGCCTTGGCCAATTGGATGGCGGTAACACCAATGCCGGAAGACCCGCCATGGATCAGCACTGTCTCCCCAGCGGCAAGCCGGCCATGGCCGAACAGATTGGCCCAGACGGTGAAATAGGTCTCAGGCAGGGCCGCCGCGTGCAAAGCATCATAACCCTTGGGCCAGGGCAGGGTCTGCGCCTCAGGCGCCGCGCAATAATCGGCATAGGCGCCGCCATTGGTCAGCGCACATACGCGATCCCCAATCCGGTAGCGCGTGACGGAGGCGCCCAGCGCCACCACCTCACCCGCGCATTCCAGGCCGATGATGGGCGAAGCGCCAGGCGGCGGCGGGTAGCTACCCTCACGCTGCGCCACATCGGGGCGATTGACGCCCGTTGCCATGACGCGGATCAGCACCTCATCCGCTGCCGGGATCGGCAGCGTGGTTTTGCCGGGGACCAAAACCTCCGGCCCGCCGCCCTTGCCATGGTCAATGAATGTCATGGAGGCAGGCAATTGGGTCACGGCAGGGGCCTTTCAGCGGAATGCATGGGAAGCGGGGGGCTTAACCCCCCGCCCGCGGAAGATCAATTCGCCCTGATCCCGGCAGTGCGAATGATCGGCTCCCACTTGGCCATTTCAGCCGCCAGGAAGCGCGCCGCGCTTTCTGGGGTGCTGTTGGTGGTGACCTCCATGGTCAATTCCGCTAGGCGATTCTTCACCGCATCCTGCGACAGCGCGCGGTTGAAGGCGGCATTGATGGCCTGCACGGTAGCAGCCGGGGTGCCAGAGGGCACCATTGCCATATGCCAAGTATAGGCCTCATACCCCGCAACTCCGCCTTCAATGAAGGTCGGCAAATCGGGCGCGTAGGGCATGCGCTGCTGCGTGCTGATGGCCAGCGCGCGCAATTCGCCACGCTGCATGTAAGGCAGTGCCGCCGCCGCCACATCCAGCATGATCGGGATGCGCCCGGAAAGCACTTCCGGCATGGCGGCCGATGACCCGCGGAAGGGAATGTGATTGGCCTTGAGCCCGCCTGCCATATGCAGGAACAGCTCACTCGCCAAATGCACCGCGCCGCCATTGCCGCTGGAGGCATAGTCATAACGGCCGGGGTTGCGGCGCAGCAGGTCAATCAGTTCCGGCAGTGTGCGCGCGGGAAAATCCCGATTGACCAGCATGATCATCGGGATCTGGCCGATAAAGGCAGTCGGCGTGAAATCCGCGACCGGGTCAAAGGGCAGGCGGTCAAACATGGGGCGCAGGCAGGCATGGGCGATGGTGGTGTAAAGGATGGTCTGGCCATCCTTCGGTGCCTTGCTGACCAGATCCGTGCCGATCACCACGCCAGATCCGGTGCGGTTTTCCACCACAAAGCGCGCTGGGAGGAATTTGGATTTTTCCTCCGCAATCAGGCGGGCCGGAATATCCGTGGGGCCGCCGGCGGCGAAGGGAACAATGATGCGGCCCGGGCCGGAGGGCCAGGCTTGCGCCTTGGCAGGACGGGCGAGTGGTGCCAGCGCGGCAGCGCCGGCCAAACCAAGGACATGACGACGTTGCATGGATGATCCTCTCCGAGTGACTTCTAGCTGTCACGGAAATTGGCGCTCGGGGCAGCGTCTTCCAGCCCCCTGCCCTGCCTATCCGCCAAATTCCGCCCGGATGGCCGCCGAATGCTCCCCAAGGCGCGGCACCGGCCCCAGGCTACGCGCCCCATCGGATAGCTTCGCCGGCGGCGCGCCCACCTTGATCGGGCCTTTTTCGGTCTCCACCGTCACGCGCCTGAGCGCCGGATGGTCACGCAAACCGCCGCAATCATTGATGAAGCCAAAGGCGGTATTGGCGCGGCGGAGTTTGGCCGCGCATTCTTCCCGCGTCAGCGTCGCGAACATCTTGCCGATATGGCCATCCACCATTGGGCGATGGGCAACGCGTTCATTATTGACGCGAAAGCCCTCACGCTGCGGCAGATCAGGTTCATCCAGGAAATGGGTGCAGAAGCTGGCCCATTCACGTTCATTCTGGATGGCAATCAGCACATCCGCGCCATCCTTGGTGGTGAAGGCGCCATAGGGGCAGATGGAAGGATGCGCCATGCCGATACGCGGCGGATTCTTGCCCGTGCCTTCATATTGCAGCAGCGGCACCGTCATCCAATCCGCCATGCCATCGAATAGCGACACCGCAATGCCCTTGCCCTTGCCGGTAATGCCGCGATCAATCAGCGCTTCCAGCACCGCCGCATAGGCATGCATGCCGCAGGCAATATCGCAGGCCGAAACACCGACGCGCCCCGGCCCCTCCGCGCGGCCCGTGACGTAAGCCAGGCCGCTTTCCGCCTGCACCAGCAGATCATAGGCCTTCATGGCGGCGTAGTCGCCTTCCTCACCATAGCCCGAGATATCCACGGTAATCAGGCGCGGATGCCGCGCGCGCAACTCCGCCGAACCGAAGCCCGCCCGCGCCATCGCACCTGGGGCGAGGTTCTGGATGAAGACATCAGCCTTGGCGATCAGCGCCTCAAGCAGCGCCTTGTCTTCCGGCTTTTTGATATCCAGGCAAAGGCTTTCCTTGCCGCGATTGAGCCAGATGAAATAGCTCGATTGCCCATTCGCCACCGCATCATAGGCGCGGGCGAAGTCGCCTTCCTGCCTTTCGATCTTAATGACGCGCGCCCCGGCATCCGCAAGGCGAGACGCGCAATAAGGCGCGGCGACGGCCTGTTCCATCGAAACGACGAACAGGCCCTTCAAGGGCTGGGATGCCATCAGTAGGACCGCGGCATGCCGAGCACATGCTCGCCCACATAGCTGAGGACGAGGTTGGTGCTGATCGGCGCCACCTGATAAAGCCGCGCTTCGCGGAATTTACGTTCCACATCATATTCCTCGGCAAAGCCGAAGCCGCCATGGGTTTGCACGCAGGCTTCCGCCGCCGCCCAGGCCGCATCGGCGCCGAGCATCTTGCCCATATTGGCTTCCTCGCCGCAGGGCAGCCCCGCTTCGAATTTGCCAAGGCCCTTTTGGATAAGCGCTTCGGCAGCGCGCATCTGGGCATAGGCCTTGGCGATCGGGAATTGTACGCCCTGGTTCTGGCCGATGGGCCGGCCGAACAGCACGCGCTGCTTGGAATAATCCACGGCCTTGTTGATGAACCATTTGGCGTCACCGATGGTCTCAGCCGAAATCAGCAGGCGTTCGGCATTCATGCCATCCAGGATGTAGCGGAAGCCCTTGCCTTCCTGGCCGACCATATTCTCGGCGGGGACTTCCATATTGTCGAAGAAGACCTCGCAGGAATTATGGTTCATCATGGTGCGGATCGGGCGAATGGTGAGACCATTGCCGAGCGCCTTTTTCATATCCACGATGAAAGTCGAAAGCCCATCGGTGCGCTTGGCCACCTGATCGCGCGGCGTGGTGCGCGCGAGCAGCAGCATGAGATCGGAATGCTCCGCCCGGCTGGTCCAGATCTTCTGGCCATTCACGATGTATTTGTCGCCCTGCTTTTGCGCGAAGGTGCGCAGGCTGGTGGTATCCGTGCCGCTGGTCGGTTCCGTCACGCCAAAGGCTTGCAGGCGCAATTCGCCAGTGGCGATTTTCGGCAGATACTTTTGCTTCTGCTCTGGGCTGCCATGCTTCAGGATGGTGCCCATGATGTACATTTGCGCGTGGCAGGCGGCGGCATTGCAGCCGGTCGCGTGGATTTCTTCCAGAATCGCGGCAGCCGCCGAAAGCGGCAGGCCGGACCCGCCATATTCTTCCGGGATCAGCGCGGCGAGCCAGCCGGCATCGGTAAGTGCCTTGACGAATTCGGTCGGGTAGCCGCGGCGCGTATCAAGTTCACGCCAATATTCGCCGGGGAAGCGGGCGCAGAGCTTGCGCACTTCCTCACGGATTTCGGCATGGGCTTCCTGGGAATGATGCATATCCATCGGTCTTGCTCCGGTTTCACTTCCGATTAGGGCTGGCGGGCCGGGCTTGCAAGATGATGGGCGGCTTCAATCCACGGTCGCGCCGGAACGCCGCACCACCTCAGCCCAGCGGGCAATATCGCGCGCAAGGGTTTCGCGGAATTGTTCCGGCGTATTGGGCGCGGCGGGGGGCGTGATGGCCTGATCCTGCACCAGCCAAGTGCGGAATTCGGGCGTTGCGATGATCCGATTCACCTCGGCATTCATGCGCCGCAGGATCGGGTCCGGCAGGTTGGCAGGCGCCAGGATCGCATACCAGGTGCTGGTATCCATGGGCGGCGTGCCGCAAGCCTCAGCGACCGTGGGCACATCCGGGAGCGCGGCGAGCCGTGCGGGGCTCATTACCGCAAGCGGGCGGACCTGCCCCTGGCGGATCGGCCCCATGGCCGCGCCGGATTGGTTGAAGAACAGGTCGGTATCGCCCGCCAGCAGCGACGCCATGGCGCCGGGCTGGCCGCGATAGGGCACATGCAGCAGATCGAGATTGGCGGCGATGGCGAATTGCACCCCCGCGAGGTGGGTAGAGGCGCCATTGCCGGTTGAGCCATAGGAAACCGCCTGGGGCCGCGCCCGTGCCGCCGCCAGCACCTGCGCACAAGTCTGGAATTGCGGGCGCTTTTCGGGGCTCACGATCATCACATTGGGCACATCGCCCAGCAGCACGACAGGGGTGAAATCCCGCTGCACATCAAAGGGCAGGTTTTTGTAGAGGGCGGCATTGATGGCATGCGTCCCCGCCGTGCCGAAATAGAAAGTATAGCCATCGGGCCGGGATTTCGCGACGAAATCAGACCCGATATTGCCGCCGGCGCCGGTGCGGTTATCCACCACGACAGGCTGACCAAGCGCGCGAGAGAGCGGTTCCGCCAGGCGGCGTGCATAGATATCCGTGCCCGCCCCGTTCGGGAATCCGCCCATCAGCGTAATGGGGCGATTGGGCCAATCACCCTGGGCCAGGGCGGGCGAGGCGATCAGGCCGGCCATAAGGGCCGCAAGCAGGCGAATGCGCATGGTTTGAAACTCCCCGGGATTGTTGGGGGTCAGTTTAACCATCTAAGCTTCAGGAATGAACACCCCCAATGCAGCGCCGCGCATCGCGCGTGGCGGCAAATCCATCTATGGCGCGCCGCTTGGCATATTGATGCTGGAAGCGCGCTTTCCCCGCATCCCGGGCGATATGGGCAATGGCGAGACCTGGCCCTTCCCCGTGCTGTTTCGCGTGGTGCGCGGCGCCACACCCGAAAAGGTGGTGCTGCTGGGCGCCAAGGGGCTTTTGCCGGATTTCATCGCGGCAGCCCAGGAATTGGTGCATCTGGGCGCCGAGGCCATCACCACCAATTGCGGCTTCCTGTCCCTGTTCCAGCGCGAATTGGCAGAAGCGGTGCAGGTGCCGGTCGCGACTTCATCGCTGATGCAAGTGCCCTGGGTGCAGGCGACACTCCCGCCCGGCAAGCGCGTGGGCGTGATCACCGTCAGCAAGCAATCACTCACGCCCGCGCATCTGGATGCCGCTGGTGTCGCGCGCGATATTCCCTGTGTCGGCACGGAAGGCGGGCGGGAGTTTTTCCGCGTCCTCATCCGTGCCGATCAGCAGGATATGGATATTGACCTGGCGACGCAGGATATCTTGGATGCTGGGCGTGCATTGGTCGCACAACACCCGGATGTCGGCGCCATTGTGCTGGAATGCACCAATATGCCGCCCTATGCTGCGGCGCTCCGTGATGCGCTTGGCCTGCCAGTCTATGACATTTATTCCATGATCAGCTGGTTCCATGCCGGCATCAGGCCGCGGCGCTTTGGTTGAGCCACGGCCAGGACATACGGTTTATCTGGTCAGCGGCCGCCAAAGAGCGAGAGCAGGAATTGCGGCGCCTGATTGGCGATGGAAAGTGTTTGGCTGCCAAGCTGCTGGCGAATTTGCAACGCCTGCAGACGGGCTGCTTCGCGCGCCAGATTCGCATCAATCAGATTGCCCAGGCCACCTTCCATGGCATCCAGCTTGTCGCTGTTGAAATTGATCTGTGCGTCAATATAGCGCGCATCGGAACCCAGCCGGTTCATCGCGTCATTGATCGCCTGATTGATGGCGGTGAAATTGCCTGTTGCAGGGTCCAGGGCGGCCCGCGCAGCAGCGTCGGTCGCGAAGGGGCCTGCATTGACCAGGAAAGTCGCAGCGGGACCAAGTGCGGCGAGCGTATACAGATCTGCCGCGTCAGCCGATTCGCTCCGCATGGTCACGACATCATCGGCGGGTGATGCCCCGGTCAGCAGATTGCGCCCGAAGTAATCCGCATCTTCCAGAAAACTTGTGATCTGGGTGCGAAGCTGCGCGTATTGCTGATTGTATTGATCACGCGCTTCCCCGGTGATGGTGCCATCGGAAAGGCGCGTCAGCACGGTGCGGATATCAATCATGGTCTTCGAGACCTGCTCCAGCGCTGTCAGGGAAACATCCACCAGGCCGCGCAGGCCGCCCAATTGTTCATTGACTGCGCTGAGGGAGGCCGTGTCGCTCCGCACCGTTTGCGCCACCGCAAAGGCGCCGCCATCATCCTTGGCATCGGCAACACGATACCCGGTTGAGATGCGCTTCTGCACCTCAGACAAGGCATCATTGGTACGGTTGAGAGATTGCAGCGCGGTCATGGCGCCGATATTGGTGATGACCGAAGTGATGCTCATCGGATTTTTTCCCTTATCGCAGGCCCATTTTAGGCGTCACCCACACTGGCATCAAAGAAATAACATTTGATGAATCGTGGGCCTTATTTGGTAGGCGAAAACAAAAAAATTTTGTTCGGTTTTCGCATCATAAAGCGGAAACACCACGGCTTGCATGCCGTGGTGTTGCACAAAAAATCCGCACGCATGAAGCTGATCAGACGAAGGAGCGCTTCACGTCAACGACCGAAAAGCGAGATCAGCGCCTGTGGTGCCTGGTTCGTGATGGACAGCGTTTGCGTGCCAAGCTGCTGGCGGATCTGCAAGGCCTGAAGGCGTGCCGCTTCCTTCGCAAGATCGGCATCAATCAAGGCACCAAGCCCGCCTTCAAGCGCGTCAAGCTTATCGCGGTTATAGCTGATCTGGGCATCAACATAGCGCGCATCCGCACCAAGGCGATTGAGCGCGTCATTGATATTTTCATTCACGTTCGCCCAGTCACCCGCAATCGCTGCCTGTGCGGCTGTGGCATCGGCGGGTGCTGCGGCCACCACGAAATCGGTTGTCCCATTATAGGCGGCCAAGGTCAGGGTGGTGCCCGCTTCGTTCCGAATGGATACGATATCGCCGCCCCCACTGGCCGCGGCGGTCGAAAGCAAGGTGCGGCCATTATAGGTCGCATCTTCGATGAAGCGTTCGATCTGTGTCTGCAACTGCGTGTATTGCTGTTCATACTGCGCGCGTTGCTCACCATTGATGGTGCCATCGGCCAGGCGCGTCAGGACCGTCCGCAATTCCACCATGGTCTTTGAAACCTGACCAAGGCCTTGCAGGGTCACATCAACAACGCCCTTGAGACCGCCCAATTGTTCATTGGCAGCCGTCAGGCCGGCGATATCACCGCGCACGGTTTGCGCAACCGCGAAGGCGCCGCCATCATCCTTGGCATCGGCCACGCGAAAGCCGGTGGAGACACGCTTCTGAACAACGCCGAGCGCATCATTGGTCCGGTTGAGGGATTGCAGGGCGGTCATCGCCGCCAGGTTGGTATTCACCGAATTCAGATTCATGGGATTTTCCCTTCGCTGCGCCCGTTTTGGGGACAAGCCGAAACTGCCAGATGAAGGTGAAGAAGCTGTTAAATAAACTACTGAAAAACCACGTTTTTTATTGAAATTCGGTAAAAATGCCGTTGCTGTCTTCAGTTTTCTCAATCGCAAATGGAACCAACATCGTCCGCTCTACGCCATAAAAAAACGAGGGGACATGCCCCTCGTTTTCAGAACGCTGTCGCAGCCACATGGGCCACGATGCTGGATGCTTCAGCCCTTCATATTCACGGCCTGGCGGCCCCGCTGACCGTCACGCACTTCAAGTGCTACCTTTTCGCCCTGCTGCACATCCTGCTTGCCGGCGCGTTGCAGCACCGAAGAATGCAGGAAAACATCCTGGCCGCCATCTTCCGGCGTCACGAAGCCAAAGCCGCGCACCTGGTCAAACCACTTGACCGTGCCGGCGATGTCATAGGTCGGGCCGCCTTCATCGCGGTTGAATTCGCGGCGCGGCGGACGATCCCCGAAATCACGACGCGGGGGACGGTCACCAAAACCGCCGCCACCACCAAAGCCGCCGCCACCAAAGTCACGGCGCGGGGGACGATCACCGAAGCCACCGCCGCCAAAGCCGCCGCCGCCACCGAAATCACGGCGCGGGGGGCGATCACCGAAATCACGGCGCGGGGGACGATCCCCGAAATCGCGGCGCGGGGGACGATCCCCAAAGCCGCCACCGCCGCCGAATTCACGGCGCGGCGGGCGCGCTTCGCCACCACCTTCGCCCTTCTTCAACTGCATGATTCGCGTGATCAGGCGCCGGCCCTGCCGGTCAGACCCGATTTCGCAAACCAGCTTGTCGCCGGTATCGGGCGGCTCAATGCCTGCCTCTGTCAGGGCAGAGGCGTGAAAAAACACATCCTGCCCATCTGGTCCCAGTACGAAGCCGAAGCCTTTACGGGAGTTGTACCACTTCACCTCGGCCTCGATCGGCCCGGTGCTATCCTGGTGCTCGTTTTCAGGAAACACTGTTTGACTATCCACACATAAATGACCGCAACGCGCGGGATGCAACGCTGGTATTTGGCAGCATGACACCGCATTTCCCGAAAAGCGAGAAAAATCTTAAGTGAGGCGGATGAAAAGCTAAAAAAACGCCTTGAATCGTCGCGAGTCGAAGGCACCGATGGGAATTGGCGGGGCGCGGCTGGCCAGCAGGGCCGCCACCACCTCCCCCGTTCGGGCGGCGGCGACAAGCCCGGTATGGCCATGGCCAAAGGCATGGATGATATCCGGGCTGGCGCGGGATGGGCCAAGGCAGGGCATGCCATCCGGCATGGAAGGCCGATGGCCGAGCCAAAACTTCACCCGCTCCGCCGGCAGATCGCGCGGCAGGCCCGGAAAGCAGCCAAGCAGATGATTCTTGAGGATTTCCGCGCGCTGCCAATTGGGCGCGGCCTCAATCCCGGCAATCTCCACCTGACCCGCGCAACGCAAGCCGCGCGCGGTGCGCATGATGGACATTTTGCCGTCTGACGGCATCAACCCATGGCGCGGCGAGACTTCGGGCGCGCTGATTTCGGCGTGATAGCCGCGTTCGCTCTCGAGCGGCACATCATCCCCGGCAGCGCGGGCCAGCGGCTTGGAATGCACCCCGGCAGCGATCACGGCGGCGTCGCAGGCCACCTCCCCCTGCCCTGTCGTCACGGCACGCAGCCGACCGGCTTCGATGCGGAAACCGGTGGCGCGGTCCCGGTGCAGCTTGGCACCCTCGGCTTGGGCAAGGGCAATCAGGGCCGCGACATAGGCGCCGGGGTCGGTGCAATGCCCGCCCTCATCCACGAAAATCCCGAAACCATAGCGGCGGTCGAGTTCCGGTTCGCGCTGGCGAAGCTCATCCGCGTCAAGTTCAATCCAGCGCACGCCGACCTGGTGGCGGATGTCCCAGGCCTTCCGTTCAGCCTCAAAATCGGCGCGTGAGGGGTAGATGTACATCAGCCCCCGCCTTTCAATGAGATGGCCAACCCCGGCCTGGTCCGCCAAAGCCTTGTGCAGCCGGGGCGCATCCTGCACCAGCGGGCGGAGCGCCCCCGCGGTCTTCGCCACATCCTCCCAGCGCCAACCTGACGCCAGATAGCGGATCAGCCAGGGCGCGACCTTCGGCAAATAGCTCCAGCGGATGGCGAGAGGCCCCAGCGGGTCCGAGAGGAATTTCGGCAGCTTCTTCCAAATGCCCGGCACCGCTGGCGGGATCACCGACATGGGGCTGAGCCAGCAGCCATTGCCATAGGATGCCGCCTGCTCCCCGCCCGGCTCTCCGGGATCGAGGATGGTGACGCGGTAGCCTTCCTTCAGCGCCGCAAGCGCCGAGGCCGCGCCAACCGCGCCGGCGCCAATCACCACGACATGGCGCGTCATGCTCAGCGCGCCCTTGTCTTGGCGATGGTCTTGACCGGGCCGGATTGGACTGACTGGCCGCTCAGATACTTGTCCAGGAAGAACAGCCGGTCCTGGCCCCAAAGGAACAGGTCATCGCAAATATAGGTGGGCGCGCCGAAAACGCCGCGGGCGATGGCGTCGCGGTTGTTGCGGTCAAACTCCGCCTGGATGCTCGCACTTTCTTCTTCCCGGTGCAGGCTTTCGCCCGGCATGCCCTGTTCTTCGGCGATGGCGACACGAACATGCGGGTCGGCAATGTCGCGGTCCTCCAGCCAAAGCGCGGTCAGCAGCGCATGGGAAAGCCGCATGGCATCCATGCCGCGCGCTGCCGCCGCCATGACCATATGGCCGGCCGGGCGCTGGTCCGATGGCGGGTAGTGCTTAGGCTTCAGCTTGATCGGGATGCCAAGATGCAGCGCCCAACGGTCCAGTTCCAGCGCATGGTAATCCTGGCGCGGTTCCGGGCGGGTGCGGAGTGGTATGCCGCCGGCATGCGGCACCACCAGCCGAAAATCATAGGGTCGCAAGACCAGATTGGCGCCGTGGCGCTTGATGATTTCGGATAATTGCTTGCCCCCCAGATACATCCAGGGGGAGGAGAGCGTGTAGAAGCATTCGACGGTTTTGCTCATGGCATCAGCCTTTCGCGACACGGCCTGGATCGGTTTGCGCCATGAGTGAGACATGGGCGGAGACAACGCGCCAGCCCTGGCCTGGGATGCGCGCCATGATCTTGGTCTCGCGCCCGATCAACCCGCTATCCAGGCGCTGAAATTCCAGATTGGTGGTCGCGAAGTCGCGCCCGAAGGTCGTGATGGTGATCTTCTTCTGCGCACGCGGCGCATAGGATTTCACGCTGGCGCGAAAGGCGCGAATGGCTTCGATGCCATAAAGCAGTTCCGTAATGCCGTAACGCACCACGCGCGGATCATCCCAAAAGGAGCTATCAAGCACCGCCGCATCATTGGCGGCGATGGCGGCTTCGTATCGGTCAAACACCGCACGAACTTCGGCGATGATCTCGGGATTGTTGATTTCCATGGCGGCCCTCCCGCACCCTATGCGGGGATCATGGCGCAGAAGCGCCCGCGGTGCCAGCGGGCGATTGCCGGAAACGAAAATGGCGACCCTAAGGCCGCCATTTCTTGTGTTGCGAAAGCCGAAAGGGGCTTCAGCCAGCGGCCGCCATCGCACGCTTGGCCATCACGCCCACCAGATGGGCGCGATATTCGGCGCTGCCATGGATATCGCTATTCAGCCCATCAGCCGATTGCGCAATGCCGGCAATGGCATTGGCCGAGAAATTGCCCGCCAGCGCCTTTTCCATATCCGCCTGACGGAACACGCAAGGCCCGGCGCCATTCACCGCAACCCGCACTCCGCCGGCGCCCTTGGAGACGAAAACCCCCGCCATCACATAACGGCTGGCCGGGTTTTTCATCTTGGCGTAGCCGGCCTTCTCAGGGATCGGAAATTCCACCGCCACCAGAATCTCATCCGCGCCGAGCGCCGTGGTGAACATGCCCTGAAAGAAATCATCCGCCGCGATCTTGCGCTTATTGGTGTGGATGGTGGCGCCAAGGCCAAGCACGGCTGCGGGGTAATCCGCCGCCGGGTCGTTATTGGAAACCGAACCGCCAATCGTGCCGCGATTGCGCACCTGCACATCACCGATATGCGAGGCAAGATAGGCGAGCGCCGGAATGGCGGCCTTCACTTCCGCGCTATTGGCGACTTCCACATGCCGTGTCAGCGCGCCGATGATGATGGCATTGCCTTCGCGGCGAATGCCCTTCATCTCGGCAATACCGGAAAGATCCACGAGTGCTGAGGGCTTGTTCAGCCGGTGCTTCAGCGCCGGGATCAGCGTATGCCCGCCAGAGACCGCCTTGGCATCCGGATCAGCCAAAAGCTTCGCGGCATCGGCAAGGTTGGTGGGCTTGTGATAGGCGAAATCATACATGGCTATGGTCCCTTATTCTGCCGCCGCGCGGCGGCCGCTATTGATGATCTGCCAGAGTTTTGCCGGGGTTGCCGGCATTTCAACATGCGTCACGCCATAATCGGATAGCGCATCCACCACGGCATTGATCACGGCGGGCGGTGAGCCAATCGCGCCCACTTCGCCGCAGCCCTTCACCCCAAGCGGGTTATGGGTGCAAAGCGTGGTATGAGTCGCAACCGAAACGGGCGGCAGATCATCCGCCCTTGGCATGGTGTAATCCATCATGGAACCGGATAGCAGCTGGCCATCCGCGTCATAGACGCAGGTTTCAAGCAAGGCCTGCCCGATCCCCTGCGCGACACCGCCCTGAACCTGGCCTTCCACGATCATCGGGTTGATCACGCGGCCCACATCATCCACGGCGGTGAAATTAATCACCGATGTGCGGCCGGTTTCAGGATCAATCTCCACCTCCGCGATATGGCAACCACCCGGATAGGTGAAGTTCTTCGGGTCATAGAAGGCGGTTTCTTCCAGGCCCGGCTCCAATTCCTCAATCGGGTAGTTGTGCGGCACATAGGCCGCGACGCTGATATCCACCAGCGCCTTGGTCTTGTCCGTGCCCGCCACGCGGAAGGTGCCGCGTTCGAATTCGATATCATCCACCGAGGCTTCCATCAGATGCGCCGCGATGCGCTTGCCCTTGGCGATGATCTTGTCCATCGCCTTCATCATGGCGCTGCCACCAACGGCAAGGCTGCGCGACCCGTAAGTGCCCATCCCAAAGGGCACCTTGGCGGTATCGCCATGCACGATATCAACCTGTGCCACTGGCACGCCGAGCTTGTCAGCGACCAGCTGCGCGAAGGTGGTCTCATGCCCCTGGCCATGGCTATGCGCGCCGGTCAGGACGGTCACGCTGCCGGTTGGATGCACACGGATGGTGCCGACCTCATAAAGACCAGCGCGCGCACCAAGGCTGCCGACAACGGCAGAAGGCGCGATGCCGCAGGCTTCCAGATAGGTGGAACAACCAATGCCGCGCAGCTTGCCGCGCTTGGCCGCTTCCGCACGCCGCGCCGGGAAGCCGGCCCAATCGGCTGCCGCCATCGCCTGATCCAGGGTCGCGTGGTAATTGCCGCTGTCATATTGCAGCGCGACCGGCGTCTGATAGGGGAATTGATCGGGCTGGATGAAATTCCGCCGACGGAGTTCCACCCGGTCAATGCCGGTTTGCTTCGAGGCCACATCCATCAGGCGTTCCAGCAGGAAGGTCGCTTCCGGCCGGCCGGCGCCGCGATAGGCATCCACCGGCACGGTATTGGTGAAGACCGCCTTCACTTCACAATAAATCACCGGCGTCGTGTACACACCCGCAAGCAGCGTGGCGTACAAATAGGTCGGCACGCAGGGCGCGAAGGTGGACAGATAGGCGCCCATATTCGCAAGGGTGGAAACCCGCAGCCCGAGGATCTTGCCATTGCCATCCAGCGCCAATTCGGCGTGGCTCACATGGTCGCGCCCATGGGCATCGGACATGAAGCTTTCGGTACGATCCGCCGTCCAGCGCACTGGGCGGCCGAGCTTGCCGGCGGACCAGGTGACAATGGCTTCTTCCGCGTAATGGTAGATCTTGCTGCCAAAGCCGCCGCCCACATCGGGGGCGATCACGCGCAGCTTCGATTCCGGCAAATGGAGCACATGGGCGCCCATCAGCAGGCGAATGACATGCGGGTTCTGGCTGGTGGTGGTGAGGGTGTAATCGCCCGTCGTACGATCAAACTCGCCCACCGCAGAACGCGGTTCCATGGCATTCGGGATCAGGCGGTTATTCACCAGATCGAATTTCACCACATGCGCGGCATTGGCAAAGGCCGCATCCACCACGGCCTTGTCGCCGATATGCCAATCATAACATAGGTTGCCTGCCACACCGTCATGAATGGTAGCGGCACCGGGCTTCAGCGCCGCTTCCATGGTGGCGGCGGCGGACAGCACTTCATAATCAACGGAGATCGCTTCGGCGGCATCGCGCGCCTGTTGGCGCGTGGCGGCAATGGCAACCGCCACCGGGTCACCCACATGGCGCACCTTGTCCTGTGCCAAAACCGGGTGCGGCGGTTCGGCCATGGGCGAACCATCCTTGTTGTGGATCTGCCAGCCGCAAGGGAGGCCACCCACGCCATCCTTCGCCATATCCGCGCCGGTGTAGATTTCCACAACGCCCGGCATGGAAGCCGCGGCCGAGATATCAACGGATTTGATGCGCGCATGGGCATGCGGGCTGCGCAGGATCCAGGCATGCAGCTGCCCGGGCTTATCCGCATCATCCGTATAGGCACCACGGCCCTGGATGAAGCGGAAATCTTCCTTGCGGCGGACGCTGGCGCCGATGCCTTCAAACGGTGTCACCACGTTCATTTTTTACGCCTCCCATCAGGCTCATTGTTTTGATGCGGGCCTCGGTGGCCGCAAAAGGCGGGGCTTATACCCCTGCCCGTTTAGTCAGCGGCGCGCGCCATTTCGCGGCGCTTGCCCTGCATCACTTCCGCCGCAGCCGCGATGGCCTTGACGATATTATGATAGCCCGTGCAGCGACACAGATTGCCTTCCAGCCCTTCGCGGATTTGCTGTTCCGTGATGCCATTCGGGTGCTTGTTCACAAGGTCAATCGCGCTCATCACCATGCCCGGCGTGCAGAAGCCGCATTGCAGGGCATGGTATTCGCGGAAGGCTTCCTGCATCACATGGAGCGTGCCATCGGCAGCAGCCAGGCCTTCAATGGTGGTGACATTAGCGCCATTGCACATCACCGCGAGCGTCGTGCAGGATTTCACGCTTTCGCCATTCACATGCACCACGCAGGCGCCGCATTGGCTGGTATCACAGCCGACATGCGTGCCGGTCATGCGCAGCTTCTCACGCAGCAATTCAACCAGAAGCGTACGGCCTTCAACCTCGGCCGTATGGGTTTGACCATTCACGGTAAGTGTCACCTGCGGCATAGCGCGTCTCCCAATCTTTGTTTCTACCTGACCATGGGCCAGGGATGTGTCGACCCAAAGCCTCACCCAAGCGATGGGGCTTCGTCAAGCTTTTCCGAGTAAAATCATGCCCGAAGAAGGCGCCCTGCGGCAAGGGGGCGCTTTCCGGTTTAGTGCTTGGCGATCAGCGCAGCACCCTTGGCCCCGGCCAGTGGGTTTTCGGCCGCCGGACGGTCATGCAAATGGCAGGCGGACCAATGCCCGGGCTCCGTCTGGCGCAGCGCGGGTTCATCCACTCGGCAGCGGTCAAAGGCATAGGGGCAGCGCGTATGGAAGCGGCAGCCCTTGGGCGGGTTGATCGGGCTTGGCACATCGCCCTTCAGGATGATGCGTTCCCGCTGCGCCCCCGGTTCGGGCACCGGTACGGCGGAAAGCAGCGCTTCCGTGTAGGGGTGCTTGGGCGCGGCAAACAACTCACGCTTCGGGGCCACTTCCACGATCTTGCCAAGGTACATGACCGCCACGCGATGCGTCATATGCTCCACAATCGCCAGATCATGGCTGATGAACAGCAGCGCAAGGCCCAGTTCCTTCTGCAAATCCTGCAGCAGGTTCACGATCTGCGCCTTCACGGACACGTCAAGCGCCGAGACTGCCTCATCGCAAATGATCAGATCGGGTTCGGCGGCGAGGGCGCGGGCGATGCCGATGCGCTGACGCTGCCCGCCCGAGAATTCATGCGGCCAGCGCCCCACGGCATCACGCGGCAGGCGCACGCGGTCCATCAGGTCGCCCACGCGTTTTTCCAGATCAGCGGCATCCTTGGCCAGGCCAAAATTGCGGATCGGCTCGGCCAGAATGTCGCGTACCCGCATGCGCGGATTGAGCGAGGAATAGGGGTCCTGAAATACCACCTGCATGCGCCGGCGCAGCGGGCGGAGTGTCGCGGCCGGCATATCGTCAATGCGCGTACCATCCAGGGTTACTTGCCCGCCGGTAATATCGAACAGCCGCAGAATGGCCTTGCCGACGGTGGATTTACCGCAGCCGGATTCACCCACCAGCGACAGGGTTTCCCCCTTGGCGATGGAAAAGGAAATGCCATCCACCGCATAGACATAGCCGGTGACGCCGCCCAGGAAGCCGGCGCGGACGGGGAAGTGTTTCTTGAGGTCATTGACCTCGAGCAGAGGCGTGCTCATGCCGCGGCGGCCTCCTTCACGGCGTAATGACAGGCGACGATATGGCCAGGCGCCTTTTCTTCGAGGCCCGGGGCGACGCTGCGACAAAGATCGGTGGCATAGTTGCAACGGCTGGCGAAAACACAGCCTTCAAGCTTCTTCTTGAGGCTTGGCACCAGGCCGGGGATTTCCTGCAAGCGCGTTTCCGTCCCATCCAGTGAGGAACCGAGCTTCGGCACGGACCCAAGCAGGCCCTGGGTATAGGGGTGGCGCGGGTTGCGGAACAAAGGCCTGACCTTCGCTTCTTCCACCTTGCGCCCGGCATACATGACCACCACGCGTTCGGCAACTTCCGCGACCACGCCAAGATCATGGGTGATCAGCACAATGGCAGCACCCACGCGATGCTTGAGGTCGCGCATCAGATCGAGGATCTGCGCCTGAATGGTCACGTCCAGCGCCGTGGTCGGTTCATCGGCGATCAGCAGCTTCGGGTTGCAGGCAAGTGCAATCGCGATCATCACGCGCTGGCGCATACCGCCTGAAAGCTGATGCGGATATTCCTTCACGCGCCGTTCGGCTTCCGGAATGCCGACCAGCTTCAGCATTTCCACCGCGCGATCTTCCGCCTGCTGCGCCGACATGCCTTGGTGGAGGCGCAACGTCTCCCCAATCTGGCGGCCCACCGTGAGCACGGGGTTCAGGGAGGTCATGGGTTCCTGGAAGATCATGCTGATCTCATTGCCGCGAATGTCGCGCATTTCGGCTTCCGAGAGTTCCAGCAAATTCTTGCCATTGAAGCGGATGGCGCCGGCGAGCTTGCCGGGGGGTTCCGGGATCAGGCGCAGAATGGACATGGCGGTGACGGATTTGCCGCACCCGCTTTCGCCCACCACCGCGCGCGTTTCCCCCGCTTCGACATGGAAGGAAACACCATCCACCGCACGATTGATGCCATCGGGCGTGCGGAAATGGGTTTGCAGATTGTCAATTTCGAGAATCGCCATGGGTCAGAGCCTTTTCGCCATGCGCGGGTCAAGCGCATCACGCAGCCCATCGCCGAGCAGATTGACCGCGAGCACGGTAATGGAAAGGAAGATGGCCGGGAAGAACACGATATAAGGCTTCACCTGCCAGAGCGCGCGACCTTCGGCCATGATATTCCCCCAGGATGGAATGATCGG
>JADCEV010000129.1 GCA_020249865.1 Roseomonas sp. | reverse complement strand
CGTGCGGCTTTGGCACAAGATCGAAACGCGGGAAGATGCGGAATGGACCCGCAAATACCATTCCCGCGACCCGAATGAGCTTTCCTTCGGCGGGCGCGTTGAAATCCTGTTCAAGGATGGGTCTAAGCTGGTGGATGAGCTTGGTGTCGCCAATGCCCATCCGAATGGCGCCAAGCCCTTTGGCCGGGCGGATTACATCCGCAAATTCCAGACCATCACGGATGGCATCATCTCCGCCCGCGAGTCCAACCGCTTCCTGGAAGCGGTGCAGGATCTGGCGAAGCTGAAGGCGGGTGAGCTCAGCGCGCTGAATGTGGCGCTGCCGGCCGGTGGCCTGCTGGACAGCAAGCCCGGTATCTTCTGAAGTCTGCGTGAGGAAGGCAGGGTCGGCGCCAGGCGCGCCGGCCCGCAGCCAGGATAGCAAGGGAAGAAACCCGATGAACGAAACCACGAAACCCGAAATCTATAAGGGCCTGGTCGGCGTTTATGCCGATGTCTCGGCTGTATCGAAGGTGATGCCAGAGACGAATAGCCTGACCTATCGCGGCTATGCGGTGCAGGATTTGGCCGAGAATTGCAGCTTTGAGGAAGTGGCCTATCTGCTTTGGGAAGGCGAATTGCCCAATGCCAAACAGCTTGCCGCCTTCAAGGCGGAAACTGCTGCCGAGCGTGAAATCAGCCCCGCGCTGCATCGCGTGATCCGCGAAATGCCCAAGGATGCGCACCCGATGGATGCCATCCGCACCGCCGTATCCTTCATGGGCATGGAAGACCCTGAAGCGGGCGATGTCTCCCTACCCGCGCAGTATCGCAAGGCGAAGCGGCTTTTCGCCAAGATCCCAACGGCGATTGCAGCGGCCTATCGTGCTTCCCGCGGCCTGCCGGTCGTGGCGCCGAACCTCGCGCATAGCTTTGCCGAGAATGTCTTCAACCTGATCCTGGGCAAGGTGCCGCAGCCTGAAGTGCTGAAGGCTTTTGATGTTTCCATGATCCTGTATGCGGAACATACCTTCAACGCCTCCACCTATACGGCGCGGCTGGTCACCTCCTCCGGCGCTGATATGCATGGCGCGATCACGGCGGGTATTGCCTCGCTCAAAGGGCCGCTGCATGGCGGCGCCAATGAGGCGGTGATGCATACGCTGAAGGAAATCGGCGACCCGAAGCTGGCCAAGGAGTGGATCCAAAGCCGCTTCGACCACAAGGCGCTGGTCATGGGCTTTGGCCATCGCGTCTACAAGACCGGCGATAGCCGCGTGCCCACCATGCGCAAATATGCCGAGAAAATGGCCGAAGTTGTGGGTGATAAGACCTGGATGGAGATCAGCCGCATCCTGGCGGCCGAGATGCTGGAGAAGAAGAACATCCACCCAAATCTCGATTTCCCGGCAGGCCCTGCCTATTACCTGATGGGTTTTGAGATCCCGCTTTTCACGCCGATCTTCGTCGCGTCCCGCATCGCGGGCTGGTCGGCGCATGTGATCGAACAGGGTGCGGATAATCGCCTCATTCGCCCGCTTTCGTGGTACACGGGTCCCGATCAGCGCCCGGTGCCGCCGCTGTCAGCACGATAGTTTGCAGATGTCTTCATCATTTTTTTAGAGATGGTGAAGCCGCGCTGCCAGGCATGAAACCGCGGCATGCATGTCACACTGCGCGCATCGTGATGCGATGCGCGCATTTTTTTTTGCGAAATGTGACGGATTTTGTTGACACGACTCATGGTGATGAAGATAGCGTGCGTTGCGCGTGATTCTTTTGCGCGATTCGCACTGCCTTAACGCTGCGATAAATTGTTCCTCAGATCAGGTGCGTTACCTGAAGCAGGGCGCGGTGAAGCGGGAAGGCGCTGCAATCGGCAAGGCGGAATTGCCGCAGCAGGGAAGGACGGTCCATGGACCGCAGACTCAAGGGGCCCTTCGCTTCACGCGATCAAGGTCCCACACCACCCCAAGCCGCCATCACGGCGTGTGCAAGGGGCGGGAGAGAGGCCAGGGGGAACACGCCGCGCTGGAATGCCGCGCGCCGTGAAGCTTTTGGCGGCTGCGCTTCGCGGAGACTTTCAGTCCTGTCGGTCCGCGCATCGGGATCCGCGCGTCGCCGCCATCACCGACCCCACCTGCTGTACCCCGGGTTGGAATTGGGATTTTGTCGCGCCAAGCGCGACCTTCCCATGAACGCCTTCAACAGGAACACATGGAGATTCATCCTCTGATGACTGATATCATCGAGACTACCGAAACCGAAGAAACCCCGCGCGCCCAGGCGATGGCCATGGCCGCGGCGAAGAAGAAGGCGCCGGCCAAGCGCAAGCCTGCTGCGAAGAAGCCGGCTGCGAAGAAGGCCGCTGCCAAGAAGCCAGCTGCGAAGAAAGCCGCTGCAAAGAAGAAGCCGGCTGCGAAGAAGGCTGCTGCGAAGAAGCCGGCTGCGAAGAAGGCTGCTGCCAAGAAGCCGGCTGCGAAGAAGGCTGCTGCCAAGAAGCCTGCCGCGAAGAAGGCTGCTGCGAAGAAGCCCGCCGCGAAGAAGGTTGCCGCCAAGAAGAAGCCGGCTGCGAAGAAGGCTGCTGCGAAGAAGCCGGCTGCGAAGAAGGCTG
>JADCEV010000128.1 GCA_020249865.1 Roseomonas sp. | reverse complement strand
GCCCAGCACCAGCGACCAGGCAATCAGCATATTGGTGGTGAAGCTATCAACCTTGAGCACCTGGCCCAGGAAGAACAGCGCGTAGAACTGGCCCGTATACCAAACCACCGCCTGACCAGCGACCAGGCCGAGCAGCGCAAACAGCGCCACCTTGGCATTCTTCCACTGGAAGAAGGCCTCCGAAATCGGCGCCTTGGAATGCTTGCCCTCCGCCTTCATCTTTTGGAAGGCCGGGCTTTCTTCCATCTGCAAGCGGATCCAGACGGAAATGCCAAGCAGCACGATGGAAAGCAGGAATGGCACGCGCCAGCCCCAGGCCTTGAAGGCATCCGGCCCGACCGCAAGCTGCGTGAACAGGATCACCAGCAGCGAAAGGAACAGACCCGCCGTCGCCGTGATCTGAATGAAGCTGGTGTAAAAGCCACGCCGGCCATGCGGCGCGTGTTCGGCCACATAGGTCGCCGCCCCACCATATTCGCCACCCAAAGCCAAGCCTTGCAGCAGGCGCAGAATAATGAGGACAACGGGTGCAACAATGCCGATCTGATCGGATGTGGGCAGGATGCCGACCACGAAGGTGGAAGCGCCCATGATCAGGATGGTGATCAGGAAGGTGTATTTGCGCCCGACCAGATCGCCCAGGCGGCCAAACACCAGCGCGCCGAAGGGGCGCACCAGGAAGCCGGCGGCAAAGGCGATCAGCGCGAAAATATTGCGGGTGGTCTCAGGGTATTGGCTGAAGAAATTCGCGCCAATGACGGCCGCGAGCGACCCGTAAAGATAGAAATCATACCATTCGAAAACGGTCCCGAGGGAGGAGGCGACAATGACCTTCCTTTCCTCACGGGTCATTGGCCGCGGCTCAGCCGCGCTGCCCGCTGTTGATGCACTCATTACCGACGCCTTCCTTTTCATCTTTCGTTATCGGCGTGCCGCAGGCCTGGCCTGGGTCGCCGGTTGGCAGAACGCGCCTCCCTTCGCGGTTTTGGCGGCCGATGCGCGCGAAGGGGCCGGCGCCATGCCACGAGGTAAGCGGTGAAGTGATGCGGGGGAACGGGGCGTTTCGCAACAAAAAATTAAGCATAACGATAATTTTTACTGAAAATTTCCTGTTAATTACATAAAATTCAGAAAAAAGATGAAAATTTGGTCACGAAATTCCGGCTTAAGGATAAGTCAATTTTCCCAATGCGCGGGCGTGCCGTGGCAAGGCCGCCAATCATGGCGCCCGCCAAACCGCCCATGCTGTGACTGGGTCAGGTCGCGGTATCGCTTCCCGCGATAAGCCGCGCCGAAAGCCCCGCCGGGTCGAAGGCGCGCTCCATCTCCTGCTGGCAGGAGACCATGTGAAACCGCAGCGCCCCGCGGATAGACGGGGCTTCGCCCTTGCGCTGGTCCGGGTGGATCGGCAGGGTCGCGAAAAGTGGCGGCTCGGCCAGCAAAGGCAGGGTTCTGGCGTCATGCGGCGCGGCCAATTGCAGCCCGGCCAAATGGCCTGGCAGGGCGTTCAGGCTGGCGGCGAAGGCCTCCTGCTCCTCGGGGGGCGGGGCTTCTTCCGTCATGAAATCGGCATGAAGGGCCACCAATTGCTCGAGCAAAAGCGCCTCCCGCCCTGGGCAGAAGGGGCGGAGCCAAGCCTCGGCCAGGGCCACGACATCGCTTTGCGCGGCGAGGAAAACCTGCCAGCGGCAATGCTTCAGGGCGGCCTGGAAGTCCGGATTGTCAAAGTAAGCCTTCTCACTCCGCCCCACCTTGACCCGGCAATAATCAAGCACGGTCTTCTGCGCCACAAAGGCGCCCTGGCGGTGCAGAAAATCCCCAAAATCCCGGGGCTCCTTTGATGGCGGGCTGCCCAGCAGGCGGCGGAGAAAGCGCATCGGGGGCTGGATTCCTTAAAAAAAGCTTGTTGCGACTAGATTAACAGCATGTTATCGCCGCCTGTGAATCGGGCTGTCAAATGCCCGAATCAGGCCACGTGGAGTCGTGGCCAGGGCAGGTCAACAGGTCGCTCCACAGGGGCGATCATCGGAGGAGGCACGTTAATGCCATTGGTTGAATCTGGGGGCGCGCCGTCAAATACGGAAGCCCCCGCGGTGGATCCGGCCACCGCAAAGGCCTATTGGGCCAAGACATCCGGCCTGATGTGGACGGTGCTTGGCATCTGGTTTTTCGCGAGCTTTTTTGTGCATTTCTTCGCCACCGCGATCAACCCGATCCATATTCTTGGCTTCCCCTTGGGCTTTTACATGGCCGCGCAGGGTAGCCTGATCATCTTCGTCGTCGCTCTCTTCTGGTTCGGCAAGCGCCAGAATGAAATCGACGAAGAACACGGCGTCCAGGAGGATTGATCCCATGAGCGGTGCCTCCAAGGAAAAGGATCCCTTTATCGCCTCGCTCGGCAAGATCTACGCCGGCTATACGGGCGGTTTCGCGGCCTTCGTCGTCATCATCGCCATTCTCGAACAAATGGGCGTGCCGGATCGCATCCTCGGCTACCTGTTCGTTGGCCTCACCATCGGCGTCTATGCCTATATCGGCATCATCAGCCGTACCCAGGCGGTCGCTGAATATTACGTCGCCGGGCGGCGCGTGCCTGCCCTTTACAACGGCATGGCAACCGGTTCTGACTGGATGTCGGCCGCAAGCTTTATCGGCATGGCGGGCAGCCTTTACGCGCTTGGCTATGGCGGGCTGGCCTTCATCCTGGGCTGGACCGGCGGTTACATGCTGGTGGCCATTCTGCTGGCGCCGTATCTCCGCAAATTCGGCCAATACACGGTGCCGGACTTCCTGGGCGCGCGCTTCGGAGGCAATGCGGCCCGCCTGATTGGCGTCATTGTCCTGATCACCGCGTCCTTCGTTTATGTCGTGGCGCAGATCGTCGGTGTCGGCATCATCACCCAGCGCTTCCTGGATGTGTCCTTCACCGTCGCGGTCTTCGTCGGCCTTGCGGGCATTCTGGTCTGCTCCATGTTGGGTGGCATGCGCGCCGTTACCTGGACGCAGGTGGCGCAGTATATCGTGCTGATCATCGCCTATCTGATCCCGGCCTTCCTGATGTCGGCCAAGATCACCGGCGTGCCGCTGCCCCAGATCATGTACGGCTTCGCGTTGGAGCGGATCGAAGGGCTGGAAAACGGCTTCCGTGCTGCGGGCATGACCCCGCCGCCCGGTGTGACCGGCTGGCATACCGCGCCTTTCATCGGGGCGAATGGGCAGTTCTCCATCCAGGCGGCGGTGAATTTCTTCGCCCTGGTCTTCTGCCTTATGGTCGGCACAGCGGCGCTGCCGCATATCCTGATGCGCTACTTCACGACGCCTTCGGTGAAGGAAGCGCGTCAATCCGTGGCCTGGTCGCTGTTCTTCATCTTCCTCCTGTACTTCACGGCGCCGGCCTATGCCGCCTTCGCCAAGGTGGAAATCTACCAGAACCTGATTGGCCAGCCGATCGCGAGCCTGCCGGATTGGGTGAAGAACTGGCAGATTATGTCGCCCTATGGGGTGCCGTGGATCAACATTGTTGACGTCAACCGAGACGGCATCCTGCAATGGAATGAATTCCGCATTCATCCTGACGTGGTGGTGCTTGCCACGCCGGAAATTGCCGGCCTGCCTTATGTGATCGCGGGTCTGGTGGCTGCGGGTGGCCTGGCAGCGGCGCTGTCAACCGCCGATGGCCTGTTGCTCGCGCTTGCAAATGCGCTGTCGCATGACGTGTACTACAAGATGATTGACCGCAACGCGCCGACTGCGCGCCGGTTGGTCATCTCACGCGTGCTACTGCTTATCGTGGCGGTGGCTGCGGCCTGGACGGCGGGCAATGCGGGGGCGGATATTCTGTTCCTTGTGGCCTGGGCCTTCTCGATCGCCGCCGCCGGCCTATTTGCGGCACTGGTGATGGGGGTTTGGTATAAGAAAACCACCAATACCGCCGCCTGTGTCGGCATGGCTGTCGGGTATGTTCTTACCTTTGGCTACCTGATTCATTCGGAATGGTTCGGGCTGGATTTCGTCCAGCTCTTCGGATCGAAGGATGCAATCATTGCCGCGGCGCGGCAGGTTGGGTCCATCAACCAGAACTTCACCTCTCCTGAACTGCGGGCGGAAGCGGCGGCGATCCTGGCCAATACCGCGGCGGTGAAGGATGGGGCTTTAGCCTGGTTCGGAAGCATCATCGGCATCCCAACGGATACCGTGGTGCTGCGTAACCGCGTGGTGGGTCGCCTCTGGGGGATCAACAACATCTCCGGCGGGATCATCGGCGTGCCGGTGTCCTTCTTCACCATCTGGCTGGTGTCCAAGTTCACCACGGCGCCGAGCCAGGCGATGCAGGATTTCATTGACGATATCCGCATCCCGAAGGGTGGCGTGCGTCTCGCTGACAAGCGCGAGGCGGTGGAGTAACAAAACTCCGCCTCGGCGGAGAAAGGATTGGGGCGGTTGCGGTAACGCAGCCGCCCTAACATTTAGCGCCTGATCCGCGAAGGCTGGAGGCCGTAGCGGTGAATCAGTCGCTCGAGAATGGTATGCCGTGATACGTCAAAACGGATCGCGCTATAGAGGGTCATGGAAAGCAATTTCATCCTTGGCTATCTGCCCTTTTGGGTGGTGACCTATTTCCTGGCGCTCACCGGGTGGGGCTGCATCGGCCGCTTCATGATGCAATTCTTCATGACGCCGACAAATAGCAATTACATCTGGCGTGGCTTTCAGATGCTGACCGGCTGGGCGGTCTGGACTGCCGAACGCTTGGTGCCTTCCTATGTCTCGCCGCCTTTCCTGCCCTTGGTTGCGGCCTTTTGGCTTTTCGCGGTGCGGATGATCTTTGGCATTCTGATGGTGGGGTTCGGCTATGCGCCGCGCATCAGCCCACCAGGGGCAGGGTAGCCGCCATGATGACCCCGCAAAACCTTTTCGTGGCGACGGTTGCGACCTGCCTGCTGAATGGCATGATCAGCCCGACGCTGCCGATTGTCTGGCATCTATACCCCGTCTGGCTGCCAGAGCTCCTGCCGCCGACCAAGGAGGTTGTGTTTTACGGCGCTTCCCTGATTGTTTCGACCGCGACGCTGTTGCTCTCTGCCGTGCCAGCGGCGATTTCTGAGCGGCTGGGCCTTAGCCTTGATAGGGCGATGATGGTCTGGTTCGGCACTGCACTTTTGCTGGTACTGCTTGGTTTGGGCTGAGGCGGCCTTCCCGGAAAAGACTGCTTTCACCCGCCGGCGCATAGGGCTAGGCTCATGCGCATCGCACCTGGATCCACCGGGGGCACCGCGCATGAGGGCCATGGCTTGGAACGGCTTGAGGCAATGGCGGATCTGGTCATCCGGCGCGCGGTCGGCTTTGCGAGCCTGGCCATCGTGCTTGTCGTGCTCTCGCTTTCCTTCCAGCTTGCCTTGGCGCTGCGTTCCGGCGCCATGCTGGTGACCCTGCTTTGGCTGATTGTGCTGCTGAAACTCGTCTATGTGCCAAGCCAGGATATGCGCCATAGCGAGATCTGGCTGATGGTGGCGGAACGCCATTCCCCGGATGCGCTGCCGATGCAGGCGGCCATGCGTACGGCCTTCGCGAATAGGCTCCGCTGGCATGCGGATAGGATAGGCGCCTTTGCCCTGACGCTTTGGGGATTTTATCTGCTGGTGAGTGTCGTGACGTGAGGGGCTTGGTTTTCTCCAACCCCGCATGAGAAATTTGCGGCGATGGCTCAAAAATGATTTTCTGAACTGACGCTGCGCTGCCCAGCCAGCCGATTCCGGTCGTCCAGCATTAACGCCCCATCACCTCAAGCCCGTGAGGCTTTCAGACATGAAAAAGCCGCCCAAAGACACCACGGCGAGACTGCTTGAAGCGCTTACATTACTCAAGAAGGGAGATATTGCTGGCGCCGAGGCGATTTGTGTTGGGATCCTCAGGCAGCAGCCGCTTCACCCCGAAGCACTTCATTTTTCGGGCTTGATCGCCTTGCGGTCAGGCCGTTTCGATCAAAGTGTAACGCGTCTGAAGCGAGCGGCCGCGGTTGCGCCCAAAAACCCTGATGTTCACGCCAATTTGGGGCTTGGCTTGATGAGGCTGGGCCGCAACGAGGAGGCCGCTTTAAGTTATGAGCGTAGCTTGACCCTTAGCCCAAACGAAACGGGTACCAGGTTCAATTACGGCTTACTTCTTTTGCAGATGGGACGTTACGCTGACGCCATCAGCACCTTTGATGTTGTCATTGGTCGTGAAGTGGATCACGCCGAAGCTCATTACAATCGCAGCTGTGCATTAAGCGAGCTTAACCGATTGGAGGAAGCTTTGGCCGCGCAGCAGGCAGCGCTTGGCCTCCAACCTGATTCAGCCGTTTACTTGTCTGCGGCTGCAGCCACGCTCTGCCTGTTGAAGCGATACAATGAGGCTGAGCCTTTGATTCAAAAGGCCCTGACGCGCCAGCCGGGTATGGAATTGGCGCTTTTGTGCCTGGTGGATGTCCTTCGTTCGCGTGGTGAGCTGCAGGAAAGCCTTGAGGTGGCGGAAAGACTGATCGCGGAACACCCTCAGTCGTTGCAGGGGCACATCAGGCGCAGCCGGATCCTGATCCTGCTGGGGCAGCCCGAAAGCGCCCTTGGTCTGTCAGCGTTTTCACGCAACATCGCGCCCCATGATCCAATCACCCATGTCAATCACGGTTTTATCCTGGCCGCGCTGAACCGGCTTGAAGAAGCGCTGGTCTTTTATGATCGAGCGCTTGAGTTGAAGCCTGATGACTCTGAAGCAAGTTACAATCAGGCCTTTGCCCTGCTGGCGCTTGGACGATTGGAAGAAGGTTGGCGTGCCTATGAATGTCGTAACGCGCGCCAAAACACGGTAGCGATCCGAAATTATCAAAAGCCCTTGTGGTTGGGCAAGGAGCAGATCAGCAATCGTCGCCTTTATGTCTATTGCGAACAGGGCTTGGGTGACACCATTCATTTCAGTCGCTATGCCCTGCTTTGCGCCGATGCCGGCGCAAAGGTGTTTCTTGCGGTACAAGCGCCTTTGAAGCGCCTTTTCGGGAACTTCCATCCGGCGGTCACAATCCTTGATCGGGACGAAGTGCCACCGGATTTCGATCTGCATAGTCCGCTGCTGAGTCTGCCACTCGCCTTTGGAACCACACTTGGAAATATTCCGGCATGGCCCAATGGCTATCTGAGCGCCCCCATTGAGGAAACGGCGCTTTGGCTTCCACGCTTGCCAACGGGGCGGCGGCGTATCGGCCTAGTCTGGAGCGGTAACCCGACCCACACCAATGACGCCAATCGTTCTGTGGCGCTTGAGCGGCTTTCACCACTGCTTCGATCAGGTGATGCCTGGGTTTCGCTTCAGAAGGAGGTGCGCGCTTCGGACCAGAAAGCGTTGCACGCCTCAGGCCTATGTGATCTGACCGCTGAGCTTGCTGATTTTGCTGATACGGCGGCGCTGATCGCCGGTCTTGATCTGGTGATTACGGTGGATACTTCGGTGGCACATCTGGCTGCGGCGCTTGGGAAGCCCGTTTGGCTCATGCTGCCATTTGCGCCGGATTTCCGCTGGCTGCTCGACCGGGAGGATTCGCCCTGGTACCCAAATATGCGCTTGTTCCGGCAAGAGCGTCCTGGTGATTGGGACGGGGTCGTTCGACGAATCGGTGCGGCGCTGCAGCACTGAAGGCGCGTGTGTAGCCTTTTTATAGGCGGATGCCCGCGCCGCGAATCATGGGCTGCCCGTGGCCAAGGGCGCGAAAATGCGCGGCCAGGATGCGGCTCAGGGTCTCTATCGCCCCAGTTTTTCGCCTTGGCCAAGGCAGGTCGGCCCAAGCCTGAAACGGTCAGGCGGAGGGCCGTTCCCTCACGCGCGAGGGACCGGCGCGCAGCGAAGCCGCGACCTGTTCAGGCTTTCAGCTGAGCCGGATGCGCGCGTGGGCACTTGCCCTTGGGTGTTGAGTTACTTATCTGTCACATACCAGACACATATCCGGTCCGCGGCGCCCAGAAGGCGTCAGGCGCGGCAGGGAAGAAACAGGGAGAAAAGAGATGGTGAATCAACACAAGGGCAAGCCGGATGGCATTGAAATGGGGCTGCTCTTTGGCGGTATAGCCTTGGTTTTGGTGGCCTATTTGCTGCCGGCCGTGACCTTTGGGGCCCCGCGCAGCGGGTCTGTGCATGGGCTTTCCATCTTCAGCAAGCTGCCGTTGATGAGCGCGATTGCCTTTATCGGCATGGCGGCGGCGGTGGCGACTCGCTATGTGCCACCACTTGAGAAATTCGCCGAACAGGCTGCGGTTGTCGCCATTCTGCTGGTGCTGGCGCCGGCCTTGATCGGCTTCATGATGGCTCTCGACCCCTGGACCGGCTTGCGCCAGACCATGCTTAAAACGGCCAATGCCCGCACCGTGATGGTGAACCCGAGCGTCGCCTATATTCCGCTTTTCGCGGGGGCGACGATGATGGCCTTCTCACTCCGCCGGCGGATGCGCCGTTCGGCCGAAGCCGCGGTCGCGGCCTGAGCCAGGTTTCGGGCAAAATTGCGATTTTTCATGGCGTGAGGGCCTTCGGGCCCTCACGTCATGCATTGCCAAGCCCCCCCGGCCTTGCGAAAAGGCGGTCATAAAAGCGTCACAAAACAAGAGGGAGCTTACCATGTTCACCAGAAAATTGGCTTTGGCGGCGATGGCGCTGGGGGTGCTTGGCTTCGGGCAAGCCGCACAGGCGCAAGGTTCGCTCAATCTCTATTGCTCGGTGCAGAATGAATGGTGCCAGGCGATTGTCACCAATTTCCAGCGCGATACGGGCATTCGGGTGAATATGACGCAGCGTGGGTCGGGTGAAAGCCTTGCTGCCATCCGGGCCGAAGCGCAGAACCCCCGCGCTGATGTCTGGTTTGGTGGCACGGGGGACCCGCATCTGGCAGCCGCTGAGGAAAACCTGACCCAGGCCTATGAAAGCCCGAATAATGCGCAGTTGCAGCCCTGGGCGCTGACGCAATGGCGCCAATCCCAGCAGCGCGCCATTGGCGTTTACGCGGGCGCCATCGGCTTTGGCATCAATACGGAATTGCTGGCGCGCAAGAACATCGCGCCCCCCGCCTGCTGGGCCGATTTGCTGGATGCGCGCTTCAAGGGCGAAATCCAGATGGCCAATCCGAATTCATCGGGCACGGCCTATGTGGTGATTGCGACCCTGGTTCAGCTGATGGGAGAGGACCCGGCCTTTGATTATTTGCGCCGCCTGCATCCCAATGTGAACGCCTATACGCGTTCCGGCACGGCACCCATCAAGGCGGTAGCGCGCGGCGAAACCGGTGTGTCGCTTTCCTTCGTGCATGATGCGGTGACGGAACGTAATGCCGGCTTCCCTGTGGCCTATGCCCCCCCTTGCGAGGGCACGGGCTATGAGATCGGGTCCATGTCCATCATTCGTGGTGCGCGCAACCTGCCGCAGGCGCGGCGGTTTTATGATTGGGCGCTGACCGCGCCGGCGCAGCAGCTTGGCTTTGATGCGGGTGGGCAATTGCAAACCCCGTCCAACCGCAACGCACCGCTGCCGCCCAATGCGCCGGATCTTTCGAAAATTCGTCTGATTGACTATGATTTCGCCAAGTTTGGCCAGGCGGCGGAACGCCGGCGGCTGATTGCGCGCTGGGATCGCGACATCGGCGCCCTGCCACGCTGACGCGGGGGAAACGCCATGAAATCCCCGCTTCGCCTGCTGGCTGGATTTGCGGCCCTGGCCTTCTCTGCCCTGCCCGCGGCGGCGCAGGGGAATCTCACCATGGTCTGCGCGCCGGCGGCCGATTGGTGTGAGGCGATTGCCGCCGCCTTTCAGCGCGATACCGGCATTCGTGTTGCCATGACGCGCAAATCATCGGGCGAAATCCTGGCGCAAATTCGCGCCGAGGCGCAGAACCCGCGCACCGATATCTGGTTTGGCGGTTCGGCCGAGACGCATTTTTCCGCCGCTGAAGGCAATCTGCTGCAGCCCTATACCTCCCCCAATATGGCGGGGCTGCATGATTGGGCGAAGCGCGTGCATGCCATGTCCGGTGAGCGCTGTGTTGGTGTTTCATCGGGTGCGATTGGGTTGGCCTGGAACCGCGAATTGATGGCGCGCAAGAACCTGCCACTGCCGCGAAGCTGGGCGGATATGCTGAACCCGGCCTATCGCGGCGAAATCCAATTGCCCAATCCGAATTCTTCTGGCACGGCCTATACGATCATTGCCGGGCTGATCCAGCTTTGGGATGAGGATCGCGCCTTTGATTATTTGCGCCGCCTGCACCCGAATGTGAATGCCTATACGCGTTCAGGTGCGGCACCGATGCAGGCAGTATCGCGTGGGGAGACCGCGCTCGCGGTCAGCTTCAATATGGAAGTTGCTTCCATGCAGCAGGCGGGCTTCCCGATTGATCTGGTCTATCCTTCTGAGGGCACGTCCTACGAAGTGGCCTGCATGTCCATCATGCGCGGCGCGCGTAACCTGACGCAGGCGCGGCGCTTTTATGATTGGTATCTGACACCGGCGGCCATGGATATCGGGCCCAGGGTCAATCAATGGCATGTGCCGGCGCATAAGGGTGCCACGCCCGATCCGCGCATCCCGGACCTTAGTCAGGTGAAGCTGATTGATTATGATTTCGCCGCCTTTGGCGAGAGCAATCGGCGTCGCCAAATCCTGCAAAGATGGGAGAGGGAAATCGGTTCGCTGCCGCGGTAAAAATCCGGGAGAAAAAACATGCAGCGCGTTCTGGGATTTATCGTTGTCGTTTTGATGGGGTGGTCTGCGCCCGTTTGGGCGCAGGGCAGCCTTAATCTCTATTGTTCCGCGACCATCGAATGGTGCCAGCCCATCGCGCGCGGGTTTGAACGGGAAACCGGCATTCGCGTGACGCTCTCCCAAAAATCCACTGGCGAAATGCTGGCGCAGCTGCGGGCCGAAGCGCGTAACCCGCGCGGCGATGTCTGGTGGGGCGGCACGGGCGATCCGCATGTCGCCGCCGGTGAGGAAGGGCTGACGCAAGCCTATGAAAGCCCGCGCATTGCCGAACTGCATGAATGGGCGCAGGCGCAATGGCGCCAGACCCAGGGGCGCACCGTGGGTGTTTATGCCAGCGTGCTCGGCTTTGGCTTCAATACGGAATTGCTGACGCGCAAGAACCTGCCGGCGCCCGCCTGCTGGGCGGATTTGCTGCGGCCCGAATATCGCGGCGAAATCCAGATGGCCAATCCGAATAGCTCTGGCACCGCTTACATTGTTATCGCCACGCTGGTGCAGATGATGGGCGAAGACCCAGCTTTTGATTTTCTGCGCCGGCTGCATGGCAGCATCAATGCCTATCCGCGGTCTGGCACCGCGCCCATTACGGCGGTGGCGCGTGGGGAAACCGCGTTGTCCATTTCCTTCGTGCATAACGCGGCGGAAGAACGCGCGGCGGGTTTTCCGGTGGGCCATGCCGTACCTTGCGAAGGCACGGGCTATGAAATCGGGTCCATGTCCATCATCAAGGGCGCGCGCAACATGGCGGCGGCGCAGCGCTTCTATCATTGGGCGCTATCGGCCGAGGCGCAGCTTGCGGCTTCCCAGGAAGCGAAGAAGCTGCAAACCATGGCCCATCGCGGCGTGCCACTGACCGATGGCGCGCCGAATATGGCGACTGCGCGCATCATTGACTATGACAATGCGCGCTTTGGCGCGAGCGCGGAACGCCGCCGCCTTCTGGCGCGTTGGGATAGGGAGGTCGGCGCGCTTCCGCGCTGAAACCCCTGACAATGTTCTTCGGCAGCAGCTTCTTTTTTTGGGTGATCGCTGCCTTGGGCACGCTGATCCTGCCATGGCATATGCAGCAGGATGGCGTGAGCATCGTGACGCTGATGGCGCTTGGCGCGCCGGATGCGGAAGCGGCCTCTGCCCTATGGCAGGCGCTTAATTTCGGCCGCTTCTGGTTCTGGCCGGTGATTGCTGCCTTGGTTTTGGCTTTGCCCGGCGCGCTGCCTTTTGCCAATGCGCGTCTGCGCGGGCGTGTGCTGATCATCGCGGGCAGTTTTGGCCTATTGGCCATCATTGCGCAGGGCTTTGCGGTTGGCATTCAAGGCTGGAATTATCCCTTTCTTGCAGCCGCCTTTGGTGAATTGCAGGATCGGCAATTCGGCATGGGGCTTGGTGGCGCGCTTGCCTTCATCGGGTTTCTGGTGCTGCTGACGGATGGCTTGGCGCTGCGTGGCTATTTCAAGGGCGATCGCTTCATCTCCGGCGCGGTCGGCGTGCTGATTGCGTGCATTGTGATTTTCACCGCCTGGCCGGTCAGCACCATCCTTGCGCAAATCTTCACGCCGCAGGGTGATCTTGGTGTTGCGGATGCCATGGCGGCGCGGCTGTTTGATCGCAAGATCTGGGGGCTTGCCTGCGTTACCTCCACGGTGAATTGCGGCGTGTTTTGGAATACGCTGGTTCTGGCGACCTCTACCGCAACCGCGGCCACGCTGCTGGGGCTTTGCTTCGCGCTGATTGTCACGCGCACCAGCTTTCCCGCGCGCCGCGCCTTGCGGCTGTTGACGGTGCTGCCCATCATCACGCCGCCCTTCGTGATTGGCCTTGGGCTGATCCTGATTTTCGGACGTTCCGGCGTGGTCAATCAATTGGCCGATAGCCTGTTTGGCTTGCAACTTGGCCGCTGGATCTATGGCTTCAATGGCGTTTGGTTGGCGCAGGTTTTCTCCTTCACGCCGACTGCGTTTCTGGTGCTGATCGGCGTGGTGGAAGGCATTTCGCCAGCCATGGAGGAAGCATCTTCCACACTCCGTGCCAGCCGCATGCGCACTTTCCGCGCGGTGTCTCTGCCCTTGATGCTGCCAGGTATCGCCAATGCCTGGCTGGTAGTGTTCGTTGAAAGCCTTGCTGATTTCGGCAATCCGATTGTGCTGGGCGGGTCCTTTGGCGTGCTTTCCACCGAGATTTTCTTTGCGGTCGTTGGCGCGCAGCAGGATTTCGGCCTCGCTGCGGTACTGGCCGGGATCATGCTGGTGATTGCGCTTTGCGCCTTCATGATCCAGCGCGCGGTGGTTGGCAGCCGATCCTATGTCTCGTTAACAGGGAAGGGCGATGTCGGGCTGCCGACGCTGCTGCCAACCCCCGTGCGGCGCATCGCCTATGCCATTGCGCTGCCTTGGGCGTTTCTCACGATCACGGTTTACACCATGGCGCTGGCGGGCGGTTTCGTGCGTGTCTGGGGGCGGGATTGGACACCGACCTTCTCCCATTTCCAGCGCGCCTTTGCACTGGAATGGAGCCCGGCCGGCGCGCTGATTTTTGCAGGCGGCGCCTGGCATTCGCTGTTCACCACCATCAAACTCGCAGCCATTGCGGCGCCCATTACGGCAGCACTTGGGCTGCTCGCGGCCTGGGTGCTGTCGCGGCAGCGTTTCGTCGGGCGCACCGCCTTGGAATTTGCGCTGATGCTGACCTTCGCCGTGCCCGGCACGGTGATCGGCGTTGCCTATATCCTTACCTATAATTTGCCGCCGCTGGAAATCACCGGCACGGCGATGATCCTTATCGCGTGTTTTGTCTTCCGCAATCTGCCGGTTGGTGTGCGTTCTGGCGTTGCGGCGATGAGTCAGCTCGACAAATCCCTGGATGAGGCCGCGGTGACTTTGCGCGCTTCCACCTTCCGTAGCCTGCGCACCGTGGTGTTGCCGTTGCTGAAACCCGCCATTGTCACCGCGCTTGTCTATGCCTTTGTGCGCGCCATGACAACGGTTTCCGCCGTGATCTTTCTGGTCTCGGCGCAATATGAAATGGCGACGGTCTTCATCATCAACCGTGTCATCAATGGCGATTACGGCTTGGCCATTGCCTATTGTAGCGCGTTGATTGTGCTGATGATGGCAGCGATTGGGCTGATCAATCTGCTGGTCGGCAGCCGGCGTCTTGGCCGGCGGCAGGCCGCCGCACCGATAGGAGGGCGCGCGTAATGACCACTAAGGCCGCCGAGGTTCGGCTTGAAGGCATTGCCAAGCGCTACGGCAAGGTGGAGGCGGTAAAGCCGCTCGACCTGATTATTGAAGGCGGCACGCTGGTGACCTTGCTCGGGCCATCGGGCTGCGGGAAGACCACGCTGCTCCGCATGATTGCCGGATTGGAACAACCAAGCGCCGGGCGGCTGTTCATCGGTGGGCGGGATGTGACGCTGCTTTCCGCCGGTGAGCGCAATGTCTCCATGGTGTTTCAAAGCTATGCACTATTTCCGCATATGACGGTGCTGGAGAATGTGTCCTATGGCCTGATTTCCTCAGGTTTTGGCAAGAAGGATGCTGCCGCGCGGGCGGAAGCCGCCTTGGAAACCGTGGGCCTTCGCGGGTTTGGCGCAAGGCTACCTTCGGAAATGTCGGGCGGGCAGCAGCAACGTGTGGCGGTGGCGCGTGCGCTGGTCTTGGAACCGGCAGTGCTGTTGTTTGACGAACCGCTTTCCAATCTGGACACGCGGCTTAGGCGCAGCATGCGCGAGGAAATCCGCGCCCTGCAACAGCGCCTTGGCCTGACCGTGGTTTATGTCACGCATGACCAATCAGAGGCACTCGCGGTGTCCGACAAGATCGTTGTGATGCGCAATGCCGAAATCGCGCAAAGCGGCACGCCGGAAGCGCTCTATGCCAGCCCCGAGAATGTTTTTGTCGCGACCTTCATGGGTGAGGCCAATCACGTCCGCGGGTCCATCGAAAGCATCATCGGCGATGCCGCGCAGCTGGCGCTTGATGCGCTGAGGCTTGCACTGCCGCATCGTGGCCTGGGGATTGGGCCATGTGATGTGGTGATCCGGCCCGAGGCGATCCGGCTTGCCGATAGCGGCCCTGGCATTGCCGGGCAGATCGTGCGTGCAACCTATATGGGCGCGCATACCGAATACCTGATCGCCACCCCGCTTGGTGAGCTTTTCGCCATCCATCCCGACCGGTTGCATCGCCGCGCCGCCGGTAGCGCGGTGATGGTCACGCTGGACCCTGAAGGCGTGGTCCTGGTCCGGCCATGATCAAAACCTTGCGGCGCGTGCGCAAAGCCGCCACATCACCACGCAATTCAAACCATCAGCCTAGGGAGAGCACCATGTTCCGGAAAAGCCTTGGCGCCATTGGCCTTGCCGCGGCGCTTGTCACGACATTGGCGGGTGATGCTGCCGCGCAAACGCCATGCCCCTTCCGCGGTTCACTGGATGAGGCCTATTGCGATGCGGATCGCAATATGGTCGCCGATGTGCCAAGTGATGCGGCACGGCAGCGTGATCCTTCCACGCTGGTTTTTGCCTATACGCCGGTGGAAGACCCGGCACTTTATGCCACACAATTCCGCCCGTTGCTCGATTATCTCGGCCAATGCGTAGGCCGCCGCGTGGTGTATTTCCAGGTCACCAGCAATGCCGCGCAGGTTGAAGCCATGCGTTCCGGCCGGCTGCATATTGCGGGCTTCTCGACGGGCCCAACCGCCTTTGCTGTGAATCTGGCGGGTGCGGTGCCCTTTGCCATCAAGGGCAATCAGGATGCTTTTGAAAGCTACCGCGTGGTTACGCTGGTGCGCGCCGATAGCCCGTTTCAGACGCTCGCTGATCTGAAGGGCAAGCGCGTGGCACACACCTCGGCCACCTCCAATTCCGGCAATCTGGCACCGCGCGCTTTCTTTCCAGGTCTTGGGCTGACGCCAGATACGGATTACCGCGTGGTTTATTCAGGCGGACATGACCGCAGCGTTATGGGTGTGAATGCCGGCGATTATGATGCCGCGCCGGTGGCGTCTGACGTTTTCAACCGCATGGTCGCGCGTGGCCAGGTACGGCGCGATAATTTCCGCATCATCTGGCAATCGGATCCCTTCCCGACATCCTCCTTCGCGCTTTCGCATGATCTGAAGCCGGAATTGGCGGAACGCATTCGCAAATGCTTCTTTGATTATCGCTTCCCGGAATCTCTGCGCCGTGACCTTGGCGGCAATGATCGCTTCTGGCCCGCGACCTATGCCGAACATTGGGCACCGGTACGCGCAGTCGCGGATGCGGTGAATGCGCCCTATAACCGCGCAGCGTTTGATGCGGAAAGCCGGCGCGAATTGGAAGCCGAACAGCGCCGCAATCAGCAGCGCCAGCAGCAGGAACAGCAACAACAACAGCAAGCGCCGGCCCCAGCACGGCCGCAGTGATGCAAGCGGGCGCGATGCAAGGCCTTGTCATCAAAGGTCTGGTGAAGGAATATGTCCCGGGCAAGCCTGTCTTGCGCGGGATCAACCTTGCCATCGCGCCGCAAGGCATCACTGCTGTCATTGGGCCTTCGGGCACGGGCAAATCCACGCTGCTTCGCTGCATCAATCGGCTGGTGGAGCCCACCGCTGGGCAGATCCTGCTGAATGGGCAGGATCTTGTGCCCTTGCGCGGGCGAGGCTTGCGCATGGCGCGGCGGCGCATCGGCATGGTGTTTCAGGAATACAATTTGGTTGAGCGCCTGACGGTCATGGAAAATGTGCTTTCCGGGCGGCTTGGCTATGTCTCACTTTGGCAGGCCTGGATGCGGCGCTATCCGGAAGCGGATATCGCGCGCGCCTTTGCCTTGCTTGATTCTGTTGGCCTGCCGGAACAGGCAACGCGCCGCGCCGATGCGCTTTCCGGCGGGCAGCGCCAACGCGTGGGCATTGCGCGCGCGCTCATGCAGCAGCCGGAATTGCTGCTGGCGGATGAGCCGACATCTTCGCTCGACCCGCGCACGGCGGTTGAGATCATGGAGCTGATGACAGGGCTTTCCACCTCGGCCAATGTTCCCTTGGTTGTGAATATCCATAATGTTGATCTGGCGCGGCGTTTCGCTCAGCGCATCATCGGCATGGCGGGTGGGGAGATCGTGTTTGATGGCCCGCCCGAAGCTTTGGAGCCGAGCCATCTTCGCCAGATCTATGGCGGCGAGGATTGGCTGTGAGCGCAAGCGCACTGCGCCGCCGCGCCTTCCCGCCAAATTGGGGCGCGCGGGCCACCGCGCTTGGCCTGGTTGCCTATGCGATTTATGCGCTTGGCCAATTGGACATCACCTGGGCGCGGCTTGTGATTGGCTTGGGCGAGGCTGGGCGTTTTCTGGCGCGCATGTGGCCGCCCAATTTCAGCCGCGCCGAATTGCTGATTGAAGGCTTGCTGGAAAGCCTGCAAATCGCGGTGATTTCCTCGGCCCTTGGCATTCTGCTTGCCTTGCCGCTGGGGTTGATGGCCGCGCGCAACCTGGCACCTTGGCCGCTGGCAGTCGCCACGCGCGGTTTTGTCGCCTTCTGCCGCAGTCTGCATTACGTGATTGTCGCGATCCTTTTCGTAAAAGCCATCGGCTTTGGTGCCTTGGCGGGTGTTGCGGCGCTGACGATCGCTTCCATGGGCTTCATCGCCAAGCTGTTTGCCGAGGCGATTGAGGAAATCTCCATGAAGCAGGTGGAAGCCATTCGCGCTACCGGTGCAGGCTTTGGCGCCGTGCTGATCTACGGCGTTCTGCCGCAGGTCGCTTCGCGTTTCATTGGCTTTTCGCTGTACCAGCTTGATTCCAATCTGCGCAATTCAACGCTGGTCGGCATTGTCGGCGCCGGCGGGATTGGCGGCACGCTTTTCGCGGCCTTCAAGCGTTTTGATTATGATTTCGTCGCCGCCATCCTGCTTTCCATCATTGCATTGATTTTTATTGCGGAGCTTATTTCCGGCTGGATCCGGGCGCTGCTCAGATGAACGCCCTGATGCGCGAATGGCAGCGCTTTACGCCAATGGAACGCGTCACGCGCTGGGCAGTGTATTTCGCCCTGGTTTTGGCCTTGGTTTGGGCAGTGCGCAATGTTGAGATCATTCCGGAATTTCTGATTGATGCACCGGAACAAATGCTTGATTTGCTGAAGCGCATGTGGCCCCCTGATTTGGGGCATTATCATCCTGCAGTGCATCACGCGCTGGTGGAAACGCTGCATATCGCGTCACTCGGTACGCTGTTTTCCTTCATCTTCGCCGTACCGCTCGCCTTGCTGGCGGCGCGCAATATCTGCCCCTATCGCGGTTTGAACGCTTTTGCGCAGCTTCTGTTGGTGACGTCACGCTCCGTCAATTCGCTGGTCTGGGCGTTGATTTTTGTGGCGATCTTCGGTCCGGGCGCGGCCGCCGGCACCTTCGCTATCGCTTTTCGCAGTATCGGCTTTGTCGGCAAGCTGCTGGCCGAGGCTTTGGAGGAAATCTCCCCTGGCCCATTGGAAGCGCTGAATGCCACGGGCGCGCCTGCCAGCCATGTGCTGCTGAAAGGCGCCTGGCCGCAAATTGCGCCGGCCTTTTGGGGCGTGGCGCTGTTCCGTTGGGACATCAACATCCGCGAAAGCGCGGTGCTGGGCCTGGTTGGCGCCGGGGGAATTGGCGTGGTGCTGGATGATGCGATCAACTTTTTTCAGTGGGATCGTGTGGCGACGATATTGCTCGCCATCCTTGTTGTGGTGATCCTGGCAGAGGTTTTGGTGACGCGGCTGCGCGCACGCCTGATTTAGCGCGGCAGCTTGCCAATCGCTGTGATGCATCAGGCGGGATTTGCGCTTCAGCGTGAAGATTCGCGAAACAAAAAGTGAAGCATGGGCGCCTAGAGCAGTGATGGGCAGGGCTTGGTTCTTTCATCTGGACGAAGCCTGCCGAACGCGTTAGGCCAAGGCCATGAGCTCCGCCGCCATCATCCTCGCCGCCGGTCTTGGCACACGCATGCGCTCTGCTCAACCCAAGGTGCTGCATCCCTTGGCGGGGCGGCCGATGATCCAGCATTTGCTGAGTGCCTGCGAAGCCGTTTTCGGCCGCATCGTTGTTGTGGTTGGGCCGGATATGCCCGCGCTGGAAGACGCCGTTGCACCGCGCGAGGTCGTGGTGCAGCGCGAGAGACTCGGCACCGGCCATGCAGCGCTGCAAGCCGCCCCTTTGCTTGGCGGGCATCAGGGCGATGTCGCGGTGCTTTATGGCGATAATCCGCTGATCTCGGTGGCTACCTTGCAGAAGCTGGTGGCGGCGCGGCAGTCGGCTGGGCTTGTGCTGCTGGCCATGCGGCCCGCTGATCCAGGGCGTTATGGCCGTGTGGTGCTGGATGAAAAATCCGAAGTCGCGCGCATTGTCGAATGGGCGGATGCGACAGCAGAAGAACGCGCACTCGGGCTTTGCAATGCTGGCGTGATTTGTGCGCCCGCGCAGGATTTGTTCCGCTGGCTTGGCGCCATCGGCAACAACAACGCCAAGGGCGAATACTACCTGACCGATGTGATCCAACAGGCGCGGGCCGAGGGCAAGCGCGTGGTCGCCGTGGAAGCACCAGAGGCCGAGCTTCGCGGCATCAATAGCCGCGCGGAATTGGCGCAAGCCGAAGCGGAAGTGCAGCGAAGCCTTCGCGCTGCCGCCATGGCGGGCGGGGCGACGATGCTGTCGCCTGAGACAGTGCATCTTTGCCACGATACAAAACTCGGCGCCGATGTGCTGCTGGAGCCGCATATCTTCTTTGGCCCCGATGTGACGGTGGAAAATGGCGTCACCATTCGCGCCTTCAGCCATTTGGAAGGCTGCGTGGTGAAGCAGGGCGCGATCATCGGCCCCTATGCGCGGCTTCGCCCAGGTAGCGTCATTGAACCCCATGCCCATGTCGGAAATTTTGTGGAGCTGAAGGCGACCACGCTTGGCGCCGGCGCCAAGGCCAATCATCTGTCTTATCTGGGTGATGCCATTATCGGCGCAGGGGCGAATATCGGCGCGGGGACGATCACCTGCAATTATGATGGGGTTGCGAAACATCGTACCGAAATCGGTGAAGGTGCTTTTATCGGCAGTGATACGGCCCTGGTGGCGCCGGTGAAGGTGGGCGCGCGTGCGCTGGTGGCGGCGGGCAGCGTGATCACGGATGATGTACCGGATGATGCGCTGGCGATTGCGCGCGGGCGCCAGGCGGTGAAGCCGGGACGCGGCTTCAAGGGCAAGGGGAAGCGCTGATGTGCGGCATTGTCGGTGTGGTTGGGCAACAAGCGGCAGCGCCCCGGCTTTTGGAAGCACTGCGCCGGCTTGAATATCGCGGCTATGACAGTGCGGGTATCGCAACCCTGATTGACGGGAAGATTGATCGCCGGCGGGCGGAAGGCAAGCTTGGCAACCTTGCAGCCGTTTTGGAAGCAAGCCCGCTGCCTGGCACCATCGGCATTGGCCATACGCGCTGGGCGACGCATGGTGCGCCCACCACGCGCAATGCGCATCCGCATGGAACGGCGCGCGTGGTGGTCGTGCATAATGGCATTATCGAAAACCACGCGGAGTTGCGCGCGGAATTGGAAGCGCGTGGTCATGTTTTCCAGACCGAAACCGATACTGAAACCTTTGCCCTTCTGGTGGATGACTTCCTGCAAGCGGGTCACGCACCAGAAGCTGCCGCCGCCGCCGCGCTGAAGCGCGTGCATGGCGCCTTCGCACTCGCGATGATTTTCGCGGGCCATCCGGATTTATTGATTTGCGCCCGGCAAGGCGCGCCACTCGCCGTTGGTTTTGGTGAGGGTGAGATGTTTGTCGGCTCCGACGCGCTCGCCTTGGCCCCCCTTACGCGGCGCATTGCCTATCTGGAAGAAGGCGATTGGGCGGTGTTGGATCGCACTGGTGCGCGCTTCCATGACGCGTCCGACGCGGCAGTGACGCGTGAGGTCAAGCTTACCGCCGTTTCGGGTGCGACCACGGGCAAGGGCAATTACCGCCACTTTATGGAAAAGGAATTGCACGAACATCCTGTGGTGCTGGGCGATACGCTCGCGCGCTATCTGGAACCGGCGCAGCGGCGCGTGATTCTGCCCGAACTCCCCTTTGATCCCGTCACAGTCCCGCGCCTGATCATGACCGCTTGCGGCAGTGCTTATCTGGCGGGTTTGGTCGGGCGCTATTGGATTGAAGAAGTGGCGCGCCTGCCCGTGGATGCGGATTTTGCCAGTGAATTGCGCTATCGCGACCCGCCCCTGCCGGAGGGTGGTGGCGCGCTGCTGCTGAGCCAAAGTGGTGAGACCGCCGATACGCTCGCGGCCCTTCGGCTTTTGAAGCAGCGTGGGCAGCGTATTCTTTCCATTGTGAATGTGCCGGAAAGCACCATGGCGCGCGAAAGCGATGCGGCGGTGATCACCGTGGCGGGGCCCGAAATTGCGGTTGCTTCGACCAAATCGCTCAGCGCGCAACTTGCGGTGCTGGCCTGCCTTGCCATCGGGCTTGGCCGCGCCCGCGGCACCATCACCGCCGAACAGGAAGCTGCATTGACCGCAGCGCTGTTGGAGGTGCCTTCCAACGCCGCCGCAGTGCTGGAACGCGATGGCGATATTCGCGCCATGGCGGTGGAAGTCGCCAAGGCGCGCGATGTGCTTTTCCTCGGGCGTGGGGCGCTGTTTCCCGTGGCGCTGGAGGGTGCGCTGAAATTGAAGGAGCTGTCCTATATCCATGCGGAAGGCTATGCAGCGGGCGAAATGAAGCATGGTCCGATTGCGTTGATTGATCCCGCCGTGCCGGTGATTGCCCTTTGCCCCTCAGGCCCGTTGTTTGAGAAAACCGCGTCCAATCTTCAGGAATCTGCGGCGCGTGGCGGGCGCGTCATGGCTTTCACCGATGATCTGGGCGCGGAAAAGCTGCGCGGTTTTGCCGAGCGTATTGTGGTGCTGCCGCGCGTCTCTGCTTTTGCAGCACCCATTCTGCATACCATTCCCGTGCAGTTCCTCGCCTATCATGTTGCGGTGCTGAAGGGCACGGATGTGGATCAGCCGCGCAACCTCGCGAAAAGTGTGACGGTGGAATAAAGCTAAGCCTTATTCCGGCTGCACCCCCAATTCGCGAAAGGCCCTGCCGGTTGCTTCATATTCGGAAGCGAGCAAGCGCCCAAGGTCAGCGCGGCCGCGAAACTGCGGCACCGCGCCCCAGTTTTCCGCGAAGCGCTTGAAACCATCGGTTTCCATCGCGCGGCGGCAGGCTTCCTGCAAACGATCCAGGATCGGTTCCGGCGTGCCGCGTGTTGCCCAAAGCGCCGCGTAGGAGGGCTGGAAGGCATCAACGCCCTGTTCGCGCGCGGTTGGCACATCCGGAAAGGCCGGGTGGCGCCCTTCGGAGAATACCGCAATCAGCCGCGTCTGCCCCGCCCGCGCCATGGGCACGCCGGATGCCACAACAATCGCGGCGAAATCCAAGCGACCCGCGATCACTTCGGTCAGTGACGCGCCATCACCGCGAAAGGGCACATGAGTCCATTGCCCGCCAGCGGCTGACTGCACGCGATGCACACCAAGAAAGGGCGCGGAATTCGGCCCGGGCGAACCGTAGCTCAAAGGGCGCGGCTTCGCCGCCGCCACCATATCGGGCAGCGTGCGCCAGGGGCTATCGGCCTTCACCATGATGCCAAGGATGTTTTCGGTGACGTTACAGACAGGCGCCACCGCATCTGGCCCAAGCCCAGTATTGCGCACCAGATGCGGCTGGAAGGCGAGTGGCACGAGCGGTGAATACGCCAGCGTATGCCCATCCGGCGCCGCGGCCATCAGGGCGCGCATGCCGACCACGCCGGAAGCGCCGGATTGGCTGGTCACCACGAAATTCTGCCCGAATTCGCGTGTGAAGGCATCGGCCAAGGCGCGCGCTGCGGCATCCGTACTGCTGCCCGTGGCATAGGGATTGATGATGGTGACGGGCCGGTCCGGAAAAGCCTTGGCGGCGAAGGGGATCAGCAATAGGGCAAGGCATAGCAGGCGCTTCATTCGTTTCATTCCTCAATGATCGCAACGGCACGTGTCCAGCCGGCGGAACCGCGATGCACCTTCACGGGGAAGCAGGAAATCATGAAGCCATCCGGCGGCAGGCTTTCCAGATTCGTGAGCTTTTCCATGTGGCAGTAGCCAATCTCGCGCCCCGCGCGATGGCCTTCCCAGATAAGGGAGGCGTCTCCGGTTTCCTGCACCTTCTTCTTCGTCAGCGAAAACGGTGCATCCCAGGACCAGCCATCAATACCTGTGACGCGCACACCTTGTTCCAGCAGCCAAAGTGTGGCCGCCTTGCCAACCCCGCAGCCGCTATGGATGAAATCATCCTGCCCGTAACGGCTGGCCGCGCGTGTATTCACCACCACAATTTCCAAGGGCTTCAGCGTATGGCCGATGCGCTTCAATTCCGCCTGCACATCGCCGGGCGTTGCGACATAGCCATCCGGAAAATGCCGGAAATCAAGCTTCACGCCAGGCTGAAAGCACCACTCAAGCGGCACCTCATCAATGCGCCAGGAAGGCTCACCCCCCGGCACTGTTCTTTCATTCATGCGGCTGAAGAAGTGATAGGGCGAATCAAGATGCGTGCCGCTATGCGTCGTGATGCGCACCACTTCCCGCGCGGCGAATTGGCCTTCGGGCAATTGATCCACGCTGATGCCGAATTCCTGCGCCAGACGCGGCGCGGTCATGTGATGGTCGTGATACTCAATCTCGGGCAGCATATGCGGCGGGTCGGAAGCAATCCCGCCCTTGAGTGCCACCGAAATATCAATGAAACGGCGCGGCATGGCTTCCCCCTTATTCTTCAAAAATCGCAACAGCGCGGGTCCAGCCCGCAGAGCCGCGATGCACTTTTACGGGCAGGCAGGAGATGGTGAAGCCACTGGGCGGCAACTTATCCAGGTTCGAAAGTTTCTCGATATGGCAATAGCCGATCTCGCGGCCCGCGCGATGGCCTTCCCAGATCAAGGAGACATCGCCTGTCGCCGCGACCTTTTTCTTGGTGAGTGAAAACGGCGCATCCCAGGACCAGCCATCCGTGCCGGTCACGCGCACGCCCTGCTCCAACAACCAAAGGGTCGCTTCCTTGCCCATGCCGCAGCCGGAATGGATATAATCATCCTCCCCATACCGCGCGCCGGCAGCGGTATTCACCACAACGATTTCAAGCGGCTTTAATGTGTGCCCGATGCGCTTCAATTCCGCCTGCACATCATTGGCCGTTGCGACATAGCCATGCTCAAAATGCCGGAAATCGAGCTTGACGCCAGGCTGCAAGCACCAATCAAGCGGCACTTCATCAATGCGCCAGGAAGGCTCGCCACCCGGCACCAGCCTTTCATTCATGCGGCTGAAATAGTGATAGGGCGCGTCAATATGCGTGCCATTATGGGTGCTGATCTGCACGCGCTCAATTGCCGCATATTCGCCTTCGGGCAGTTGATCCACGCTAATGCCGAAATCCTTCGCCATGGCGGGCGCGGTCATGTGATGGTCCAGATATTCGATCTTCGGCAGCGCATGCGGCGGGTCACTGATGATGCCGGCCTTGAGTGCGACGGAAATATCAACGATGCGACGGGGCATGGGTTCCTCCTTTTCTTGAGATCAAACAGGCCAGGCGATAGCCGGCGCAATAGCACCGCGACATTCACCAAAGCCGATGGCAACCGCACCGGGCGCTTCAGCGCGGGCGCGGAAAATCACCTCATCACCATCCTGCAACCAGCGGCGGGTTTCGCCATTGGGCAGCGTGATGGGGCCGGCAAGGCCAAGTTCGGCAAGACACGCGGCGGCCGTTTCTTCCGGGCCGGAAACCGTGCCGCTGCCGAGCAAATCGCCGGGCAATAGATTGCAGCCATTGGTGCCGTGATGCGCCACCATTTGCGCTGCCGTCCAATACATGCGGGCGAATTCCGTATCCGTCAGCAGGGCGGGTGCGGCACCTTCCGCGCGCATCTTGGCTGTCACCAGCAGGGCCTGCATGCGAATGCCAAGCGCGCCCGCCGCACGGTTCCAGGCGCTATCCAGATAGGGCAGGGGTGGTGGTTCAATCGCCGGCGCCGCCTTTGCGAAGGGTTCCAGCGCTTCCGCCGTGATCACCCAGGGCGAGACTGAGGTTGAGACACTCTTCGCCAAAAATGGGCCGAGTGGTGGCATTTCCCAACGCTGGATATCGCGCGCGGACCAATCATTCAAAAGCCCGAAGCCGAAGATGCGCTTGGGGGCCTCCGCCATGGTGATCGGTGTGCCGAGCTTGTTTTCGCCCGCAATCCAGATCGCCAATTCCAATTCGTAATCCATCGCTTCCGATGGGCCGAAGCGCACTTCGCCATCGCTCCGCGCCCATTGGCCATGCGGGCGGATCACATCCTCGCCACTCACGCGTACGGAACTGGCGCGGGAATGATAGGCAACAGGCAAATGCCGAAAGGCCTGGGGCAGAGGGTTTTTCGGATCGCGCCGTACGCCAAGCCGCGCGCAGTGATCATAACTCGCCATGAAATCGGAAAAATTTGCGACTGTGGCGGGCAGGTGCATTTGCGCATCGCGCATGGGCACCAGGATGCGCGCGGCCATGGCTTCGGCGGGCGACCCCGCCGCCAGCAGCGCCGAAAGCTGAGCGCGCAAGCCAGCCGATGCGCCTCGGCCCAGCGCCATCAGCGCATTCAGGCTTGGCCCCGCGGCGGCTTCCGCAGCGGCGCCGGCAAGCAGGCCCGCGTTGATCGCCGCGCGCAAATCCAGGATCATCTCGCCAATCGCAACGCCGCCGCGCGGCGCTTCCCCGGCGCGGCTGAAGACGCCGAAGGGCAGGTTCTGGATCGGGAAATCCTGCCCCGGCTGATTGGCGGAAGCGACCCAGCTCTTCAGGCCTGGGTCATGGGTGGCATCCATTTGGGCGTTCCTATGGTTTTATAGGGCGATCATGGCCTGCCGGGGCGCAAGCGCAAGCCCGCGCGCGCAAGGCTTGGGAAAAGGCGCGATTTCAGCCTATTCTGCGGCCAAAGCCCAGGAGGACCCAGATGCTCGACGCCACCACGAAGCTGCCCTTGAAGGACCCTGCCCTGTTCCGTCAGGCGAATTACATCGCCGGCGCCTGGGTGCAGGCCGATAGCGGCAAGACGATTGCCGTGCGCAACCCCGCGACGGGTGAGGTGATTGGCGAAGTGCCCGCCATGAGCCAAGCCGAGACGCGCCGCGCCATTGAAGCCGCCAATGCCGCCTGGCCGGCCTGGCGCGCGATGCTGGCGAAAGATCGCGCGGTGATCCTGCACAAGATCGCTGCGCTGATGCATGAAAATGCCGATGATCTGGCCGCGATCATGACTGCGGAGCAAGGCAAGCCACTCGCCGAGGCCAAGGGCGAAGTCGTTTATGCCGCATCCTTCATTGAATGGTTCGCCGATGAAGGCCGCCGCATTCAAGGCGAGACGATTCCGCAAAACGCCAAGGGCCGCCGCATTCTGGTGACCAAGGAACCGATTGGCGTTTTTGCCGCCATCACGCCGTGGAATTTTCCTTCTGCCATGATCACCCGCAAGGCCGGGCCGGGCTGGGCGGCGGGCTGCACCGGCGTGATTCGCCCCGCATCGCAAACGCCGTTTTCGGCCTTGGCCTTGGCGGTGCTGGCGGAACGCGCCGGCATGCCTTCTGGCGTCTGCAATGTGATCACCGGGCCGTCTGGTGAAACGGGGAAGGAACTCACCAGCAATCCGATCATCCGCAAGCTGTCCTTCACGGGCTCGACCGAAGTCGGGCGCGTCTTGCTCGCGCAATGCGCTGCGACGGTGAAGAAGACCTCGATGGAATTGGGCGGCAATGCGCCCTTCATCGTGTTTGATGATGCGGATCTGGATGCGGCGGTTGCGGGGGCGATGGCGTCCAAATATCGCAATACCGGGCAGACCTGCGTGTGTGCCAATCGGCTTTTGGTACAGGATGGCGTCTATGAAGCCTTTGCTGCCAAGCTGAAGGCGGCGGTTGAAGGCTTGAAGGTCGGCAACGGCATGGAACCTGGTGTGACGCAAGGCCCGCTGATCAATGCCGATGCGGTCGCGAAGGTTGAAGAACATATCGCCGATGCGCTGGCGCAGGGTGCGAGCGTGATCACCGGCGGCAAGCGCCATGCGCGTGGCGGCAATTTCTTCGAACCCACTGTGCTTGCCAATGTGCCGCGCGGCGCGAAAATTTTTGGCGAGGAAACCTTCGGCCCGGTCGCCCCCCTGTTCCGTTTCAAGACGGAAGAGGAAGCGATCAAGCTGGCGAATGATACCGAATTCGGCCTCGCCGCGTATTTCTACGCGCGCGATGTCGGGCGTATCTTCCGTGTGGCGGAGGCATTGGAATACGGCATCATCGGCATCAATGAGGGGATTATTTCCACCGCCGAAGTGCCCTTTGGCGGCTTCAAGCAATCCGGCCTCGGCCGTGAAGGCAGCCATATGGGGATCGAGGAATATCTGGAAGTGAAATACCTCGCCCTTGGTGGCATCGGCACGTGAGCGCCGCGATCTTTCTGGAAGATCTGTTTCCGGGCCGGCGCTTTACCGCAGGCTCGGTCACGGTTGATGCCGAGGAAGTCAAACGCTTCGCCGCGCTGTATGACCCCCAGCCCTTCCATATGGATGAGGAAGCGGGGGCAGCGCATCCGCTTTTTGGGCGGCTGGCTGCGAGTGGTTGGCATACGGCGGGCATGACCATGCGCATGGTGGTGCAGGCCATTGGTGGGATTTCCGGCGGCATTGTTGGTGGCGGCGGCGAGATTCAATGGACCAAGCCCGTCTATCCCGGCGACACGCTGCGCGTGGAAATCGAGGTACTGGAAGTCGCCCCTTCGCGTTCCCGGCCCGATCGCGGTTCTGCGCTGATGCGCAATACCACCTTCAACCAGCATGATGAGCCGGTGCAGATTTTCACCGTGCGCGTTGTCGTCCCAAAGCGTCCTGCCTGACCGCGCCGATAGAGGTATTTCCATGGCTTATGATTTTGATCTTTTCGTGATCGGTGGCGGTTCCGCCGGCGTGCGTTCGGCACGGATCGCCGCCGGCCATGGCGCGCGGGTAGGTGTCGCGGAAGAACGCTTCTGGGGCGGCACTTGTGTGAATGTCGGCTGCGTGCCGAAGAAGATCATGGTGAATGCCGCCGAATATGGCGCCTGGGCGGAAGATGCGGCGGCCTTTGGCTGGTCCCTTGAAAACCACGGGCATGATTGGGCGAAGCTGGCGGCGGCGCGCGATGCTGAAGTGGCGCGGCTTTCGGGCATTTATGGCCGCCTGTTGGGGAATGCGGGTGTCACATCCTTCGATGCGCGCGCAACCTTCCTGGATGCGCATACGCTTGATGTCGGCGGCAAGCGCGTAACGGCGGAACGCATCATCATCGCGGTCGGCGGTGTCGCCACCCGGCTTGATATTCCAGGCGCCGAGCTTGGGCTGATTTCCGATGATCTCTTCACCCTGAAGGCTTTGCCCAAGCGCGTCGCGGTGCTGGGGGCGGGCTATATCGCGGTGGAATTCGCCTGCATCCTGAAGGGGCTGGGGGCGGAGGTCGCGCTGGTGCATCGCGCGCCCCTGCCGCTGCGTGGCTTTGATGAGGATATCCGCAGCGCCGCCGCCGAAGCCCTGATTGCGCAGGGCATAGCCTGCCATGCTGGCGTGACCCCAACACGCATCGAAGCGCGCGGCGCGGAACGCGTGCTGCATCTTTCCGATGGCTCGGCGCTTGTGGTTGATGCCGTGTTTTTCTGCACCGGGCGCAAACCGGCCACCGCCGGGCTTGGGCTGGATAAGGCCGGCGTTAAGCTGGCGGAGAATGGCGTGATTGCCGTGGATGACAATCACGCGACCAGCGAGGGGCATATCTATGCCATTGGCGATGTGCTGGACCGGGTGAACCTTACCCCCATGGCAACGGCGATTGGTCACGCCCTGGCCGATACGCTGTTCGGCAATAACCCGCGCCGTGTGAGTTATGAAAACGTGCCAACGGCAGTTTTCATGAACCCGCCCATTGGCACTGTGGGCATCACGGAACAGGAAGCCGCCAAACGCGGCCCTGCCGATATCTATGTCACGCGCTTCACCCCCATGCGCCACACCATCAGCAAGCGCGAAGGCCGCAAGACGCTGATGAAGCTGGTGGTCTGCCAGGGCACGCAAAAGATCTTGGGCGCGCATATGATCGGTGAAGACGCCGGAGAGATGATGCAAGGCATCGGCATTGCCGTAGTGATGGGCGCCACGAAACAGGATTTTGATCGCACCATCGGCATTCATCCAACCGCGGCCGAGGAATTCGTCACACTGCGCACCCGCACGCGCGTGGTGGGTGTGTGATGCAGCCCGCGCAGCGCCTGATCATCGGCTTCGCCTCGGCGGGGCATTTTTTGCATCATGTGCTGACGGGTTTGTTCCTGACTTTGGCCGTTATTCTGGAAGCCATTTGGCAAAGACCCTATGCGGAAATCATCGCGCTTTGGACGCTGGGTGCCGCCATGATCGGGGTGGGCGCACCGCTGGCCGGTTGGCTTGCCGATCGCTTCGGCCATGCGCGCATGATGACAGTGTTTTTTCTGGGTATCGGGTGCGCTTCCATCATCGCCGGAACGGTGACCGATAGTGCGGAAATGGGCCTGGCACTGGCGCTGCTGGGGGGCTTTGGTGCGATTTATCATCCGGTGGCCTTGGCTTGGGTTTCCATGACCGCGCCGCCCGATGCGCGTGGGCGGCTGATGGGTATTTTGGGCATTGCGGGCAGTATCGGTGTGGCCTCCGCCGCCGTGATTGCGGGCGGCCTCGCGGAGATCGCCGGCTGGCGCATGGCGATGATTATTCCCGGCATCATCACCATCATCGCGGGCCTTGCGTTGCTATTCTGCCTGCTGACTGGGCGCGTTGCCGCCAGCAATCACCAACCTGGGCAGGAAGCAGCACAGGCCACGGCGGCTGAGGCGGCGCGTATTCCCTGGGGCGTGC
>JADCEV010000127.1 GCA_020249865.1 Roseomonas sp. | reverse complement strand
TCCTGCCCGATCACATAATCATCCAGAACCTTGCAGATTTCCTTCGGTGTCGGCACGCCATCGCGCGACTTCACCAGATGCGTCTTATGCTCTTCACGGATGATATCCATGCAGAGTTCCACGCATTCATCGCAGATGAAAACAGTAGGCCCAGCGATCAGCTTGCGGACCTCATGCTGCGACTTCCCGCAGAAGGAGCAGTAGAGGGTATTCTTGGAATCGCCGGACTTGCTCATACCGTCTCCATGCGGCCGCGATTTGCGGGCCGCGATTCACACATCATACTCCCCGAAACCTGTCGGGGAAAGCACAGCCGGGCGGGAAGCCGCCCCATCACGCGGGGGTGGCTTCCGCCGGCGCCACCGGGCGCTTTTCAACCACGTGATCCACCAGGCCGAAATCCCGTGCCTCTTCCGCCGACATATAGCTGTCGCGTTCCAGCTTGCGCTCAATCGCGTCAATGGGCTGGCCGGTGTGGTGGACGTAAATCTCATTAAGCCTTTGGCGAAGCTTGAGAATTTCCCGCGCCTGGATTTCGATATCGGTCGCCTGACCCTGCGCCCCGCCGGAGGGCTGGTGCACCATCACGCGGCTATTGGGCAGGGCATAGCGCTTGCCCTTGGCGCCGGCGCAGAGCAGCAGGGACCCCATGGAGGCCGCCTGCCCGATGCAAACCGTGCTCACTGGGCTGCGGATATATTGCATGGTATCATACATCGCGAGGCCGGATGAAACCACGCCGCCCGGGCTATTGATGTAGAAGGCGATATCCTTGTTGGGGTTTTCGCTTTCCAGAAACAGCAGCTGGGCGCAGATCAGGGAGGATACCTGATCAAAAACCGGGCCAGTCAGGAAGATGATGCGTTCCTTGAGCAGGCGGGAATAGATGTCGAAAGCCCGCTCCCCGCGCGCGGTCTGTTCGACCACCATGGGAACCAAGGTGTTGTTATAGACATCAACCGGGTCACGATCCCTGATCATCATCTCATCCTTTCGCGGCAAGCGGGCCGCTTTCCATCACTTTTGCCTGACATCGCATGTGGTGCGGATACCCGGCATCGCAAATGCAATGCGCCCATTTTCCCGCCCGGGTCAACGCCCTGGCGCAGCGCCGGGTTGCAACACCATGCCATCATACCCGGGCTCGATCCCCGGCGGCAGGGTGCGGCAGAGCCAGCCGTAATCCAGATCGCTGCCCATATGGGTCAGGACTGTCCGACGCGGCTGCAATATGCGTACCCATTCCAAAACCTGTTCGACATTGGCATGCACCTTATGGGGGGCGCGCTGGAAGCATCCCACAATCCAGGTATCCAGACCGTGAAGAAGCGCCAGGCTTTCTTCCGGTAGGCGCACCAGATCGGTGGAATAGGCAAAGCCGCCGATTCGAAAGCCCAGGGTTTCCATCACCGCATGATCCTGGCTGAACAGCGTGAGCGGCAGGCCGGCAATCTCCACCGTTTCGCCGGGCCGGACCTCGGTTGCTTCCAGGGCGGGGCGGAAAAACCAGGGGCCGACCGCGGGCAGAAAGGCATAATCGAAGCGTTGCTTGAGGTTATCCAGCGTTCTTGCCATGCCATATATGGGCAGAGGCTTGCCCGTGATGCGGTTCAGCACGCGGGTTTCATCCGTGCCCATCACGTGATCAGCATGGTGATGGGTAAATAGGATGGCCTCCACCACGCCGATCCCGGCGGCCAGGAATTGGGCGCGCATATCCGGCCCGGCATCCACCAGCAGCCTTTGCCCATCATCGCCTTCGATCAGGATCGAGGAGCGTGTCCGCCGATTCCGAGGCTCATTCGGGTCACAGGCGCCCCAATCGCCCTTTCCATCGGCGCCGCCGATCAGCGGCACCCCGGCCGAACCGCCACAGCCGAGAATCGTGACCGTGACCAAGCCTAGTGGTCCGGTCGCTGCTGTCGGTTCCCGATAGCAGCGTGAATCGGCCCACCAAATATGGGGCTAGTGGTGCGCGGGGGCAGTCTTGGATCGGAAGGGGTTGGCATGAATCGCACCACTAGCGCGCCTTCTTGAACAGCGTCTCAAAATTGCGGGTGGTCAGCGCCTCAAGCGCCGCGATTTCCATCCCTCGCACGCCGGCCAGCACCTTGGCAGTATGGGCGACCATGGCGGGTTCGCAGCGTTTGCCCCGGAAGGGCACGGGTGCCAGGTAGGGCGCATCAGTTTCGACCAGCAGCCGATCGGCGGGGATATCGCGGGCAATCTCCCGCAATTCCTCGCTCTTCGGGAAGGTCAGCATGCCGGAGAAGGAGACATAACCTCCCATGGCCACGGCGCGTTCGGCCAAAGCCCTGCCACTGCTGAAGCAATGCAGCAGGAAGGGAAAGGCCCCGCCCCTGTCGCGTTCCTCGGCCAGGATATCGGCGATATCCTCATCCGCCTGGCGGGCATGGATCGCGAGCGGCAGGCCCGTGAGCTGAGCCGCGCGGATATGGTTGCGGAAATTCTCCGCCTGGGCGTCGCGCGGCGCCTTATCGTAAAAGTAATCCAGCCCGCTTTCGCCAAGCCCGATGATGCGCGGGTGGTCGGCCAGGGCGGCGAGAGCCTCCGGCCCCGGCAGCGGGCCTTCCCCGGCATTATGCGGATGGATGCCGACCGTGCCCAGAACACAGTCAAAACGTTCTGTCAGCGCCTTGACCTTTTCCGCCTGGGCGAAGCGCGTGCCGATGGTGACCATGCGGCCAATGCCGGCTTCCCGCGCGCGGGCGATGACGTCGTCAATCTCCGCCTCAACATAATAGTCGAGGTGGCAATGGCTATCGACCAGCATCAGGCGGCCTCGATCTCGATCTTGCGAAAGAGCGGGCTTGGCGGTGGCAGGGCGGTGCCGCCGGGCAAGGGGGTGGCGAGCGCGGCCAGATCGCGCGCGTCTTCGGGCACGCCGAGTTGGTCGAGCAAGGCATCCATCGTGGTCGGCATAAAGGGCCACAGAACGGTCGCAAAGACGCGGAGCGCGTCGTGCAGATGGCGCAGCACCTCCGCCATCCGGTCCGGTTGGGTCTTCTTCAAAGCCCATGGGGCATGCACCGTGATGTAACCATTCGCGGAACGAACCGCTGCCATGATCGCCTCGAGCGCCATGTGGAATTCCTGACTTTCGAGACGGATCCGGACTTCGATCGGCAGCAACCGTGCTTCATCAACAAAAAGGCGGTCCGTGTCGCGTACCAGCGCCACGTCCGGTAGACACCCATCGCAGTTCTTCTGGATCAGGCTAAGCGTCCGATTCGCGAGATTGCCGAGCGCATCGGCCAATTCGCTATTGTTGCGGCCAATCAGCGCCTTGCGCGAAAAATCCCCATCCGATCCAAATGACACTTCGCGCAGGAGGAAATAGCGCAACGGATCAAGCCCGTATTCGTCAACCAGCGCCACCGGATCAATGGCATTGCCGAGCGATTTGGACATTTTCTGCCCCTCGACTGTCCACCAGCCATGGGCGAAGACGCGCTTTGGGGGTTCCAGCCCCGCTGCCTTGAGGAAGGCAGGCCAATAAATGGCATGAAAACGCACAATATCCTTGCCGACGAAATGCACATCCGCCGGCCAAAACTTCCAATGCTCGGACTTGGTATCAGGATATCCCGCGGCGGTGATGTAGTTGGTCAGCGCATCAAGCCACACATACATCACATGAGAAGGATCACCCGGCACAGGTACGCCCCAGCGAAAAGAGGTGCGACTGACGGACAGATCCTGAAGACCCGATTTGACGAAAGAGATGACTTCGTTTCGGCGGCTTTCGGGTTGAATGAAATATCGGTTTTCCTCGTAGAACGCTAAAAGCCAGTCCTGCCATTTGGATAGGCGGAAGAAATAAGACGGCTCCCGCACCCATTCCACCGGCGCACCCGATGGGGCGTATTTCACGCCATCGCGTTCAGTGAGTTCATCCGGGCCGTAAAACGCCTCATCGCGCACGGCGTACCAGCCCTCATAATGGCCAAGGTAGATTTCATCGCGCTTTGCCAGTTCTTCCCACAACGCGGAACAGGCGGCCTTGTGGCGCACTTCCGTGGTGCGGATGAAATCATCATTGGAAAGGCCAAGCGTGCCAGTCAGATCGCGGAAATGCTGGCTGACCTGATCCGTGAAGGCTTGCGGGTCCATGCCCGCATCGCGCGCGGCCTTTTCCACCTTCTGGCCATGCTCATCCGTGCCGGTCAGGAAAAACACTTTATTGCCGGTGAGCCGCTCATTCAGCCGCCACCAGCGCGCCAGCACATCCGCCGCGACCGAGGTATAGGCATGCCCGACATGCGGCTTGTCATTGACGTAATAGATCGGCGTGGTGACGTAGCGCGTCTGTTTCATCTGTCTCGGTCTTGCTGTAACGCGTTCAGGCTGAAAGCCAGGAAAGCCCGGTCAGCACCGCCTGTTTGCGGTCCATATTCAGCTTTTCTGTCTCATCCACCAGGCGGCCGAGCCTATCCCACAGCGCGGGCCAAGCGGCAAGCGGATGGGCGCTGATCCAGCCGGGCGCGGCCTCACCCCGCGCGGCCTGGCGCAGCCCTGCCGAAATCCGCCCGCGCAGCAGGCCCATAAAGGTGGTGAATTGCGCCCCGCTGCGATCCGCAGCACAGCGATCCGCCAGCATATACAACCGCGCGGGATCAGGGCGCTTCAGGCTGCTCAGGCATTCTTCCACCAAAGCCTGCAATTCCAGGCCATCGCCTTCGGCCAGCTGCATGGCGCGACCCGGTGAGCCTTCCGCCATTTCTGCCAGCCGCGCCCGATCCGCCGCGGGCAAATCCGGCAAAAGCTGCTTGAGCAGCGGCGCCATTTCCGCTTCGGCCAAAGGAAAAAGGTCAAGCCGGCGGCACCGGCTGCGGATGGTTGGCAAAAGCCGTGTGGGGGCAGAAGAAACCAACAGCAGAATGGCGCGCGCAGGGGGTTCTTCCAGTACTTTCAAAATGGCATTCTGCGCCTGCAGATTCATGGTCTCCGCGCCATCCACCACCACCACGCGCCAGCCGCCTTCAGCCGCCGTCAGGGTCATGAAGCCGGGAATAAGCCGCGCGGCTTCTACATTGATGTCATTGCGCTTGCGTTCCCCGCGCAGCGTATCGGCATCAATCGTCAGCAGATCAGCGTGGCTATCGGCGGCGACACGACGAAACACCGGATGGGAGGGATCCAGATGCAGGGGCGGCTTGCCCTTGGGCGCATCTGGCATTCCGGCCAAAAGCCAGCGCGCAAAACGCCAGGCAAGCGTCACCTTGCCGATACCGGCAGGGCCTGTGATCAACCAGGCGTGATGCAGTCGGCCGGAACGCGCGGCCTCGGTCAGCGTCGCAGCAGCGCTTTCATGGCCGAAAAGTTCAGGGTTTGCGCGCGGCTCCGGCAGGCTCACAGCTTGGCGCCCAGCCTTTGGCGCAGGGTTTCAGTGATAGAAGCGAAAACCGCCTCCGCATCCCGCGCCGCATCCAGCACCACGCATCGTGTCGGTTCACGGCGCGCGATATCGGCAAAGCCAGCGCGAATGCGCGCATGGAAATCAGCGCCGAGCTTTTCGTAGCGATCTGCGGCACTCCGCCCTGCCGCGCGCGCCAGCCCAGCTTCGACGGGCAGATCGAGGATCAGCGTCAGGTCAGGCCGCAAGCCTTCCAGCGTCAGGTCACAAAGCCGCGCCCAGGTTTCATAGGCCAAACCTTGCCCCGCCCCCTGATAGGCGAGCGTAGAATCCGCAAAGCGATCACAAATCACCCAGGCGCCGGCTTCCAGCATGGGGCGGATGGACCGCACCACATGTTCCCGCCGCGCGGCGAAATGCAGCATGGCTTCCGTCAGACTATCCCAGGAACCGGGAGAAAGAAGCAATTCGCGAATACGCTCGGCCCCCGGCGCACCGCCGGGTTCGCGCGTACGCAATACAGCCACACCGGCCGCCGCTAGTGCTGCGGCCAAGCGCCGCGCCTGGGTGGATTTCCCCGCACCCTCACCGCCTTCAAGCGTAATGAAATACCCGCGCGCCATCGGCACTTCAGGCGCCGGAGACCCAGCGCCCGATCACCGCCGGAATACGCGGGAAAAGGCCGAGCTTTTCCACATCCGCCCCGGCCACCAAGGGCACGGAAAGTGTCGGCACCCCCTGCCCTGCCACCTGCAATTCGCCAATGGTCTGCCCGCGCATGACGGGCGCGGTGAGTGGTGCCTGATAGCGCACGCGCACTTCCAGCCTTTCGCGCCAGCGCCGCGGCAGGGTCAGCACAATATCGCGCCCGCCCACCATGGGCACGGTGCGGCGTTCGCCAAGATAAACCGGCACGTCTTCCACCGTATCCTGCGCGCGGAACAGCGTGACGGCTTCAAATTCGCGGAAGGCCCATTCCATCAGGCGTTCGCTTTCTTCTGCCCGCGCCCGCATGCTGGGCAGGCCATTGACCACCAGGATTACGCGCCGCCCATCGCGCATGGCACTGCCCGTCAGGCCAAAACCGGCTTCTTCGGTATGGCCGGTTTTCAAGCCATCGGCGCCGGGCACGCGCGCCAGCAGCGGGTTGCGGTTATCCTGGCTGATATTGCTGAAGCGGAAGCTACGTTCATTGTAGAAGCGGTAATAATCCGGGAAATCCGTGATCAGCCGCCGCGCCAGGATGGAAAGATCACGCGCTGTCATGCGGTGTTCCGGATCGGGCCAGCCGGTGCTGTTGCGGAAATTGCTGTTGGTCAGGCCAATGCGTCGGCCGGTTTCGTTCAGCAATTCGGCGAATTGCTGTTCGCTGCCGGAAATCGCCTCGGCCAGCACAATGCAGGCATCATTGCCCGATTGCACGATCACGCCGCGAATAAGGTCTTCAACCCGCACCTGCTGGCCGATATCCACAAACATCTTGGACCCGCCCATGCGCCAGGCGCGTTCACTCACGGGCAAAGTCTGATCCATTTGCAGCCGGCCCTGGCGCAGCCGTTCAAACACCACATACATGGTCATGAGCTTCGACATGCTGGAAGGCGGCATGCGTTCATCGGCGTTTTTCTCGAGCAGCGTGGCGCCGGTTTCGAAATCCACCACCAAGGCGTGACGGGCGAGCACATCCACATTGCCGACCGCGGTGGCAACGGGCGTGCCTTCCTGGCGCGGCGCGGGGCGGCGCTGCGGCTGGGCGGGGGCTGGCGCCGGGCGCTGCTGCTGGGCGAAGGCGTGATCCGCCGCAAGCCATAGCGGCAGGCCACCCAAAACACCCCCAATGATCCTGCGACGCGATGCCATGCCCGGTTCCTTCATGCCTGATCGCTCATTTACGCCAAGAAAAGGCGGCGTGCTTATTCCACAATTATCCTTGCACCGGATAGGCCAGCGGCCAGAGTCCGCTCAAGCGCAAAATCCGCCGCCTGGACCTCGGCAAAGGGGCCAAGGGCGACACGGAAACTGGTATTGCGCCCCCTGCCCTGCTGGCTGATCCGCGCGCCCGGCAGGCGCGCCGCCACCGCCTCTGCCGCAGACCGGCCGGAAAACTGCCCGGCTTCCACCAGCAATTGCCCCGGCCGAGGCGTGGTTTGCGTGACGCTTTCCGGCAGGCGCGCGATGGTGCCGCGCCTTGGCGCGCTAAATTCAGCCATGGGGGCGGCAGTGGTCAATGGTTGGATGTCTCGCCTTGGTGCTTCGCGCGCGCCGGGCAAGGGGGGCAATTCTTCCCGCAGCACAGCGGCGCGGGGTGCCGCGGCAATGGCAATGGGGGCCTGGGCTTGGCCGGGCAGACCCTCAGCCACCGCGCGGCTCAGCTCGGCCTCCACGCTTAGCGCTATTTGCGTCGCGTGGCCTGGGGCCATGCCAAGCAAGGCACCGGCGCGGGGAGACACACCCAGAATGCGCCCGCGCTTTTCCGGCCCACGATCATTGACGCGCAGCAGCATGGAGCGGCCATTTTCGAGATTGGTGACGCGAATAATGGCGGGCAATTGCAGCGTGCGATGCGCCGCCGTCAGGCCCTGGGCGCTGAAGGCTTCCCCATTCGCGGTTTGGCCACCGAACATCGGCGCGGCCAGAACCTCGGCCAGGCCGGTTTCGGCAAGCGCGAAATCCTCCTGCGGATAGGACCAGACACCACCCAGCCGATAGGGCTCACCCACCAGATAGCGCGGTTCGGGCTGCGCGCAGGCCGCGATGGCCAGCAGCGCAGCGGCCAGAATGCCCCAGCGCGTCACGCCACGCGATCAGACAAAAGGCCGACGGAAAGCCCGTAATTTACCGGCGTATTGTAGCGGCGGATCACGCGCAAATTGTGATGGCCGAGGAAGATTTGCCCGCCATTGCCGCGGGCGGGCAGCACGATCTGGCTTTCGAGATCCGATAACGGCAAGGGCGAGCCATCAGGCTTGCGAAAACCCATACGCGCGAAATCGCGTAAGGGGCGCCTGGTTTCCGTATCCGCGCTGCTCGCTGAAAATCCTGCCGGCGGGCGTACTTCCCGCCCCCAGGCTTCACCATGGCGCCAGCCATTGCGTTGGAAGTAATGCGCGATGGAGGCCAGCGCATCGGCACGGCTATCCCAGATATCACGCTTGCCATCACCATCGAAATCCACCGCCAGGCGTTCAAAATTGCTGGGCATGAACTGCGGCTGGCCCATCGCACCGGCCCAGGAGCCGCGCATCCGATCAGCGCTGGTGTGGCGGTCATTCAGGATGCGCAAGGCCGACATCAATTCGTTACGGAAATAGGCAGCGCGGCGGCCTTCCCAGGCGAGTGTCGCCAAAGCCTCCACCACGCCAAAGCCGCCCGTATTGCCGCCGTAATTGGTCTCAACACCCCAGATCGCGACAATCACTGAAGGTGCGACGTGATAGCGCGCTTCAATCCGGCGCAGCAGATCGGCATTTTCCGCCTTCAGGCGCCGGCCATTCTGAATGCGCGTTGGCGTCAGCATGATGCGGTCGCGGTATTCCTCCCAGGCCATTGCACCTTCCGCCTGGCGCCGATCCAATTCAATCACGCGCTGATTGGCGCGAATGCCGGAAAGCGATTGGTTCAGCGTGGCTTCTGAAATGCCGGCGCGGCGCGCATCGGCGCGCACGCCTTCCAAAAAGCGTTCAAAGGATTGGCCGGAGACGGGCACATAAGGTGGCGCGCCATTCGGGGCGGGGAGTTGGTTGGCGGAATTCGCCTCTGGGCTGCAGGCCGCGACCAGGGCCGCGACTCCACCAAGCAAAAGCCTTCTTTCGATCATGGGCATGTCTGGTGCCATGCGGCGAAGGGCGTGGCAAACCCTTTTGGGGGCTGTATTGGCCCGGACGGAACTGGTGCTAGACTAGACGCATCACCAAGGAGGAATGCCATGGCCGCCATCACCCGCGAACTTGCTGCCTTTGTCGCCGGGCTTCGTTATGAAAGCCTGCCCGCCAGCGTGCAGGAACGCACGCGTTTCCTGATCCTGGATCTGGTAGGCAATATGCTGCGCGGGCGGCATGAGGCCGAAAGCACGCCGCCCCTTCTGGCCGCGGCCCGCGCGCTTGGCCTGACGGGTGGCTCGGCCGCCGTATTCGGGGATTCCCAGCGCTACACGCCGGCCGGTGCCGCGCTGATCAATGGCGCCATGGCGCATTCGCTTGATTTTGATGACACACATGCCGCCGGCACGCTGCATCCCGGTGCGCCTGTGATCCCGGCCGCGCTTGCCGCTGCTGAAATGACGGGCGCCGATGGCAAGACCGTGCTGGCCGCCATTGTGGCCGGGTATGAAACCACCTGCCGGCTGGCGCTGGCCTTGCCCGGTGGCGATCATTACGACCGCGGCTATCACCCGACCGCGACCTGCGGCGCCTTTGGCGCGGCTGCGGCGGCGGCGCGGGTCTTCGGCCTAACGGCGGCGCAGGTTGAAGACGCGTTCGGCATTGCGCTTTCCCAGGCCGCCGGCAGCCTGCAATTCCTCGCCAATGGCGCCTGGACCAAGCGCTTCCAGGTGGGTTGGAGCGCGCTGAATGGCCTTTCCGCCGCGACCATCGCGCGGGAGGGTTTCCGTGGTGCTGCCGAAGCCGTTGAAGGCAAGGCCGGGTTCCTGCGCGCCTATGCCCCGAACCCGAAGCCTGAGCGCGTTTTGCAGGATCTGGGCAAGGCGTGGGAGCTGATGCAGACCGCCGTGAAGCCCTATCCTTCCTGCCGCTATGGCCATGCGAGTGTGGATGCAGCTTTGGCGCTGCGCGCTGAGCTTGGCCTGAACGTTGAGGAAATCGAAAGTGTCACCATGGGCCTGCCGAATAAGGGCATGCTGCTGGTGGGTGCGCCGCGCGAGTACAAGCAGAATCCGCAAAACATTGTGGATGGGCAGTTCAGCGGGCCCTTCGTGGTCGCTTGCGCCTTGGCGCGCGGGCATTTCGGCTGGGATTCCTATGCCTGGTTGCAGGATAAGGATATCCGCGCGCTGATGGTGAAGATCCTGCCGGAAGAAGATGCCGATGTGCAGGCAGATTTCCCGACCTTCATGTCGGGCAAGCTGACCATCAAGGCGCGCGGGCAAAGCTTTGTGCGCCATATCAAGATCCCGAAGGGCGAGCCCGACAACTTCCTGACCGAAGCGGAATTGCGCGCCAAATTCCATGGCCTGGCCGATGCGGTGCTAGGCGCTGAGCGCGCCAAGCAATTGGCCGATGCGGTGATTGGGCTTGACCAGGCGGGCGATGTGAATGCGCTGATGCGCCTTGGTGCCCCCCTTGTCGCGCAACGCATGGCGGGCGAATAGGCGGCGTGACTTCTTGGCCTTGCGGCATGGTTTCGCTGCAAGGCGTGAGGATGGGTGGCCGAGCGGTTTAAGGCACCGGTCTTGAAAACCGGCGTAGGTGCAAGCCTACCGTGGGTTCGAATCCCACCCCATCCGCCAGACTTCTTGTTCCATCGCGCTCATTTATACTTCGGTAAACTGCGGCAGTCGTTACCGCTTCTGCTCCTTAAGGGACCGCAAAACGTAAGTTCTGCCGTTCGATCGTTTAAGGCGAAGCTGGCGTGATTTAGGCCCGAACAACCCGCGACTGAGTCTGGAGCTACGGCAGCGCCCAATTATTCATGGCAGCTAGGGCATGCTTCTTTTAACTGGAAGCATATCCGGAATTGGCGAAGTAGTTGCTGCACTCGCTTGGGCTGACGATGTCGATAAGTGCGCCGACCTTTCGCCAAGTTTCTTCGACGGTGCGTGGCTGTGCCGAACGCATGAGGTGCTTGAGCTTGGCGAAGAGCTGCTCGATTGGGTTCAGGTCGGGGCTATATGCCGGCAGGAAGATCAGATGAGCCCCTGCGGCCCGGATGGCGCGCCGTGCGCGGCGCGCCTTGTGGCTGCCCAGGTTATCGAGAATGACGATGTCGCCTGGGGCCAGGATCGGCGCGAGCACTTGCTCGACATAGGTTGCGAAGAACTCGCCATTGATCGAACCGTTGATCACCTAGGGCGCGTCGATGCGGTCGTGCCGCAAGGCGGCGATGGAGGTCAGGGTCTTCCAGTGGCCGTGCGGCACGCGCGCATCAAGACGTTGCCCACGCAGGCCCCAGCCGCGCAGCGGTGCCATGTTGGTCTTGATCCAGGTCTCATCGATGAAGACCAGGCGCCTGGGGTCAACCTTGTCCTGATGGGCCTTCCAGCGTGCGCGCTTGAACGCGACGCCGCGGCGGGACTGCTCGGCCGGCAGTACGGTTTTTTTTGAAGCTCAGTCCCTCGGCATGCAGGGAAAACCACACCGCACGCCGATCTGTCTTGATGCCGCGCGCGGCCAGCTCCGCCGTCAGGCCGCTGGTCGTAGAAGGCCCCGCCGCGATCCACGCGCGCAGCCAATCCGCACATTCGCCGCTCAAGGTGCGCGGCTTGTGACCGCCCATCTGGCCGGGCGTCAGCGCCCCCGTCTCGCGCTGCCGCTTGCGCCATTTGGAGACGCAGGATGGACTGATACGCAAGGCGGCAGCGATCGAGCGGATCGTCTCGCCAGCCTCGGCACGTTGAACGGCACGCTCACGCAGATCTTCGAAATAGGGGCGCATCCATACTGGCCTCCTCAACCCAGCTTAGAGCTTGAATCAGAAATCAACCCGATTCGGGAATCCCGATTCAATGAAAAAGCAGCTTGCTCTAGCCACGTAGCGCCCTTTCAATTACCCACATCTCTGATGGGGCATTTGCTCTGAGTGAATCATTTGTGATTCTGTTTGTGACGCCGATTCGCGGAGGCGTCACGGATGAGTGGGGAGAAGGTAGTCAATACATACGGCTGGCATGACCAGGAGGTGGTTGGGGCGGGGCTGCCGGACAAGCGGC
>JADCEV010000126.1 GCA_020249865.1 Roseomonas sp. | reverse complement strand
TTCCCGACCGCCGACAAGCCGATCAATATCGCCGCATCCTCGCCCAAGATGTGGGTGCAATTCGCTGAAGCCCTTGGCCGCAAGGATTGGCTGGAGGTTGAGGAATGGAAAACACTGAAAGGCCGCAGCAATGATCGCGCACGGCTCAACAAGACCATCAGCGAAGTGACCAGCACGCAGCCGAGCGAATATTGGATTGATCTGCTGGAACGCATCGGCATTCCCTGCGGCCCGATCAACCGTGTGGACCAGGTGTTTGAAGACCCGCAGGTGAAGCACCTTGCCATGGCGCTGCCCATGACCACGCCAAAGCGCGGGCTCACGCATATTGTTGGCACCGCGATCAATATGCAGGGGATCGAGAGCAGCGTGCGGCGCATCCCGCCCCGGCTTGGCGAACATTCCGCCGAAATTCTTGAGCAGGCCGGCTATGGCGCGGCAGAGATTGAACAATTGCGCGCGCTTGGCGTGATCAGCGAAGGGTAGGAAAAATGGAATTCGCGGAAGGCAAGATTCTCGCCGACATCAAGGATGGCGTTGGGCGCATTACCTTCAACCAGCCGGAAAAGCGCAATGCCATGTCGGTCGCGATGTGGGATGGCATGGGCCAGGCATTGGATGTGTTCACAGCGGATGCATCTGTCCGCTGCGTGGTGCTGACCGGCGCTGGCGATAAGGCTTTCGTTTCCGGCGCCGATATCAGCCAATTCGACAAGATGCGTTCGGATGCCGATGCGCAGAAAGAATATGGGCGGCTGACGGCTGGCGGGCGCCTGAAGCTTGCCACTTACGCCAAGCCGGTGATTGCGGAAATTCGCGGCTTTTGCATGGGTGGCGGGCTTGGCATTGCCATGTCCTGCGATATCCGCATCGCGGCCGAGGGCAGCCAATTCGGCATCCCGGCAGCGAAGCTTGGCATCGCTTACGGCTTTGACATGGTGAAGCATCTGGTCAGCTTGGTTGGCCCAGCGCATGCGCATATGATCCTGATGACCGGCGAACGCTTTGACGGGCGGGAAGCCGAAAGGGTCGGCCTGATCAACAGGCTGGTGCCGGCGGATGCTTTGGCGGGGGAAGTGGCCAGGCTGACCGCGACCTTGGCGCAGAACGCCCCGCTGTCGCTTTACGCCAATAAGCGCACCGTGCAGGCGGTGTTGCAGGACAAGGCGGATCGGGACATGGCGGCGATCCAGGCTGATTTGAATGCCTGTTTCGACAGCGCCGATTACAAGGAAGGCCGTAAGGCATTCATGGAAAAGCGTAAACCGGCCTTCCAGGGCCGCTGAGCCCTGGGTGGGTACAAGCTTAACCAAAGGTAAGTTGCGTCCCTTGGCCAAAACGCTATGTAACGCGCTCCGGTAACCCCAAACCCAGGACGCCTTCAGCCCTCCATGGACGACGCGCTGCCCCCGGTTGCCGGCAATCATCAGAATGCGCCCATCTCCCGCCTGATTGCGGAGGTGGTGGAACGTTGCCCCGGAGAACGCATCACCCTTGGTGAAATGGCCGAGGCTTTCGGCGACCGCGCCTTTGGCTTGCTGATCCTGCTGCTATGCCTGCCGGGGCTTTTGCCCGGCATGGCTTCCATCTTCGGCACGCCCATGCTGATACTGGGTGTCCAGATGGGGCTTGGCTTTCGCCAGCCGAAGCTGCCGGGCTTTATTGCGCGGCAAAGCCTGAAACGCACCGATATGATGCGGCTTTCAAGCGGTTCTTCCAAAATGCTCGCGCGCGTTGAACGCTATGTCAGGCCGCGCCCTGGCCCCTTCACCAATAACACCGCGGATAAGGTTGTCGGCTGGCTCACGGCCTATGCCGCGCTCATGCTGATCCTGCCCGGGCCTGGCACCAATGGCCCGCCCGCCTTCGGCACCATCGTCATGTCGCTTGGCGTGGTGGAGAATGACAGCAAGGTGGTGGGCATCGGCATTGTGGCGACAATCCTCGCCAATATTTTCGCAACTGCGGTGCTGCTCGCCATTGTCTGGTTTGGCGTTGAGGCGCTTGGCTATATCATTTGATGTCAATTTCGCTGGACAGTTGCGGTCCCGCTGATTAACCTTTGCCCATGCTTCGGTGGCCCGAAAGGGCTGAAACGGGAACGCGCGAGACGGTGAGACCCACCGCCAAGCCGCGGCTGCCCCCGCAACTGTAGGCGATCATGTCTGCCCATAAGCCATTGCATGCATATGCGAGAAGGCGGGCGGAGAGGGGGATATCCCCCAGGTCGCGAGCCAGGAGACCGGCCGTCGCATAGTTGTCTCGCGCGTATCGGGCGGGGTGCACCGATGCAACGGACCAAAGCTGTGCGGGCACGCCCGCGCATCTCCGTCTGCGAACAGCGTAGGAAATGCCCCAGGGCCGCAAGGCTTTGGGGTGCGTTGATGCCTATGCTCGGAGGAATGCCGGATGAAACACCGGATTCTCATGTTATTGGCGCTTGCCCCCCTTGCCCCTGCCTGGGCGCAAACGGCAAGCCTTCCCGAAACTGTTGTCACAGCAACAAGGATTCCAACGCCGCAGGAACGCCTGCCGGCAGCGACCACGGTGATTGATCGGCAGATCATCGAAGAACGCGGCTATGTCACGCTGGCTGATGCGCTGGTGAGCGTGCCGGGGTTCCGCATTGTGCAGAATGGCGGGCCTGGTCAGCAATCATCCGGCTTCATGCGCGGCACCAATTCAAATCACGTGCTGGTGTTGCGTGATGGTGTAGCGATCAATGACGCGAGCGAGCCCAATGGCGCCTTCAATTTCGGCAATACGCTTTTGGGTGACATCGAACGCATTGAAGTCGTGCGCGGCCCGGTTTCCGCGATTTACGGTACCTCAGCTATTGGTGGTGTGATCAACCTCATCACGCGCCGTGCGCCCGCAGACCGGCAGGCGCAACCTTATGGGGAACTTGCCGGCGGCACCAATTACACCGCGCGCGGTATCGCCGGTATTGCAGGCACCATCGGCAATACGGATTACGGCGTGACGGGACAAAGCCTTTCGACACGCGGTTCAAACGCGGTGGCGCCGCGCTTCTACAATAATCAGGGCGAGAGGGATGGTTTCCGATCCGCCGTGATCACGGCGCGCGGCGGCGTCAATCTCGGCGAAACCGCGCCGGCCAATGTGCTTGGCATGACACGCCTTGATGGCCTGGTAACCATGCGGGAAAACCGCTTTGGTCTC
>JADCEV010000125.1 GCA_020249865.1 Roseomonas sp. | reverse complement strand
TTATGCACGGGCCGGAAATCATCCACATGGGGCAGCATGGCACGAATGCCCTGGGATTTCGGTTGAAAGCCCGAAAAACGTAACAGTGGATTGAGCCAGATCAGCCGCGTGCAGGATTGCCGGAGCCGCTCGGTCGCCTCCGCCAGCCCCGCCGCACCTTCGCGGTCCAACCCATCGGTGATCAGCAGCACCACCGCCCCCTGGCCCAGCACGCGCCGTGCCCACAGCTTGTTGAACAGTCCAAGGCTTTCGCCAATTCGCGTGCCGCCTGACCAATCGGGCACGATATGAGACACCATCTCAAAGGCGAATTCCGGATCGCGATGGCGCAATTGCCGCGTCACATTCGTCAGCCGCGTGCCGAACAGGAAGCTATGCACCCGGTCGCGTTCATTGGTGACGGCATGGAGGAAATGCAGCAGGATTTGCGCATAACGCGCCATGCTGCCGCTGATGTCACATAGCACCACCAGGGGCGGCGGCTTTTCCACGCGCTGCTTGTGTTCCAGCTTCAGGATATCGCCGCCCAGCCGCAGGCTTTGGCGGAGCGTTGCGCGTAGGTCCACAACGCGTCCGGCGGGATGCGTGCGAAAGCGCCGCGTGGGTTTTTCATCAAGCGGCAGCGATAATTTGCGGATTTCCTGCTTGGCGGCAGCGATTTCGGCCGCCGACATGGCTTCGAAATCCAGCTTTTGCAGTTTCTCGCGGACGCTGACCGTAAAGCTCATATCCTGGCGCGGCGGTTCTTCCTCGGGCGGGCGGGGCTTCGGTTTTTCGCCCTGCATCGCTTCCGCCAAGCGGCGCGATGCCGGTGGCGGCTTTTCGGCCGGCGCCTTGTTGCCATCCAGCGCGGCCATGGCAGCGGCATGGGCGGCGGCTTCCGGGTCGCGCCAGAACAACTGGAAGGCCTGGTCGAACAGTTCAAAATGCTCTCGCCGATGAACCATCACGGCGCGGAGTGCGGCATGCACCTGCCGGCGATCCCCAATCTCAATCGCGTTCAAGGCGGCAAGGGCGCTGAGCGCCTCACCGGGTCCGAGCGGCAGGCCAGACCGGCGCAACAAGCGTGTGAAGGCCAGCAGATTGGTCGCGATATGCCCGCCCGCGCCGGGTGCGGCTGCCAGCAAGGGCTGGCCGCCGGCGATGATGCGGGCAGGGTCGCGATCCGGCGTCACCCGGCCCGAGCCTCCGCAATCAGCCGCGCCGCTTCCTCGCCTTTCAGCTTGGCGATGTCATCCTGGTATTTCAGCAAAACGCCCAGCGTTTCATCCACCACGCCTGGTTCCAGCGCCTTGGCATCAAGTGCCGCCAAAGCCTGCGCCCAATCAATCGTCTCGGCCACACCGGGCAGCTTGAAGTAATCGCCATCGCGCAGCTTTTGCACAAAGGCAACGACCTGGGCGGAAAGCGCTTCCGGCAGGCCGGGCGCACGTAGTTTCAGAATGGCACGCTCACGCGCTGCATCCGGGTAATCCACCCAATGATAAAGGCAGCGCCGGCGCACCGCATCATGCACTTCGCGCGTGCGGTTGGATGTGATGATGACAACCGGCGGGGTTGCCGCCTTTACCGTGCCAAGCTCAGGGATTGTGATTTGGAAATCCGCGAGGATTTCAAGTAGGAAGGCCTCAAAAGGTTCATCCGCGCGATCAAGCTCATCAATCAGCAGCACGGCGGGGCTGCCTTCCAGCGCATCCAGCAAGGGGCGCGGCTGGAGGAATTTGCGGTCATAAATGCCGCGATCAAGGGCTGCGCGATCTACATCCCCGGCCGCTTCCGCGAGGCGTATCGCCATCAATTGCCGCGCGTGATTCCATTCATAGGCGGCTGAGGAAATATCCAAGCCATCATAGCATTGCAGCCTGACCAGCCGGCGCGGCAGCTTGGCCGCCAGTACCTTGGCGATTTCCGTCTTGCCCGTGCCGGGTTCGCCTTCCAGGAAAAGCGGCCTTCCCATGGTCAGTGCCAAATGGATGGTGGTGGCCAGCGCGCGGTCCGCGACATAGCCACCAGAGCCGAGCAGCGCCTGGGTTTCGGCGACGCTTGCGGGCAGGCTCACGCGAACATCATCACGACAATAACCAGCCAGATCGCGCTCCCTACCCAGGCGAGCAGCGGAATGCCAAGCGGGGCTTCCGGCAGCAATTCAAAGATGGAAATGCCGCCGCCGGTCACGGGCGGGGCGGGCAGGGGGGCGGGCGCGGCGCCGGGGGCAGTGGGTTCGGCGGCGGCGACGGCGGCGGCGAAACGATCAAAGAACTGATCGGACATTTGCTTGGCGGTTGCATCAATCAGCCGCGCGCCAAGCTGCGCCATCTTGCCGCCGACCTGCGCCTTTACCGCGAATTTCAGCACGGTCTCATTCGGCCCGGCTTCTTCCAGCACCACATCAGCGCCGCCCTTGGCGAAGCCCATCGCACCGCCATTGCCTTCCCCGGTGATGGTATAGGAAGCCGGCGCCTGGATGTTTTCCAGCTTCACCTTACCGCCGAATTTCGCTGCCATGGGGCCGATCTTGACCGAGACCTTGGCCTCAAAAGCGTCATCGGCCGTCTTGGTCACGCTTTCGCAGCCGGGAATCGCGGCCTTCAGCATTTCGGGGTCGTTCAGCGCGTCCCAGACGCGCTGGCGGGGCGCGGGGATGCGGCGCTCGCCATTCATATCCATCGGGTGTTCTCCTGCTGCCCCCCAAACTAGGGGCGCAAGGCCATGGGGGAAAGGGGGCGCCCCCTTGTGGCGGGGCGGATCATCCGGCAATCACGGGTTTGACGGGTATCAGCCCGCAAGGTTTGAGGGAGGCCCTGGCCCATGAAGGCGACCAGCTTCGCCCTGTTGATGTTCCTGGCGCTGCCCCTGCCGGTTCAGGCCGCAGGGGTTTCGGGCGTGGGCATGAGCCTGGCTTGGGGCCTGCCCTTTGCCGGGCTGTTGCTATCCATTGCCCTGATGCCGCTGCTGGCGGGGCATCTCTGGCACCATCATTACGGCAAGATCGCCGCCGGCTGGGCCTTGCTGCTGGTGCTGCCCTTCGCCGTTGCCTATGGCCCCGAAGTCGCGGTGTCCGAGGTCTGGCATATCCTGTTGCAGGAATACATCCCCTTCATCGCCCTGCTGCTGGCGCTTTACGTCACCGGTGGCGGGGTGCTGCTGAAGGGCACGCTGATCGGCACCCCGGCCACCAATACCGCCTTGCTGGCCTTTGGCACCGTGATCGCAAGTGTGATGGGCACCACGGGCGCTTCCATGCTGCTGATCCGCCCGGTGCTGCGGGCCAATGCCTTCCGCCAGCGCAAGATCCATACCTTCGTGTTCTTTATCTTTCTGGTCAGCAATATCGGTGGATCGCTGACACCGCTGGGTGACCCGCCGCTTTATTTGGGCTTCCTGAAGGGCGTGTCCTTCTTCTGGACCACGACGCATATGTTCGGCGAATTCCTGGTCTGCGCCGTGCTGCTGCTTGCGGCCTATTACGTGCTGGATAGCTGGGCCTGGTCGCGCGAGAAGCCAGTGGTGCCGGTCATCGAAAAGCGCGAGAAACTCTCCATCGAAGGCTATGCCAATCTGTGGCTGATTGGGGCGGTGGTGCTGATGGTGCTGGCGCAGGGCTATTGGCGGCCGGGCGATGTGGCGCTGTTTGGCGAAAAGATCGGGCTTGAAAGGCTGGTCGGTGTGGCGGTGTTTATTGGCATTGCCGCCATTTCCATGTGGGTCACGCCGCGGCAATTGCGCGAAGATAATGGCTTCGCCTGGGGCGCCATTGCCGAAGTGGCGAAGCTTTTTGCCGCCATTTTCATCACCATGGCCCCGGTGCTCGCCATTCTGCGTGCCGGCACGGCTGGGGCAGCGGCGCCGCTGGTGGCGCTGACTTCCGGTGCGGGGGGGGAGCCGATCCCTTGGGTCTATTTCTGGCTGACCGGGGTGCTTTCTTCCTTCCTGGATAATGCGCCGACCTATCTGGTGTTCTTCAACCTGGCCGGCGGTGATCCCGCTTACCTGATGACGGAAGGTGCCCTGACGCTGGCCGCGATTTCCTGCGGCGCGGTCTTCATGGGGGCCAATTCCTATATCGGGAATGCGCCGAATTTCATGGTCAAGGCGATTGTCGAAGAACAGGGTGTGCGCATGCCATCCTTCTTCGGGTATTGCGCCTGGGCCTTTGTGGTGCTGATCCCGCTTTTCGTGCTGGTGACGTTCATTTTCTTCTGAGGAAACTTCGATGCCTTATGTGATCGCCGATGATCTGCCCCATGAACCCGCCGGTGTACGTTTCCGTCGCCTGCTGGATCGCCCGGAAATCCTGCAAATGCCGGGCGCGCATTTGGGCATTGCTGCCTTGCTCGCGAAAAAGGCGGGGTTTGAGGCGCTGTACATGTCAGGCGCTGCCATGTCGGCCACCATGGGCCTGCCCGATCTTGGCATGATCACGGTGGATGACGTGTCCTGGCATGTGCGCCAGGTGGTGCGGGCTTCCGGCCTGCCGGTGCTGGTGGATGGCGATACGGGCTATGGTGAGGCGCTTAACGTCATGCATATGGTGCGCTGCTTTGAAGAAGCGGGTGCGGGCGCGGTGCATCTGGAAGACCAGTTGCTGCCCAAGAAATGCGGCCATTTGAACGACAAGAAACTGGCCCCGGTGGATGAAATGGCGGCCAAGGTCGCGGCGGCGCGCAAGGCCAGGCGCAATCTGGTGATCATTGCGCGGACCGATGCGGTGGCCAATGAAGGCATGGATGCCGCTGTTGATCGCGCCAAGCGTTATCTCGAAGCCGGCGCTGATGCGATTTTCCCGGAAGCGCTGACAACGGCTGAGATGTTTCGCGAATTCGCATCGCGCATGCCGGGCGTGAAGTTGTTGGCGAATATGACCGAGTTTGGCCGCACGCCGTTTTTCACCGCGACCGAATTCCAGCAAATGGGCTATGCCATGGTGATCTGGCCCGTCAGCCATTTGCGCATCGCGGCCAAGGCCATGGAAGATCTCTATGGCGCGATCAAGGCTGATGGCGGCACGCACAACATGGTCGGGCGCATGCAAACTCGCGCCGCGCTTTATGAGACGATTGGGTATCACGCCTATGAATCGCTCGACGCCAGCCTGGTGCGCACCATCGTGCCGGAAGGCATGCCGCAGAATTGAGGTTATGACCTGCGGGGGTTTTATCAGCCTCCGCGCCCGGAAAAGGCGTTGAAGGTTTGCAGCGTATAGGTGTCCTTCACGCCGGGCACGGTCTGGATGGTTTCCACCACGAAAAGCCCGATATCGCGCCCCGCTTCCAGGTAGAATTTCCCGAGCAGATCATATTGGCCGGAAATGGAATGCATTTCCGAAAGCTCCGGAATGCCATCGGCCATCTCCCGCGCCACGCGATAGGCTTGGCCCATTTCGCATTTGATCATGACGAATATCGCGCGCATCGCATTGGCCCTCCTGACCCTCAAGCATGGTAACGCGGAACCCAGCCGGCGGGAAACGCGGCATCCGGTAGGGCCGGGTTAATTTGCAAAGCGCCTAGCATTATGACTAAGTTTTGGGCGAAAAATCGCCCAAAAGCCGGTCGGGTGGCCTCTCCAGGCGGCATAGGGCTTGCTTATCAAGGATCATGGTATTGCCCCCTCCTGCCCCAGATCGCGGCGGCGCCGCCCAGCCTCTGCTCGAAACCCGTGGCCTTGTGAAGCATTTCCCCATCCGGGGTGGTCTGTTCGGCCGCCAGATGGGGGAGGTTCGCGCGGTGGATGGTGTGTCCCTCAGCGTGCGCAAAGGTGAAACCTTGGGCATTGTGGGCGAAAGCGGCTGCGGCAAATCCACCACCGCCCGGTTGCTGATGCGCCTGCTCGACCCCGGCGCGGGGGAGATGATTTTTGATGGTGAACCTGTCGGCCGCGATGACCTGGGCGGGGGCATTTCGCTCAAGGAATATCGCCGTCAGGTGCAGATGGTGTTTCAGGATTCCTACGCCTCCCTGAACCCCCGACTGCCGATTGAAGATACCATAGCCTTCGCCCCGGAAGTGCATGGCGTGCCGGTGGCCGAAGCGCGGGAAAGGGCCAGGGAATTGCTCGCCGCCGTGGGTCTTGCGCCCGCGCAATTCGCCCGGCGCTACCCGCATGAATTATCGGGCGGTCAGCGCCAGCGGGTGAATATCGCCCGTGCGCTGGCGCTCCGCCCGCGCCTCGTCATTCTGGATGAACCGGTCTCGGCGCTCGATAAAAGCGTGGAGGCGCAGGTGTTGAACCTGCTCGTGGACCTCAAGGAAAGCTTTGGCCTCACTTACGTTTTCATCAGCCATGACCTGAATGTGGTGCAATATATCAGTGATCGCGTGCTGGTGATGTATCTGGGCCAGGTGGCGGAAGAAGGCCCGGTGGATGAGATCTATAGCCGTCCGGCGCATCCCTATACCCAGGCACTTTTGGCATCCCGCCCTTCCATGGACCCGGCGCAGCGCCGCACCGAACCACCGCTGACAGGCGATCCGCCCAACCCGGTGAACCCGCCTTCCGGATGCCGCTTCCGCACCCGCTGCCCCTTTGCCGAGGCGGTATGTGCCGAAATCCCCCCCATCGCTGCCACCCTCAGCCCCGGCCACACCGCCGCCTGCCACATGGCGCTGCCCGGCAGTGGGCACAGTAAGGCCGGGGGGATCGCGGCATGAGCGCAGCATTGAAACCTGCCAATGAGGCACCGCTGATCCGGCTGCGCGATTTGCATGTGAAGTTCGAAAGCCGCGACCGCACCGTGCATGCGGTCAATGGCGTTGATCTGGACCTCGCCGCCGGCGAGGTGCTTTGCATCCTGGGCGAATCAGGTTCCGGCAAATCTGTGACGCTCCGCGCGCTGATGAAGCTTTTGCCGAAAACCGCGAAGGTCACCGGTGAGATCCAGGTGGCCGGGCGCGATGTGCAGGCCATGAATGAGGGCCAGCTTGCCGATTTCCGCGGCGGCGATGTGGCGATGATCTTTCAGGAACCCATGACCGCGCTTGACCCGGTCTTCACCATCGGCCGGCAAATCGCGGAGACCGTGCAGCGGCATGAGGGTGCCAGCCGCAGCGCCGCCGATGCCAGGGCCTTGGAATTGCTGGAATTGGTGCAAATCCCCTCGGCCAAGCGGCGGCTTTCCGCCTATCCGCATGAATTATCCGGCGGGCTTCGGCAGCGCGCCATGATTGCGGTGGCACTTGCTTGCCGGCCCAAGCTGCTATTGGCCGATGAACCCACCACGGCCCTGGATGCCACGGTGCAAATCCAGGTGCTGCTGCTGCTGCGGTCCTTGCAGGAAAAGCTTGGCATGGGGGTGGTGTTTGTGACCCATGACCTTGGCGTTGCTGGGGAAATCGCTGACCGGGTGGCGGTGATGTATGCCGGCAAGGTGGTGGAAGAAGGCCCGGTTGGCGCGCTCATGGCCGGCCCCTTGCACCCCTATGCGAAGGGCTTGCTGGGGGCGACAGTCCATGCCGGCATGCGCGGCAAGCGCCTGACCACTATCCCCGGCGCGCCGCCCATGCTGGATAAGGTGCCCACGGGCTGCGCCTTCGCGCCCCGCTGTGCTGAGGTGACAGATGCCTGCCATAGCGGGGTGCCGCCGCTCCGCCAAATCGTGCCGGGGCGGCAGGCGCGCTGCATCAGGGTAGCGCCGAACGAGGGCACCCCCCATATCTAAAAAAAGTGAAACTTGCCGCGGCCCGCGGGGCGCGGCAGAAGCTTTGTGGGGCTCGGCGCTCTCGCTTGGCTCTTTCCTGCGGTCCGGGGCCGCTTACGCGGTCGCGCTCTGCCATGGTGCCGGTCCTGCGGGGGCGGCTTGGGTTGGAATGATATGCGCACCATTACGCAGCTAGGCCTACTTGCCCTGATCGCCGGCGCCGGCGCCGCCTGGCATTTCAAGGGCGAGGAATTTGGCCTGCCCGCGCCGCTACAATTGGTTGGGCTGCAACCCTCGGCAAGCCAGGGCCCCGCGCGCGGTGGCCCAACCGGCCCCGTGGGTGTTATCGTCCAGCCCGTGCGCACCGGCCTGGTGGTGGATAGGGTTGAGAGTGTCGGCACGGTGCGCGCACGCGAAGCCGTCACCATCACCGGCAAGATCGTTGGCATTGTCACGCATATCCGCTTCACAGAAGGTCAGAAGGTGCAGGCGGGCGAAACCCTGGTGGAACTCGATTCCGGCGCGGTTTCGGCTGAGCTCGATCAGGCGCGCGCGCTATTGGATGATGCGCGCAATCAATTGCAGCGCGCCCGTGGCTTGCAGCCCGGCCAGACCATTGCGGCCCAGCGGCTGGATACGCTTGAAGCCTTGTCCCGTCAGGCGGAAGGCCGCGTGCGTCAGGCGGAGGCAAAGCTTGAAGAATTGCGCGTGACCGCGCCCTTCAGCGGGCGGGTTGGCTTGCGGCAAGTCAGCCTGGGCGCACTGATCCAGCCCGGCACGGCCATCACCACATTGGATGATTTTTCCCGCGTGCGGGTCGAATTCGCCGTGCCGGAGGTTTTCCTGGAGCGGGTGCGCATTGGCCGGCAGGTTACCGCGCGCAGCACCGCCTATGGCGAGCGTCGTTTCAATGGTGAGGTCACGATCATTGACACGCGCATTGACCCAGCAACGCGCAGCGTGCGCGTGATCAGCGAATTCGACAATGCGGATGAGGCGCTGCGCCCCGGCCTGTTCCTGAATGTCGAAATGGTGCTGGAAGAACGGCCAACCGCGCTGCTGGTGGCGGAGGAAGCGATTGACCCCGTGGGCGACCGCGCCTTTGTCTATGTGATCCGTGATGGGCGCGCCCGGCGCCAGGAAGTGAAGCTGGGGCTCCGCCTGCCCGGCGAAGTGGAAATCCGCGAAGGGGTTGCTGCCGGCGAAGCGGTGGTGGTGCGCGGCATTCAGCGCTTGCGCCCGGATGCGCCGGTGCGCATCATCGAAACCCTGGCACGTCCGACAAGCTGAGCAGGGCTGAACCCATGGTCCTTTCCGATATCTCGATCAAACGGCCGGTTTTCGCCACTGTCATCAGCCTGATGCTGATCGTGCTTGGGCTGGCGTCACTGTATAAGATGCCGATCCGGGAATACCCGAAGATTGACCCGCCGATCATTCAGGTGGTGACCACCTATCGCGGCGCCTCGGCGCCCGTGGTGGATAATCAGATTACGGAAATCCTGGAAGGTGCCGTTGCGGGGATTGAGGGGATCAAATCCATCCAATCCCAATCGCGCGATGAACGCAGCCAGATCACTTTGGAATTCCGCCTGACGCGTGATGTGGATAGTGCCGCCAATGATGTGCGCGATCGTGTGGCGCGCGCCCTGGCGCGGCTGCCGGAACAGGCCGATACGCCGATTGTGCAAAAGGTGGATGGTGATAGCCGGCCCATTTTGTGGATCGCGCTCAATTCCGAAACCCTCTCACCGCTTGACCTGACCGATATCGCGCGCCGGCGCATCGTGGACCGCCTTGCCATTGTGGAAGGTGTTGCGCAGGTCTTGGTGATTGGTGAACGGCGCTTTTCCATGCGCATCTGGCTGGATCGCCAAGCGCTCGCCGCGCGTGGCCTGACGGTGCAGGATGTGGAAGACGCAATCCGGCGGGAGAATGTGGAACTGCCCGGCGGGCGGCTTGAAAGCTCCGCCCGCGAATTGACCGTGCGCACCGACACGCGCATGAGCACGCCCGAGCAATTCCGGCAGGTGGTGGTGGCGCGCGGCACCGGGGGCGCGCAGGTATTGCTGGGCGAAGTCGCCAGGGTTGAGGTTGGCGCTGAAGATACGCGCGGCGGCTATCGCATCAATGGCCGGCCTGCCATCGGACTTGGCATTCTGCGCCAATCCACCGCCAATACGCTTGCGGTTGCTGATGGCGTGAAGGAGGAATTGGAACGCATCAAGCCAAGCCTGCCGCCCGGCGTGGATGCCATTATCGGCTATGATGAAAGCCTTTTCATCGCGCAATCCATCTATGAGGTTGAGCATGCGCTGATGATCGCGCTGGCGCTGGTGGTGGGCGTGATCTTCCTGTTCCTGCGTTCGGTGCGCGCCACCATCATCCCTGCTGTCGCCATTCCCGTTTCCATCGTCGCGTCCTTCATCCCGATGGCAGTATTCGGGTTTTCGGTGAATGTACTGACGCTGCTTGGCCTTGTGCTCGCCATTGGCCTTGTTGTGGATGACGCGATTGTGGTGTTGGAAAACATCCATCGCCGGATAGAGCTTGGCGAGGATCCTTTGCTCGCTTCCTTGCTTGGCTCTCGTGAAATTGCCTTTGCAGTTATTGCGACAACGCTGGTGCTGGTTTCGGTCTTCCTGCCGCTATCCTTCATGGGGGGCAATACGGGCAGGCTGTTTACGGAATTCGGCATAGCCCTTGCCGCATCAGTCCTATTCTCCGGGCTGATTGCGCTGACACTCACGCCCATGATGTGTTCCAAGCTGCTTCGCCCGCATGAGGGTGAGGGGCTTTTGGTGCGCATGACAGAGCCTTTCTTCGTGGCAATGAATGAAGCCTTGCGCTGGACATTGGATAAGGCGCTGCGTGCGCCGCTGCTGGTGATGGGTGGATCGGCGGCCATGTCGCTTTTCGCCGTGGTGCTGTTCAATGCTTTGCCCAAGGAATTCGCGCCAACGGAAGATCGCGGCGTGGTCATTATCCCGACCACGGGACCGGAGGGCGCTTCCTTCCCCTATACGGTTGAACATGTGATGCGCCTGGAAAGCCTGTTGCAGCGCTATCTGGATAGTGGTGAGGCTTACGCGGTCTTCGCCACAGTGGGCGGCTTCCAGCGCCCGGCCGTTGGCAATATCGCCAATGTCTTTGTGCGGCTGGCCCCCTGGAATGAGCGGGAGCGCAAGCAACAGGCGATTGCCGCTGAAATCTTCCCGCTGGTGGCGGGCGTGCCCGGCATTCGCGGCTTTGCGCTGAACCCACCTTCGCTCGGCCAGCGTGGCTTCCAACCGCCGGTGCAATTCGTGATTGGCGGGCCGGATTATGATACGCTGATCGCTTGGCGCGATGCCTTCCTGGAGAAGGCACGGACCAATCCGCGCCTGCTCAACCTTGATCACAACTTCAAGGAAACCAAGCCGGAAGTGCGCGTGGATATTGATCGGCGCAAGGCCGCTGATCTTGGCATTTCCATCGCCGCCGTGGGCCGCACCATTGAAACCATGATGGGCTCGCGCGAAGTCACCACCTATGTCGTGGGTGGGCAGGAATACAAGGTGATGTTGCAGGCGCCCGAATCGGCGCGGCTTTCGCCCTATGATCTGCAGAATGTCTTTGTGCGCACGGGCACTGGCGGGCTTGTGCCGCTTTCCAATGTGGTGACGCTGTCCGAACGCGCCCGCGCGCAAACCCTCTCGCGGCAAGACCGCGTGCGCGCCATTACCATCACCGCTTCCCTTGCGCCTGGCTATTCACTGGGTGAGGCCTTGGATTTCCTTGACCGTACCGCGAAGGAAGTGCTGCCGCAGGAAGCGCGCATTTCCTATCTGGGTCAGAGCCTGGAATTCCGCGAAAGCTCCGGCGCGCTTTACGTGACCTTTGCGCTGGCGCTGCTGGTGGTGTTCCTGGTGCTCGCGGCGCAGTTTGAAAGCTTCGTGCATCCCTTCGTCATATTGCTGTCCACACCCTTGGCAGTGACGGGCGGGTTATTGGCGCTTTGGGTGACGGGGCAGACGCTGAACGTGTTCAGCCAGATCGGCATGGTCTTGCTGATTGGCCTGATGGCGAAGAACGGCATTCTGGTGGTGGAATTCGCCAATCAGCTGCGTGATCGGGGCATGAGTATTCGTGATGCGGTGCTGGAAGCCTCTGTCGTCAGGCTGCGCCCGATTCTGATGACCTCCATCGCGACAGTGCTGGGTGCCGTGCCGCTGGCCATGGCAACCGGGGCAGGGGCAGAAAGCCGGCAGGCTTTGGGTGTGGTGATTGTGGGCGGCATTACGCTTTCCACCATTGTGACACTTTACGCCGTGCCGGCGCTTTACCTGCTGCTGGCGCCCTATACCAAGCCGATTGGCGCCATTGCGGCCAAGCTGGCGGAATTGGAAAAGCGCCCTGCCGCCAGCCATGGCCATCAGGCGGCGGAATAACGCCGCCGCCGCGGCTCAGGGTGATTTCACGCGCTGGATTTATCGGCTAGCTTCCGCCCATCTGAATTGATTGGGGAAGCGGTGATGGCCGAAGCAAAAACAGGACGGACAGGCGGCAAGCTTTTGGCCGATGCACTGGTGGCGCAAGGCGTCACCCATGCGTTTTGCGTACCGGGTGAAAGCTATCTTGATCTGCTCGATGGCCTTTATTCCGTGCGCAATCGGTTGCAGCTGGTGACCTGCCGCTTTGAAGCCGGCGCCATCCACATGGCGGAGGCCTATGGCAAACTGACTGGCAAGCCAGGGGTCGCGATTGTCACGCGTGGCCCCGGCGCCTGCCATGCCGCGATTGGGGTGCATGTCGCGCAGCAGGATTCGACGCCGCTGGTGCTGCTGGTCGGCCAAATCCCGGTTGAGGAGACAGACCGCGAAACCTTCCAGGAAGTTGATTATCGCCGCATGTTCAGCCCCATCGCCAAATGGGTGACGCAGATTGATGATGAAAAGCGCATCCCGGAATTGATGGCGCATGCCTTTGATGTCGCTGTCTCTGGTCGCCCCGGCCCGGTGGTGATTGCGATCAGTGAGGAAATGCAAAAGCGCATGGCGAATGTGCCGGATATCGGCCCCGCCCATGTGCTGCCGCCGCACCCCGCGCCTGATGCCGTTTCGCGCATGATGGCAATGCTGGGCAATGCCAAGCGTCCACTCGCGGTGCTGGGCGGGTCACGCTGGTCGGATCAGGGCAAGGCCGATATCCGCGATTTCCTTTTGGCGAATGATCTGCCGGTGGCAGTCGGCTTCCGCCGTCAGGGGATTTTCGATGGCAACTCGGAAAACTATGTCGGTGATCTTGGTGTTGGTGCCGATCCGGGCCTGGTCGCGCATGCCAAGGATGCGGATTTGATCATCGCGATTGGGTCTCGCCTCGGTGAGACTTTCAGCCAGGGTTATACGCTGTTGGATATGGCGGGGGCGACGCCGATTGTGCATGTCTATCCCGAGCAATCAGAAATCGGGCGCGTCTATCGCCCCGCACTTGGCATTACGGCGGATCTGAATGCCTTTGCGGCGGCTGCCAAGGCGGCAGCGCCCATCAAGAAGCCCGCCTGGGCTGGCTGGACGCGGGATTTGCGCGCCACGCGCATGAAGCAGGCAGCAGCGCCCAATTACGAAGGGCCGCTCAACCTGGCGAAGGCCTTGCAGGATTTGGAAAAGGCGCTGCCCGCCAATACCATCTACACGACCGACGCCGGCAATTTCGCGACCTGGCCCACGCGCTTCATGCATGTGGGCGCGGGGCAGGATTTCCTTGGCCCCACCAATGGCGCCATGGGCTATGCGGTGCCATCTGCGATTGGTGCGAAGATTGTGCATCCGGAACGGCCGGTGATTGGCTTTGTCGGCGATGGCGGGTTTTTGATGACGGGGCAGGAAATTGCGACCGCGTTCCATCATTCGGTCAATCCGGTGATTCTGGTCTTCAACAACCAGATGTATGGCACCATCCGCATGTATCAGGAACGCACCTATCCGCATCGCGTGTCCGGCACAGCGCTCACCAATCCGGACTTCGCGCGCTTTATTGAAGCCTTTGGTGGCCATGGTGAGGTGGTGGAAAAGACCGAGGATATGGTGCCGGCAGTCCAGCGCGCACTCGCTTCCGGCAAGCCCGCCATTGTGGAAATACGCATGAATCCGGAACAGGTGACCAATCGCGCGACCATTGCCGATTTGCGCGCGCAATCCGGCAAGGCTGCGCCGCCAGCTGCACTTCCCGCCAAGGCGAAGCGCGGCCCGGCGCCGCGGCGAAGCGGGCCCCGCCCGCGCTGAATTCAGCCTGGCCGGGGCGCGGATGACGGGCGCCCCGGCAAATTCAGGCCGGAAAAACGCGTATCCAGATGCTCAATCTCAAGCCAGCCCATATCGCGGCCAAAGGTCTTGTAGATCGGGAAGGTTTTCAGGATGCCCAACGTTGCGGCACTTTCAAGCGGTGAGATGAAGCTGCAATCCTGATCGCCGAATTGCGGCTGTGCCATCCAATGCGCCAATTGCTCAGCGGTCAGCGCGAAGAATCCGCAATGCGGATTGGTCGCGCGCTGGAAGGTGAGCGGCTTTGCCCCCTGCCGGCCCTTCAGGAAACGCTCATCCGGCAGCGCCGCCTCAAACGGGGCAAGCAGCGCCGGGCGCAGCATGCCATCAATATAAGTCTTGGGTGCCGGGCCGCGCGGATTCCATTCAAAACGATTGGGAAACAATACGCGCCGCCAGCCATAATCATCCTGAAAGGCCAGGATGCGCGGGATCATGTCACCCCCGGTGGGGCGGAGGTCATCTTCGGAAAAGACGAAGACATCATAAAGGTTGCGCGCATCGGCAAAAAGTTTATGCGCCGTGAAGCCCAGCATACGCGGATTATCGAGCTTCGCATCATAAAGCCGCACCCCGCGGGACCGGCAGTAATCAAGGTCAAGCAGGTGATCCTCGCCATTCACCAGCACGATGATGTCAAGCTGGTCCGCGATGCCCACCATGGGTTCGAATTTCTTGTGCCAGACATTGATGCCATAGACCGGCCCGTAATGTCCGCGCCAGGAATCGATGACACTGCGGATCGCCGCGGCGCGCTGATCACGCCGATGCGCATCGGTGGAGCTATGGTTTGATCCTTCCTCGGCACGAAAGAAATGCGCGATGGCAAGCAGGATTCGCATGCTCAGGCGTTTCCTCTCGAAAGCAGCCGGTCGAAATAGGCAATGGTATGCACCAGGCCCTGTTCCAGCGGGATGGTCGGTTCCCAGCCAAGCTTCGCACGCGCCTTGGTGATATCGGGCTGGCGCTGGCGCGGGTCATCTACTGGGGCGGGGCGAAACACCATGGGGGAGGCGGAACCGGTTAGCCGGATCACCGCTTCGGCCAATTCGATCATGGTAAACTCGCCCGGATTGCCGAGATTAATCGGCCCCGTTGTGTCTTCGGGTGAATCCATCAGGCGCCGCAAGCCTTCCACCAGATCCGAGACAAAGCAGAAGGACCGCGTCTGCTTGCCATCGCCATAAATCGTGATCGGATCACCGCGCAAAGCCTGCACGATGAAATTGGACACCACGCGCCCATCATTCGGGTGCATGCGCGGGCCATAGGTGTTGAAAATGCGCGCCACCTTGATCGGCAGGCGGAATTGCCGATGGTAGTCGAAGAATAGGGTTTCTGCGCAGCGCTTGCCCTCATCATAACAGGAACGGGGCCCGATTGGGTTCACATTGCCCCAATATTCCTCGGGCTGCGGGTGCACATTGGGGTCGCCATAAACCTCACTGGTGGAAGCCTGCAGGATGCGCGCCTTCAGGCGTTTCGCGAGACCCAGCATATTGATCGCGCCATGCACGCTGGTTTTTAGCGTCTGCACCGGGTCATGCTGGTAATGGATGGGCGATGCGGGGCAGGCGAGGTTGTAGATTTCATCAACCTCGACATAAAGCGGGAAGGTCACGTCATGGCGCAGCAATTCGAAATAGGGGTGATCCAGCAGGCTTTCTATATTGGCCTTATTGCCGGTGAAGAAATTATCGGCGCAGAGAACCTCATGCCCTGCGGCCAAAAGCGCATCGCATAAATGGCTGCCGACAAAGCCGGCGCCACCCGTGACCAGGATGCGCTTGCGCGCGTGGTATTCCCGTTTGGTTTCGTTCTTATTGTCCATTATCGCCCCACTGCATAACCCTGCATGCCGCGCGGATTGGCACCTGCACGGATGGTGCCATCGGCTTCAAGCCGCGCGCCGGTCAGCCGCCCTTCGGACCAATCGCCGCCGGCTTCCGCCTGATGGCCGCGCGCCTTCAGCGCTGCCAGCACTTCTGGCGCATAGCGGCCTTCAATCACCAGCTTGCCCGGCTTGGCGCCACGCGGCCAGAAACTGCTAATCCAATGTTCCGAATGGAAGGAAGGCGCATCAATCGCTTCCTGGATATTCATGCCGTGATGCAGCATGCGCAGCAGCATGATGGGCTGCCATTGATCCTGCTGCTCTCCGCCCGGTGTGCCAAAGCTCATCCAGGCCTTGCCATCGCGCAGCACCAGCGCCGGTGACAGCGTGGTGCGCGGGCGCTTGTTCGGCTGCAAGCCATTGGGCAGGGTTTCATCCAGCCAGAACATCTGGCAGCGCGTGCCAAGGCAGAAGCCAAGCTCAGGAATGGCGGGCGAGGATTGTAGCCAGCCAGCCGAAGGTGTCGCGCTCACCATATTCCCGGCCGAGTCAATCACGTCCACATGGCAGGTATCGCCACCCGCGGCACCAAGACGAGAGACGGTGGGTTCACCAGACCCGGCAGCGGCGGCCATTTCCTGCGCGCGGCGGATGGCGGCGGCGTAATCGGTGCGCGGTGTGCGGCCATCGGGGGAGCCCGCGCGGAATTCCATGCTGGCGGTATCGCCAATCAAAGCCCGGCGTGCGGCGTTATAGGCGGGCGACAACAGGGTTGCCATCGGCACATCAACAAAATTCGGATCGCCATAAAAGGCTTCACGATCCGCGAAGGCGAGCTTCATCGCTTCCGTCACCAGATGGATGAAATCAGCCCCCAGCGGGTCCATCGCCGCAATGTCATCGCCCGCGATCAAGGCCAGGGTTTGCAGCATGGCCGGGCCTTGGCTCCAGGGGCCGCATTTCAGCACGCGATGGCCGTGGTAATCCAAGCCAAGCGGTTCTTCGATACCGGCCGACCAATTCGCCAAATCCTGCCCATTCAGCACCGCGCGATGGCGGCGCCCGGAAGTGTCCATCGCTTCCGTCGTGCGGCAAAAGCGATCAATCGTTTCCGCCACAAAACCGCGATACCAGGCGCGCCGCGCGGCTTCGATTTGCGCAACGCGATCCCCGCCCGCGGCTTCCGCTTCGCGCACCACGCGTTCATAGGTTTCGGCGAGGGTCGGGTTGGCATAAAGCCCGCCCGGTGCCGGCCCGCCATTGCGCAACCACAGCGCCGCGGAGGTTTTCCATTCCGCCTCAAACAACGGACGCACCGAATCAATCGTGGCGCGCACGCGCGGCACCATGGGCGCGCCGTGCCGCGCATAGCCAATGGCATAGGCAAGGACATCGCGCGGCTTCCAGGTGCCGTGATCACGCAGCATCAGCATCCAGGCATCAAAGGCGCCGGGGATGGGCGCGGCCAGCATGCCGGTGCCGGGCATGATTTCATGGCCCAGGCTTTTCATGAGTGCGACATTCAAGCCAGCCGGCGCGGGGCCTTGGCCGCAAATGGCCTGCTGCTGTCCGGTGCGCGCGCTATGCAGCAGAATGGGGCAATCGCCGCCCGGCCCGTTCAAATGCGGTTCCACGATTTGCAGCGTAAAGCCGGCGGCAGCCGCGGCATCAAAGGCATTGCCGCCGCGTTCCAGCACCGCCATGCCCACTTGGGAAGCGATCCAATGGGTGGAGGCCACCGCGCCAAAGGTCCCGCTGATTTCAGGGCGCGTCGTGAAGCCACGTGCCCCTTCCTTCGCCGGGAAGCCGATGGACGCAAGGTTAGTGTGGGACATGGGCAAGGCTTTCTATCTTCCATCGGGCGGGAAGTTGCGCCCGGCCCGATGGTTTTTAAGCGAAATGGTCAGAAAGACAAAGCTGACGCCTCGGCCAAGCTGTCATGAGAGGCCGCTCAGCCCTCCTCGCGCCGCGCCGCGCGCTCACTCATCAGGCAGGCAAGAACAACAATGGTGGCCCCCGCCAGGGTCCATGCGCCAGGCCAGAGCTGCCAAATGGCGGCATCCAGCATCAGCGCGAAGACCAGCGCGGTGAATTCCAGCGGCGCCAGCCGTGCCGCGCGATCAATGCTGAAGGCAATCGCAAGCGCCAGGGTCGCGCCCCCGGCAAAGAGCCCATTGGCAATCAGCGCCACCCAATCATAGGCATTGGGCGTGACCCAATCGGCGATGGCAAAGGGCAGAATCGCCAGGAAGAGCGGGCCGGATGACCAGAAGATCAACCGTGCCGCATTCTGTTCGGCGCGCAATATGCGGCTGATAGTCAAAAACCCGGCATAGGTCATGGTGCCAAGAAACGCCCAGGCATAGGCATGCCAAGGAACAGGCGCAGAAGAAGCCGAAGCCGTGAGCGCAGGCAGCATCGCGACCATGACGCCCAGAAACCCGACTGCGGACCAGAACCAGACAGCGCGGCCATTCCTTTCGCCCAGGACAAGTGCGGCCAAAAGCAGGGTGAAAAAGGGCGCGGTGAAATAGACCAGGTAGCCCTCAGCCAAGGGGATGTCACGAAAGGCCAGGAAGAAGCCATAGGCGGAACCTGCCATGCATAGGGCGCGCAGCAAATGCAGCCCGGGGCGCGGCGTTGCAATCGGCCCGCCTGCGCCGCGCCGCAATAGTCGCAGCGACCCGAGCAGAACAAGCAAGGTCCCATAACGAATGATCAGCACCTGGTCCGCGCCATAGCGCCCGGCCAGCAGCTTCGAATTGGCATCGAGCAGCGCAAAAAGCGCCATGGCCCCTACCAGCAGCAGCGGCCCCTTGTAGTTTGTCATGGAGATCCCGGACTGGCGTGGTGCCGAAAGAGCTTCGGCAGAAGGCTTCTCGCCCCGCGATCAGGGGGCGTCAAGCGGTTGGCTGATCGTCAGGCCCAGGACCCGAACAGGGCCAGGATATCGGCAAGTTGGGTGCCGCCCAAAAGCAGCACATCATCGCCATCGCCAGTGTCGAAAACACCACCAAGCCCATCGTCGATCAGCAGATCATTGCCTGCGCCGCCGTAAAGACTATCGGCACCTAGGCCACCATTCAGAGTATCGTCTCCTGCATTGCCAATGAGCATATTGGCGCCAGCATCGCCCATGAAGCTGTCGGCACCTTGCCCGCCAGCGGCGCCTTCAATGCCGATCAGCACATCCTGGCCGAAATCAGGGCCTGAGGCCGCACCAGACAAAAGATCAAGAAAGACGGCTTCGTTTGCTAAGTGATAATCCGCGATATCAAAACCCTCACCGCCCATCAGGCAGTCATTTCCACCGCCCCCATCAAGGCTGTCATTGCCAGCGCTACCGTCCAGCGTATCTGCGCCCGCATTGCCGGCCAGAAAATTCGCATCCGAATTGCCGAAGAGTCTATCCGCGCCATTGCCGCCAATCGCGCCTTCAATGACCACGCCGCGGGCGATGGCTATATTGTTGCTGATGCCGCCAATGGAAGAAAAGGCTTGCGCGGTCAAATTGATGGTTTGATTCGCGCCATAACCTGAAGCATCCAGCGTATCCGACCCGCCTGTATCATAAATGGTGAAGGCCGGGGCAGTTGTGTAATTCGCAAAATCATAAAGCGACCCGGCGGTGGCATTGCGGCCATAAACACTATCGCCAGAATTGAATGTCGTATTCGCGCCATAGAGGTTCTGCACAGCAACGATATCAGCCAGGCTTGGTCCCATCACAACGCGATAGCTGCCAAATTGTGCATCTGCCTGATCGAAATACGACATGATCGTATAGGACCAGATGTCGTTCTGATAAAGGTTATCGATGCCATAGGTTGCGGTCGCGTTATAGGCCCCGCCATGCCCGAAGCCGAGCGCATGACCAATTTCATGCACATAGGTCTGGAAGGAATAGCTATCTATTGAAGTGCCATACCTATTGAGCCAGCTAGTGCCGATGTTTATCGATGAGGCGGTGATAAAGCCGTTACTGACTGAAGAAGACGCAAAAGCCCCGGATTGATTGTCGTCGAAGGTGATATTGCCGCCTGAGGTGACTTCCTGAAACACCAGGTTGGTGACATTGGCCCAGCTTTGAAAGGCCGCACGCGCCAGCGTTTGGCCTGCGCTTGTCAGCGCCGTCAGGTTATAGATGATGATATTGTCGGTACTGATATCCCAGCGGCGCCCACCATCGCCCCAAAAGCCAGTGGTCAGGAAATCCGCGATTTCATCAAGGGTATAGGTGGGCGGTATGAATTCAATGATGGAGAGCTGATAGCCGCCCACGAATTTCTCATCCCAGGCGCCGGCATCCAGAAAAAACCGTCCGGTTTCGTTGGCGATCCAATTAATCCGTGAATTGCGCAAGACGCCATTGCGGATATCGTCATTCTGCGCAATCAGGACGCCGCTGGCGTTGCGCAGATAAAGAAACGGGTCTTCCAGCGCGTCATAGCCATCAAGAGCGACACCATTCAATGTGATCTGGTATCGCGTGCCGGCCACCAGATCCACCGCGTACCAATCATGATCGCCATCCACCTCAAGAACACCGGTGACCGGTGTACCAACCGTTAGGGAAATCGTGGTGGTGAGATCGCCTGGTATATCGGCCGGGCTATTGGCGGGCGAAGGCGCAGGGCCGCCCAGCATCGCTGTTCCAAAGGCATCCTGGCAGGCGGCGCATTGACAGCCGGAGCCCGAGTCCGGTTCCGCGTGGATATCAGTGCAGACGAAACGCGGCATACGCGCGCAAATCTCCTCAAAACCGTGACTTCATTACCATCCTGACTGAAGTTGCCGCAAGAAAAACTGCCTGTACCAATTTGTCCGCTCGGCTGGCCTTGAGCAACTGGCCAACTTCTTGATGTGGTTTGGCATAAAGGCCCAAGACAAGTCTTAAGGGCCCATATTCGACTTGCGCCAAAACTGCCGCTGCGCTTGGCTTGTTCTTTGTAATGACGCGGCGTTCAGCCTATTCCAGAAAATTAAACAACAGGTGAAAAAAGGGCCAGGACATCGGCCAGCGAGGTTCCACCTATCAGAACAATATCATTACCCGCGCCACCGTCGAGAAAATCATCAAAGCCATCAGCGATCAGCATGTCATCGCCCGCGCCGCCTTGCAGGCTATCGCTTCCCGTGCCGCCATTCAGCGTATCGGCGCCCGCATTGCCGATAAGCAGATTGTTGCCAGCATGACCGATCACGGAATCCGCGCCACTACCGCCAACCGCGCCTTCAATGGCTACACCACGCGCGACAGAGATATTGTTGTTAAGGCCACCGATCGAAGAAAAGGCTTCAGGGTTCAGATTGATGGTCTGGTTTACGCCATAGCCTGAAGCATCAAGCGTATCCGACCCGCCGGTATCATAGATGGTAAAGGCCGGCGCGGTACTGTAATTCGCAAAATCATAGAGCGATCCGGCGGTCGCATTTCGGCCGTAAACATTATTGCCTGAATTGAAAGTCGTATTCGCTCCATACATGCTGTGCATCGCCACGATATCAGCGAGGCGGGGCCCCATCACAAAGCGATAGCTGCCGAATCCGGCGTCTGCCTGGTCAAAATAGGACATGATGGAATAGGCCCAGTGGTCGTTCTGATAGAAATTATCGACGCCATATGTTGCCCAACCATTATAATTACCACCATGCCCAAGCCCAAGCGCATGGCCAATTTCATGCACATAGGTTTGGAAGGAATAGCTATCCAAACTGGTCCCGTAATCAGCAAGCCATTGGGTACTGACATTCACCCGCATGGAGGTGATCCTGCCCCACCAATCCCAATTGCCATCAGCGAAAGCGCCACCCTCATTATCGTCAAACAGAATATCACCGCCCGAGGTGACTTCCTGAAACACCAGGTTGGTCACATTGGCCCAGGTCTGAAAAGCCGCGCGCGCGAGTGTCTGTCCGGCACCTGTCAGCGCGGTCAGATTATAGGTGACGATATTGTCACTGCTCGTGTCCCAGCGATGCGCGCCATAGAAACCCCAATAGCCATTGATCAGATAATCCGCGATCTGATCCAGGGTATAGGTGGGCGTGGTTGGCAGCGTGGGCCCCGATATTTCACTAATCGCAAGGCGATAACCACCCGAGCCCCCATCATTAAAGGCGCCAACATCAAGATAGTAACGCCCGGTAGTCACTGCGGTGAAGGTTATGAGAGAATTCCATCCCGGTCCGCTATCATCATCATACGCCACCACAATGCTGCTCGCGTCACGCAAGCGCAGATAAGGGTCATATAGCGCAGCGTAGCCGGCATAGGCGGCGCCATCCAGGGAAATGCTGTAGCGCTGCCCCGCCACCAGATCCACGGCGAACCAGTCCCGATCCCCCGCGGTATTCACGGCGCCATTGAGCGAACCGCCGATGGCCAAGGTCACGGGTGTTGAGCTATTCCCCGGCACCGTATCCCCGGTGCCCTGCCCGGGCGGGGGCTCAGGCTCGCCAATGGCCGGCCCCTTCACGGCTTCCTGGCAGCCAGCGCAGCGGCAACCGGTAAAGACGCGCACTTCATTCGCGACAGGGTTGCAACTGAAACGATTCATGATGAGCGCTTGCAGTTCCGAGCATAGCCAACAGGCTGAGATTAAGAACAGCCTATGCCTAAGGCAAGGCAAAAAGCGGGATATGCATCGGCTGCCGACTGGCCCCGTTGCGCTGCTCAGGCTTGCCTATTTCTTCGGGCCTTCCCCCAGGTCGCGGACCGGGGCAGAAAGACGTCATGACACCCGCCATTGCCTCCGCCCTTATGCCGCTCATGCGCGGCATGGATGCCGAAACCGCCCATGGTATCGCGCTGCGTGCCCTCTCCCTTGGCCTTGCCGGCCGGGATCGCGGCGCGGATCACCAAAGCCTTGCCACCGAAGTCGCGGGGCTTCGCTTCCGCAATCCGCTTGGCCTCGCCGCTGGTTTTGACAAGAACGCCGAAGCAGTGCTGCCGCTTCTCCGCCTTGGCTTCGGTTTTGTCGAAGCGGGCACGGTCACGCCGCGCCCCCAGGCGGGCAATCCGCGCCCGAGATTGTTCCGCCTGACCGAAGACCAGGCCGTGATCAACCGCATGGGCTTCAATAATGCTGGGCTCGATGCCTATCTGGCGCGGCTCAGGGCCTTGCCGCGGCCGCTTCCCGGGATTTTTGGCGCCAATATCGGGATCAACAAGGAAGGCGCTGACCCGGAACGCGACTATCCAGCGCTGTATGAGGCTTTGGCGCCTTACGCTGATTACGTGACGGTCAATGTCTCCTCCCCCAATACGCCCGGCCTTAGGGATTTGCAGGGGGAAGAACGCCTAGCCGCGATTCTTTCCGCCATCGATGCGCGTCGCGCAGCGCTGCCAAAGCGCCCGCCTTTGCTGGTGAAAATCGCGCCTGATCTGGCCGATGATGCGCTGGGACCGATTGTGGAAGCCTGCGTGGCGCAGGGTATTGCGGGGCTGATCATCTCCAACACCACCATCACGCGCCCCGCGTCCCTGCAATCGGCGCTCAAGGATCAGGCGGGCGGGCTTTCAGGCGCACCGCTTTTCGCGCTTTCCACTGAAATGCTGCGCCGCTGCTACCATATTGCGCAGGGCCGGCTTGCGCTGATTGGCGTGGGCGGCATTGCCAGCGCCGAACAGGCCTATGCCAAAATCCGCGCCGGCGCTGCGCTCGTGCAGCTTTACTCAGGCTTCGCCTATGCCGGGCCGGTTTTGGTGCGCCAAATTCTTGATGGCCTTGCGGCGCTTCTAGCGCGTGATGGCTTTACCTCGGTCGCCGATGCTGTCGGCAAGGATGCGTGATGCAAATTCTGGAAGGTATTTCGGGCCTCGCGGATCGTTACGATGGCTATGTACTCGATCTCTGGGGTGTCGTGCATGATGGGCGCAAACCCTATCCTGGCGTGCCGGAGGCACTGGCGGCGCTGAAGGCGCGTGGCAAGCGTATCGTGTTTCTCACCAATGCGCCACGCCGTGCCTGGTTTGTGCAAGGCATGCTTGACCGCATGGGGCTCGATCGCGGGCTTTATGATGGCATCATGTCTTCCGGAGAGGCTTCCTGGCTGTTGATGAAGGAACGCAAGCACCCCTGGTTTGCGCGGCTTGGACGCCGTGTGCTGCATATCGGGCCGGAACGAGACCTTTCCGTAGTGGAAGAAGACGCCGCCGAGATCGTGACCGACCCGACCAAGGCCGATTTCCTGCTGAATACCGGCCCGGATGCGGATGGCGGCACGAAAAGCGCCGAACCCTATCGCGCGGCCTTGCGCGCCTGTTTCGATGCCGGCTTGCCGATGCTCTGCGTCAATCCCGATCGGCATGTAATGGTGGCAGGTGAGAAGGTGATCTGCGCCGGTGCCTTGGCTGATGTCTACCGCGAATTCGGCGGCGATGTGCTGGAAATCGGCAAGCCTGACCCGGCGGTTTATGAGCCGGTGATGGAATTGCTGGGGCCTATCCCAAAGGCGCGCGTGCTGGCGATTGGCGATAGCCCGCATACGGATTTGGCGGGTGCGCAGGCCGTGGGGATTGATGCGCTTTGGGCGCTGACGGGCCTGGCTGGCGAAGCACATGGCGCGGACCCGACCGGCGAGGCGCTTGCGGCCGTTGCGGCTGCGGAGAAAGTGGCGCCGCTTGCGGCGTTGCGCAGTCTGCGCTGGTAGGCGCTACCCCCGCCGCGCCAGCGCCGCTTCCAGCGTATTTTCCAACAGGCAGGCAATGGTCATGGGGCCGACACCGCCGGGGACAGGCGTTATGGCCCCCGCATGGCCCAAAGCCTCGGCATAGGCGACATCACCCACCAGCTTGCCGTCGGGCAGGCGATTAATGCCGACATCAATCACCACCGCACCGGGGGCAATCCAATCGCCGCGCACCATTTCCGGCCGACCTGCCGCCGCCACCAGGATTTCCGCGCGACGGCATTCCGCCGGTAGATCCCGCGTGCGGGAATGGGCGATGGTCACGGTGCAATCCGCCCCCAAGAGCAATTGCGCCATGGGCCGCCCGACAATCTGTGACCGCCCCAGCACCAGGGCCCGCGCACCGCGTAGCGCCACGCCCGTTTCCGCCAGCAGGTGCATCACCCCGCGCGGGGTGCAGGGCACCAAGCCGGGATCCCCGGCCGCAAGCCGCCCGGCATTGAGCGGATGGAAGCCATCCACATCCTTGGCCGGGTCCACCGCGGCAATCGCGGCCTCGGCCCGGATATGGCCGGGCAGGGGAAGCTGCACCAGAATGCCATCCACGGCCGGGTCGGCATTCAGCCGCGCGATTTCGGCCAAAAGGGCAGCTTCGCTGGTGCTTTCGGGCAAATGGAGGGTGGCACTGTCAAACCCTGCCTCCGCCGCCGCGCGGTCCTTGTTGCGGACATAAACGCCGCTCGCGGGGTCATCACCCACGCGCACCACGCGCAGGCCGGGCTTGAAGGAAAGCCCAGCGATACGCTGGGCCAAACCGGCGCGGAGCCTTGCGCCAAGCGCCTTGCCATCAAGAATACGTGCGGTCATGCCAGGGCCTTGATCCTTGGGGAGGGAAGCGCCGAGGCGCCGTTATCGGCCAAAGCTGCTGCCCAAAAGCCCGTATTGGATTTCCGCCAGCAGAATACGCGCCGCCTGCAACAACAGGATCAGAATGACGGGCGAGATATCAATACCGCCCAGATTGGGAATGAAGCGCCGGATGGGCCGTAACGCCGGTTCGGTCAGCCGATGGAAAAAATCCGCAATCGCCCAGACCGCGCGGTTGCGCGTATCCAGCACATTGAAGGCAATCAGCAGCGACACCACCGCCCCGATAATCAGCGCCCACACAAAAAGGCTGAGCGCCGTGTCAACCAGCCAGAATAACGCGTGCATGAAGCCTCCTGCCGCCCCCGGGCGCTGCCGCGCAGCTTCGCGGCCCGGAAGGATTAGCCCCTATATCTTGAAGAAGGGTTCAGGCTGCAAGGCCCCTGTTGTGGAAGGATGATCCGGGGTGAAACTGATGCCTTGGCACTGCCTTGACTTTGCCGCCAGCCTGGGGCACTCACCGCCGCCTTGGTGCGGGGCTGTAGCTCAGTTGGGAGAGCGCGTCGTTCGCAATGACGAGGTCAGCGGTTCGATCCCGCTCAGCTCCACCAAGTTCTCCTGAACAGCCGAAAAAGAAAAAGCCCAGCGATAGCCGGGCCTTATTCGCATGCCCGCCTTGCGCGGGAATGCGTGACCCGATTGTGCGGGCCACGATGCCAACGCCGCGATTGGCGGCTTTCAGTCCTTCTTGCGCGCGCCAATGCCGGCGAAGCGCTTGTTGAACTTTGCGATCTGGCCGCCCGTGTCAATGATGCGCTGCTGGCCGGTCCAGGCAGGGTGCGACTTCGGGTCAATGTCCAAGCGAATGGTATCGCCCGGCTTGCCATAGCAGGAACGGGTCTTGAACTCGGTCCCGTCGGTCATGATGATGTTGATCTCATGATAATCGGGATGGATATCGGTCTTCATGGCGCATGCTCACAAAAAATGGGCCGCCGATGCCGACCGGCCGCCTGGGGAGCGGGGGCTATAGGGGATCGGCCCGGCCAAGGCAAGCCAGTGGTTGACCGGGGCCGCGCACAGGGCCAAGGGTTCGGCCCCGGTATCGCAAAGGTATGGCGCGCGTGAGCCTCAATATCCTCTCCATCCAATCCTGGGTCGCCTATGGCCATGTCGGCAATGCCAGCGCCATCTTCCCCCTGCAGCGCCTGGGGGCGGAGGTCTGGGGGGTGCATACGGTGCAATTCTCCAACCATACCGGCTATGGCGCCTGGCGCGGCCAGGTCTTTGGCGCTGATCTGATCGGCGAATGCGTCACGGGCATTGAAGAAAGGGGTGTGCTGCCCCGCTGCGATGCCGTGCTGTCGGGCTATTTGGGCTCGGCCGAAATTGGTGCGGCGGTGCGCGATGCCGCGCTCAAGGTGAAGGCCGCCAATCCCAAGGCGCTTTGGTGCTGCGATCCGGTGATTGGCGATACCGGGCGCGGCGTTTTTGTCCGCCCCGGCATTCCGGAATTCCTGCGCGACCAGGCGCTGCCGGCGGCCGATATCGCGACCCCCAATCAATTCGAATTGGAATGGCTGACCGGGCAGACCATCACCAGCCTTGAGCAAGCCAAGGCCGCCATTACCGCGCTGCAAGCCAAGGGGCCGCGGATTGTGCTGCTGACCTCGCTCCGCACTGAAGCGACCGGGGAGGATGAGATTGAATTGCTCGCGGCTGAGGGCGGCGGGTTTTGGCGCTTGCGTACGCCGATGCTGCCGCTATCGGTGAATGGCGCCGGCGATGCGATTGCCGCGCTATTCCTGTTCCATCGCCTGCAAAGCGGCGCTGTGGCGCCAACGCTGGAAGCGGCCGCTTCCAGCATTTTCGGCCTGCTGAGCCAAACGCTTGCGGCGGGTGCGCGTGAATTGCAGGTGGTGGCGGCGCAGGCGGAAATCACCGCGCCGACACGGCGCTTCAGGGCGGAGGCGTGCTGAAGCGCCCCCCCTTACTTCAGTGCATGAAACTCCGGGTCACATAGGCCTTGAGCGCTTCAACATCATGTTCCTGCTTGGCGAAGCGGAACTTCACCAAATCGCGAATGCTGACAATGCCAAGCAAGGACCCATCCGAATCGCATACCGGCAAATGCCGGAAATAGCCCTGATCCATGATCTCCAGCGCCGCTTCCACCGGCGTATCGGCCCCAACCATGATGACTTCGCGCGTCATGATTTCCTCTGCGGCCAGGCACCGGACGCCGTTACGCCGATCCGCGACGGCTTTCACGATATCGCGCTCACTCAAGATGCCGGCGACCTGACCTGACGCGGTCACGATCAGCACGGCCCCGATGCGGCGCGCCGCCATAATGCGGGCGATTTCCACGACCGGCGTTTCGGGGGTGACGGAGATGGCGGCATTACCTTTCTGCCGCAGAACTGCTGCTATTGTCATGGCCGGAGGCCTCCTGTTTCGAGACTCTGCCAGCCCACCTCATCCTTCTGGCGCCTTTTGAGCGCTTTGTCCCGGAATCGCAAGCATTGAATCGCCGGGAGATGAGGGATGCCGCACCGCATAAGCCCTTTCGGGCGGTAATCGGCGCTTGCCTTGCCCCGCGCCCGCATGCCAGCCTTCCCCCGGAACGCCGGAAAACGGCCCGTTTCCTTCATGGAACCAGGGAGAGATCATCATGACGCTTCAAACCTCACGCCGCCTGCTGCTGGGCGCCGGGCTTGCCGCCCCCTTCATCCGCACCGCTTCCGCGCAAACCACGCTGGAATGGGTGGCGGGGTCGGTCGGTGGTGGCTGGTACACCATGGCGGCGGGGCTTTCTTCCCTGATCCGGGAGGAAAATCCTGATCTGCAAATCCGCGTCGTGCCTGGTGGGGGCCTCGCCAATTCCACGCGCATCAATAACGGCCAATCCCAGATCGGTTGGGGGATTGATGCCTTTGCGGCCTCTGCCGTGCAGGGGATCGAGCCCTATAACGCCAAGCATGAAAGGCTGCGCTGCCTGGGCACCGGCTATTCGCCCACCGAACATCACTTCCTCCGCCATCGCGGCGCGGGGCCTGAGGATATGCGCGCCATCCTGACGCAGCGCGGGCTCAAGATCGCAGCGCCGCAGCGCAGCAGCACGGATGAAATGACATTGCAACGCATTCTGCGCTTCCTTGGTACCAGTCCGGACAAGATCAGGGCGGAAGGTGGGCGCTATTTGAATGGCTCCTATGCCGATATCGCGGCAGCCTATAATGATGGGCAGGTGGATTACCTTTACGCCGCACTGGCGCGCCCGGCAGCGATTTTCACCGAAATCGCGCAAGGTCGGCGCGGCGGGCATATGGTCGCCTTCCCGCAGGATGTGCGCGACCATCTGCAAAGCCAATATGCCTATGCGCAGGGTATCCTGCCGGGGGGGACCTATCCCGCGCTCATGACCGGCGATGTGCCGGTGACCACAATGGATAGCGTGATCCTGGTGCATGAAAGCGTTCCGGATGATGTGACCTTGCGGATAACGCGCACCCTGATCCGCAATCGCGGGCAAAGGCTGATTTCCATCCATGCCAGCATGGGTGCCTGGGACCCTGCGAAATCCGTGCAATATCGTGGCGTGCCCCTGGCGGGTGGTGCGGTGCGCGCCTTCCGCGAAGCCGGCGTCAATCCGCCTGCATGATGAAGCTACCGCGCTGGCTATAAGGTAGGCACGCCATGCGCGCGCTTGATGGGTGGTTGAAAAGCGCCATCACGCTTTGGATGGCGGGATGGGCGGCGTTGCATCTTTATTTCGGCGGCTTCGGATTTCCGGAGCCGATCGAAATGCGGAGCCTCCATCTGCTGGTCTTCACGCCGCCGCTTTTCCTGCTTTATCCGGCGTTTCAGAAGCACTCACCCAAGCACCGGCCAAGCCTGTTCGATTGGCTTTGGGCATTGGCCGCTGCCGCGCCGCATTTTTGGGTTTTCGTGCATGCGGGCGCGGTGAATGACCGCATGGAATATGTGGACCCCTTCACGCCGCTGATGCTGACCCTTGGCATCATCTGCCTGGTGACAATGCTGGAAGCGATCCGCCGCGCGGTGGAACCCGGGCTGGCCTGGATGGTGGCGGGCTGCCTGCTTTACATGTTCATCGGCCACCATCTGCCGGGTGTGCTGAATACGCGCAATTTCAAATTGAATGAGATCATTGAAGCCGCCTGGCTGGTGCCAACAGCGGGCGGCGTCTATGGCCCGCTGACAGGCATTGTCGCGACCACCATCGCCGTCTTTATCCTGTTTGGTGCCTTCATGCAGGGCAGCGGTACGGGGCGATTGTTTTCCAATCTCGGCGCCGCAGTTGCCGGGCGCTATAGCGGCGGGCCGGCCAAGGTTGCTGTTGTCACCTCAGGACTTTTCGGCACCATGAGCGGGTCGTCAGTATCAAATGTGATTACCACCGGGGCGATGACCATTCCGCTGATGATGCGCGTGGGTTACCGCCCGGCGGTTGCGGCCGGCATTGAAAGTGCGGCTTCCGTGGGTGGCGCGTTGATGCCGCCCGTCATGGGTGCGGCCGCCTTCGTGATGGCTGAGATCACCAATATCCCCTATGGCGATATCATCATCGCGGCGGCGATTGGCGCGGTGATGTATTACTTCGCGATCCTGGCCGCAGTGCATTTTGAGGCGAAGAAGCTCGGCATCGAACCCATGGCGCTCAAGGATATTCCTGCGTGGCGTGAGGTGCTGCAGGATGTGCATCTCGTGCTACCGATCGGCTTACTGGTCTATCTGATGACAGAACGCTGGAGCGGCAATTACGCCGCTTTCTGTTCCACTTTGGCGATGATTGGTGTTTCGTTGCTGCGCGCGCGCACGCGCATGGGCTGGCGGCGCATTCTGGATAGTTTTGCCGATGCTGGCTTCACCATGGCGCCGCTCGCGGTTTCCATCGCGGGGGCGGGCGTGGTGGTCTCGGCACTTACGGCCACCGGCATGGTGGTGGCCTTTGGCGGTATCATCAAGGATTTGTCGGCGGGCAATCTGGCGCTGTTGCTGGTGCTGCTTTGTGTGACGGTGCTGGTGCTCGGCCTCGGCATCCCGACCACGCCATCTTACATCATCGCGGCGGCGATTGGTGTGCCGCAGGTTTTGGAATTGGGCCGACCGCTTGGCATTGATGTGCTGCAAGCGCATCTGTTTGTGTTCTATTTTGCGGTGATCGCGGATGCGACGCCACCTGTTGCCGCGGCCGCCTTCGCCGCTGCTGCCATCGCCAAGGCAAGCCCGACAATTGCGAGTGTCCATGCCTCGCGCTTTGGCATTGCCGGTTTCACCGTGGGCTTTGCCTTCATCTATGATCCGGGGATCATGCTGCGCGGCAGTTTTTTTGATATCGCGACCGCGACACTCATTCAGCTTTCGGCACTCACGCTGATTACATCGGCTTATGCGGGGTATTTATTGCGCCCAATGGGCTGGGTCTTGCGCTGGGCCATGGGTCTGGTCGGCCTCGCGGCGGCCTTCTTGCACCTGCTGCCTGATACGCAGCGACTATTGCTGGCACTTGGCGTGCTTTGTGGCGTTGCCCTGTGGCAGCGCCTCAGCAAGCCAGCGCCCGTGTCAACATAACCAATCCTGGAGGATCATCATGAAAGCCAAATTCCTGCTTGCCGCCGGCCTGCTCGCCGCGCTGCCGGCTTTTGCGCAACCGGTGCAACAAGGCCCGACCGTCGCCGCCATTCGCGCGCGCGATGCGCTGATTTGCGGCGCGCATCCGGGCGCGCCTGGCTTTGGTGTGATTGATAGCCAAGGCGTCAATCGCGGGCTTGATGCCGATACCTGCCGCGCGGTCGCCGCCGCCATTCTGGGTGATGCCAATAAGGTGCGCTGGGTGGTGCTGTCTTCCCAGGCGCGCCTGCCTGCCTTGCAATCGGGGCAGGTGGATATGCTCTCTCGCACCACCACCTGGTCGCATACGCGCGATACCGCGAATGGGCTTAATTTCACGGCCGTCAATTTCTATGATGGCCAGGGCTTCATGGTGCGGGTCGCCACCGGCGCCAAGCGCGCCACCGATCTGGCGGGGGCGACGATTTGCGTCACTGCCGGCACCACCAATGAATTGAACCTGGCGGACTGGGCACGTACCACCAATACGCGCATCCAGCCCCTGGTGTTCGAACAGAATGAGGAAACGCGCAACGCCTACAATAACGGGCGCTGCGATGCCTATTCCACCGATGCCTCCCAGCTTGCCGGCATCCGTAGCGCGCTGCGCAACCCGGCCGAGCATGTGGTGCTGCCCGATATCATCTCAAAGGAACCTTTGGCGCCGGCGGTGCGCCATGGCGATGACCAGTTCTTCGATATCGTGCGTTGGACGGTTTTTGCGCTGATCGAGGCCGAGGAACTGGGCGTCACGCAAGCCAATGTGGATCAGATGCTGACTAGCCCGAACCCTTCCATCCGCCGCTTGCTTGGCGTTTCGGGTGATCACGGGCCGCTGATGGGAATTGATCGGCGCTGGGCCTATAACGCCATCAAGGCGGTCGGCAATTATGGCGAGATTTTTGAGCGCAATCTTGGCAAGGGCTCACCGATTGGCCTGCCGCGCGGCTTGAATGATTTGTGGACGCGTGGCGGATTGATGTACGCGCCGCCTATTCGTTGATCATTGTGCGGACCGTGACCGATCCGCCCTCAAACGCCGGCGCGCGCCTCCGCGCGCTTGGCTTCGCCGCATAAGCGGCGTCGCCCATTCGGGCTCGCGCCCGCCTTCGGCGGTCGTAAGCATCTCGAAATAGCAAAGACTAACGCTGATGGCGGGGGGCGCTGAAACGCGTGCCCCTCAATTCCCCAACCGCTCCAATATCGCCGGCACATGCACCTGATCGCCCTTGTAGTTCCCGGTCAGCGCATACATCACCAGATTGGTCCCGAAACGATAGGCCAGCACGCGTTGCCGCGCCCCGCCGGGGATAGTGGCATGCGGGTGCTGGCCATTGCGGTCCATCGCCCAGGCTGCCGCCCAATCATGCCCGCCCAAGATCACCGGGCTCACGCTGTCATTGGCGCGGTCCTGATCGCGCGCCACCCAAACCTGCCCGCCGGCAAACCGCCCCGGCAATTCATTCAGCAAATAAAAGGCGCGGTTCAGCACATGGTCTTCCGGCACCGGCATCAGCGGCGGGATCGCCAAATCCCGCGTCACGCGGCGCAGTGCCGCGCGCGCGCTGGTCGCCATGCCCTCGCCCGAGCCCTGATCGCGCGTATCCATCAGGATAATGCCGCCCTGGCGCATGAAATCATTCAGCGCCGCAGCAGCTTGCGCGCTTGGGGTCGGCGCATCGGGCAGGATAGGCCAATACAGCAAAGGGTAGAAGGAAAGATCATCCTGCCCAGGCGTTACGCCATGGGGTTCGGCCA
>JADCEV010000124.1 GCA_020249865.1 Roseomonas sp. | reverse complement strand
CTTCCATCTTCGGCAATCCGCTGCAATTCAACGCCAGTGATGATCTGGCGCGCTACCCGCGTGATGAGGATGGGGACCTCGCCAAGCTGCGCGATGCCGGCTGCGATTTGGTGTGGTTGCCGCCCGTGGAAGCCATGTATCCGCCCGGCAGCGCCAGCGTGATTGAGGTTGCCGGCCCATCCAGGGGTTTTGAAGGCGATGCGCGGCCCGGACATTTCCGCGGCGTCGCCACGGTTTGCGCCAAGCTGTTCCTGCAAACCGGCGCCGATATCGCCGCCTTTGGGGAGAAGGATTGGCAGCAATTGCAGGTGGTCCGCCGCATGGCGCGCGATCTGGACATCCCCATCCATATCGAAGCGGTGCCCACCATGCGCGAAGCCGATGGGCTTGCCATGTCATCACGCAATCGTTTCCTGAGCGCTGCTGAACGCGCCACCGCGCCGCTGCTCTATCAGACCATGCAGGATGTGGCGCGGGCGATTGTCGCGGGTGGTTCCGTCACGCAGGTTCTGGCGGAGGGTGAGGCTCGGCTGATCGCCGCAGGTTTCGCGCCGGATTACCTGGCACTCGTCACGGCGGAAAGGCTGGAGCCCCTGGCGCAAAAAGCCACCGCACCGATGCGGCTTTTGGCGGCGGCGAGGCTTGGGTCGGTCCGCTTGCTCGACAATATGGCCGTTCCTGCTTAGAAACTCTTTAGAATACGCAGGTGTTATTCAAAGCCCCGGCTTGTCGGGAGGAAAAGGCTCATGGCCCATCATATCGCACGTCGCCCCTTGCTTGCCGGGATGGCCGCGCTTGGCCTAACAAGCCCCGCCTTGGCGCAGGGTGGGGGGGCGCAAAGACCCATCACCATTGTCGTTCCCTTCGCGCCCGGTGGCAGCACGGATATCGTGAGCCGCCTATTGGCCGAACGCATGACAGCCTTGCTGGGCCAGCCCGTGCAGGTGGAAAATCGCGCTGGCGCCAATACCATCATCGGCGCAGAATTCGTGGCGCGTGCACGGCCTGATGGCCATACGCTATTGATGGCGGCGGGCACCACACTCACCATCAATCCGGTGATCGTGCCCAATCTTCCCTACAAGTTGGAAGATTTCGCACCGGTAATGCTGGCCACCACTTTTCCCTTTGGCATTATTACGCAAATGCGCGGCGGTGCGGCGGATGTACCGGGCTGGGTTGCGGCCGCCAAGGCGCGGCCAGGGCAAATGACCTATGGCACCAATGGGCCGACAACACTCACGAATGTCGCGATGCTGATGGTGATGGAGCGGCTGGGCATTACCATGCAGGATGTCACCTATCGCGGGGATTCCGCGCAGCTTGCCGCCTTCATGGCGGGTGATCTTGATGTGCTGGTGGTGTCAGGGGGCACAGCCCAGCCCGTGCATCGTGATGGCCGCGGCAGGTTGATTGCCTGGACCAGCGCGCGGCGGATCGATTCAACGCCGGATGTGCCTTCAATTGCGGAATTCGCCCCCGGCCTTGATGTGTTGAGTTGGTTCGGTTTGCTCGCCCCGGCGCGCACGCCGGCGGATATGGTGCAGCGCGTAAATGCCGCCGCAAATGAAGCGCTGAAAGATGAACGCATTCGCGAAAGACTGATCACGGAAGGCCAGTTCCTGGCCGGCGGTTCGCCCGAGGATTTTGCCGATTTCCTGCGTCGTTCCGATACGCAATGGCGCCCGATCCTGAGCAAGCTGAACGTGCCGCGCAACTGACGCGTTCAGCCCCTGACGGCGAGCACTACGCCGGACAATACCAAGGTCAGCGCCAGAATTTCGCGCAAGCCAAAGGGCTCACCCAGGAACAGCGCTGCGCCCACAACGCCAACCACGGGCGTGATGACCGTGCCGAGCGATGCAAGTGACGCCGGCAGCATCTTGAGCGCCGCAAACCAGGACAGATAGCAAAGCCCAAGCGCGAAGACGCCGCCATATACCAACAGCCCAATACCCAGCGCGGATACGTGGCTGAAATCCAGCGGATCGAAAATCAGTGCGGCGATGAACAGCGGCGCCACGCCAATCCCCACCTGCCAGGCAACGGAACTTGATGGCGGCAGACCAAGCGGCATGCGCTTGGTCAACACTGTGCCCAGTGCAAACAACACGGCTGAACCCAAGCCCAAGGCCACCCCGGGCAGCTTGGCGATGCCAAGATCAAGCCCCTTGCCCAGCACCAGATAGACAAGGCCCGATAGCGCCAGCACCAGCGCCAATACACGCGCCAGACTTGGCTTTTCCCCCAGCACGACCCAAGCGAGAACCGCCGCCCAGACCGGCATGGTGTAGCAAACAATGGTCGCTTCCGATGCCGAGAGCCACAGCAGGGAAAAACTCGCAAGCCCCATCCAGGCCGTGACATTCAGCAGCGAAATCAGCGTGAGCCTGCCCCAAATTGCGCGTGGCACGGCAAGGCTTTGCTTTTGCAGAAGCACCACCGCCAGCAGCACCAGAAAGCCAAGCCCGCCGCCAATCGCGCGTGTCGTCAGCGGCGGCAATTCCGCCAGCAGCACCTTCATCGCCGGCCAATTCATCCCCCAGCCGACGGTCGTGATCACCAGCAGCAATAATCCGCGCTGGTAGGCGGCAGAATTCAATGCATGAAATCCGGCTCTTCACGCGTCAGGATACGCTTGATGCTTTCCAGATGCAGCCGGGCACTTTCACGATCCCCTTCGCGCATTTGCGCATAGGTGCGGGCAGCGATCTCAGCCGGTACGGGCTTCAGCTTGCGCCCTGTGCCCATCGCCAAGCGCTGCGCTTCCGCCGCGCGTTCCAGATAGTAAAGATCATCCCAGGCTTCGGCGATGCTTGCCCCCACCACCATGACGCCGTGGTTTTTCATGAAGACGATATCGGCATCACCGATGGAAGCGGCGATCCGATCACCCTCACTCTCATCCAAGGCGAGGCCATTGTAATCCTCATCCACCAGGGTGCGGCCATAGAATTTCAGCGCGCTTTGCCCGGCCCAGACCAAGGGCGGGCCTTCCAGCATGGCAAGGGCGGTGGCGTTTGGCATATGCGTGTGGAACGCCGCCTTGGCGCGCGGCTTGTTCAGGTGCATGCGGGCATGAATGTAAAAGGCGGTCGCTTCCGGCACGCCATCGCCCGCCACCACATTGCCCTTGAAGTCACAGACCAGCAGGCGGGAGGCAGTGATTTCCGAAAAGGCCCAGCCATAGGGGTTCACCAGGAACAGATCATCGCGCCCCGGCACCACGAAGGAGAAGTGGTTGCAAATCCCCTCATGCAGGCCAAGCCGTGCGGCCATGCGGAAACAGGCCGCCAGATCCACCCGCGCGGCGCGCACGGCTTCCGCATCCAATTCGGAGTTTCGCAGAATGGCAGGGGCGGAACCGTCAAGCGCATGGGCCATGATGTTTCTCCTGGTGGCAGGCATGGGTTAGGGAAGGGGGCTAAGATGCACATGGGGGCCAGGAAGATGCAACGCCCGCTGGTCCGGCGCCCCTGGGCCCACTTGACCCCTGGACAGGGGCCGTTTCGCGCGCCAAAGGCAGGGCGAACCTAACCCGGAAAGTAGCGGAACATGAGCGGCACGAATCAGCGCATTGATGGCAAGCGGCTTTGGGACAGTCTGATGGCGATGGCCGAAATCGGCGCCACCCCCAAGGGCGGCGTGAAGCGCCTGACGCTGACCGATGTGGACAAGGCCGGGCGGGACCGGTTTCGCGGCTGGTGTGAGGCGCTTGGCCTGACCGTGCGCGTTGATTCCATCGGCAATATGTTCGCCCGCCGCGAAGGCCGTGATCCCAAGCGCCTGCCCGTGCTGCTCGGCAGCCACCTCGATAGCCAGCCCACAGGTGGCAAGTTTGACGGCGCGCTTGGTGTGATCGCAGGGCTTGAGGTGATGCGGAGCCTGAATGACCTGAACATCGTGACTGAAGCGCCTATCGAATTGGTGAATTGGACCGATGAGGAAGGCAGCCGTTTCGGCCATTCGCTGATGGGTAGCGGCGTTTGGGCCGGCATCTATACGCAGGAAAAAGCCTATAGCCTGCGCGATGTGGATGGCGTGAGTGTCGGTGAAGCGCTTGATGCCATCGGCTATAAGGGGCCGCATAAGGCCGCGCCCTTTCCCGCGGATGCCTATTTCGAATTGCATATCGAACAGGGCCCGATCCTGGAACGCGAAGGCAAGCAGATTGGCATTGTGACCGGCGCTCAGGCGCAGGTTTGGTATGATGCGGTGATCATCGGGCAGGATAGCCACGCCGGCACCACGCCGCCTTCCGCGCGGCGCGATGCGCTGGTCGCCGCCGCACGCGTGATTGAGCGTGTTGACGCGCTGATGCGCGCGCGGGGTGAGGATGGCCGTGGTACGGTGGGCTTCCTGCAAGTGCTGCCCGCCAGCCGTAACGTCGTGCCGGGCGAAGTGCGCTTCAGCGTGGAATTCCGCCACCCATCGGATGCTGAAATCCAGGGCCTGGCCGAAAGCTTCCCGGAAGAAGCCCGCAAGCTGGTGGAGGCCAATGGCTGCAAGCTGGAATTGACCGAGCTATTCCGCATCCCGGCACAGCCCTTTGATGCTTCCTGCGTTGATCTGGTGCGTCAGGCCGCCAAGCGCCTTGGCTTGCCCGCGCGCGAGATCATCTCGGGCGCCGGGCATGACGCGGTTTATGTCGCGCGTTCCGTGCCAACCGCGATGATCTTCACGCCCTGCAAGGATGGGCTTTCGCACAACGAAGCCGAAAGCATCATGCCGGAGGAAGCCGAGGCCGGCTGCCAGGTACTGTTTGAAGCGGTGGTGGCGCGCGCAAATCGCGCCTTGTGAGGGGCGCGGCTTAGCCGCCCACCAACTTCGCCACCGTATAGGCAACACCGGCGGCCAGCCCGCCAATGAACAACGTCTGCACCGCGCCGCGTGTCGCGGGCAGGCCGGTTGCTTTCGCCTTCAGCCAGCCAAACCCCGCCAGCGCCACGCCGGTGATGCAGGCGGAAATCACCAAGGCCTGCTTCGTGCTATCCAGCAGCATATAGGGCAAAAGCGGCAATAACCCGCCCACCACATAGGCGCCGCCAATCGTGACTGCCGAACGCGCGGCGCGATCAGGCTGCGGTTCCTTCAAATCCAATTCAAAGCGCATCATGAAATCCACCCAGCGGCGCTTATCGGCGCAGATGCTGTCCACCGCCATGCGCAGCGCATCACCGCGCACGCCATAGCGATGCAGGATGGCGGCCACTTCCCAGCGTTCGCGATCCGCGTAGATTTCGGTTTCCTCTTCTTCGCGCTTGCGTTCGGCGGCGAAATGTTCGGCATCGGTGCGCGCGGCGAGGTAACCGCCAAGCCCCATCGCAACGCAGCCGGCCGCGATTTCCGCAAGACCCGCCGTGACAATCAACGGATTGGCCGCGACCGCGCCTGACAAGGCGGCTGCCAGCGCAAAGGGCACGGTCAGGCCATCGGCGGTGCCGATGACCAGATCACGCACCACCTCATTCTGTGTGAAATGGCGTTCCTCATGCGGCGGGCCGGGCGGCATGGGCCATAGCCCGTCGCGGCTCGGCGCTTCGGATTCGGGGGGCTGCGTGCTCATCTCAAAACTGGCTTTAGCGCAGAAACGAGTGGTTTAGCGAGGGGAATGCGCGGCCGCGTCTTCTGGCCCCGTCAGGCCGGCCAAGGCTTCCTCCTCGGCCGTCAGATGAAGCGCGAGCAAAGCCTCCAGCGCGAATAGGGTGCGCCTGAGCGCCGGCGCCACCTCGGCAAAGCCGCCCGGTGCTTCGGCAAGCGGCAGCAGGGTGGAAAAGCGATCCGCCAGCCCCTCGATTTCGGTATGCATGCGCAGCAATACCCCAAGCGGGTCCTGCCCGCCCAAACGCGCGGCGGCTTCCGGGTAAAGCGCGCTTTCCTCGGCGGCCTGATGCGGCAGCAATTCCTCCCGCAGGCGGCGTTCAAGCGCGCGCAATTCGGCAAGTTGGGCTGGGCCTTCATGGAGTGTCTCACCGGCACCGCGCAATGCCTCCGCCAGATCACGCAGCCCGGCATGTTCGGCAACGCGCTCGGAAAGCCCGGCCTCGCCAGACAGTCGCGCCACGGCGCCATCATTGCCGGGCAAAAGGGCGCGCAAAGCGTAAAGGATGGCCGCGACATCAATCGCTTCCTGCAACAGCGCGCCGGCGAGCGGGCTTAGCCACCCAAAAGCCGCCGCCACCATGGCAATCAAGGACAAACCCATGCCGAGCAGTATCGCTTGCAGCGCAATGCGCCGCGCGCGGCGGGCAATGGCAATCGCTTCCGCCGCGCGGTCCAGCCGATCCGCGAGCAAGACAACATCGCCCGCTTCGGCCGCGGCAGCGGTGCCATGCGCGCCCATGGCAATGCCGACATCGGCGGCCGCCAGCACCGGCGCGTCATTCACACCATCACCCACCATGGCGACCGGGCCATTGGCGGCCTCGGCCTTCAGCGCGATCAGCTTTCCTTCGGGGTCGCGGTCCGCCAGCATGGCATCCAGGCGAAGTGCAGCGGCAATGGGGGTTGCGGCGGCGGCACGATCCCCGGTCACCATCAGAATCCGCGCCACACCAAGCTGGCGGAGCGCCCGCACGGCGCGGGGCGCTTCTTCGCGGAGCCCATCGGCCATGATGAAGGCTGCCGCCGCGCGCCCTTCCACCGCCAACCAGCCGACCGAACCGGCGGCGCTTACCAAGGCTGCCGCGAAAAGCCCGTTCTCCGGGCCCATGCCTTGGCCGATCAGAAAGCCCTCACTGCCCAGCGTCAGCGCCTTGCCCTCAACCAGGCCGGAAAGGCCACCGCCTGGGGTTTCCTCCACGCTTTCGGGCACGGGTAGGTCAAAGCCACGCGCGCGGGCGGCGGCCACAAGCGCAACGGAAACCGGATGGGTGGAAGCCTGCGCCAAGGCGGCCCCGAGGCGGAGCGCAGCATCGCGCCCAAGCGCGGGATCGGCCTCAATCCCCGCCAGCCTTGGCCGACCAGGTGTAAGCGTACCTGTCTTGTCGAAAATCACGGTGCGAATGCGCGCGAGCCGTTCCAGTGCGGCACCGCCCTTCACCACAATGCCGCGCCGCGCCGCGCGACCAATGCCCGCGACCAGCGCAATGGGCGCGGCGAGGATAAGCGGGCAGGGGGTTGCCACCACCAGCACCGCCAGCGCGCGGCGTGGATCGCCGGAAATCAACCAGGCCGCGCCGGCCAAGCAGCAGGTCAGGATAATGAAGGCAATGGCCCATTGATCCGCAAGCCGCACCAGCGGCGCGCGCGATTGTGACGCGGCTTGGGTCAGGCGAATGATGGCAGCATAGGTGCTGCCAGCCGCCCCGGCGCTGGCCTGCATGCGAAAGGCGCCGCCGGCATTCACCGCACCGCTGCGCAGCCTTGCCCCTTGGGCCAGCGAAACGGGCAGGGGTTCGCCGGTCAGCATGCTTTCATCGAGCGTCGCGCCAGCATCTTCCAGCGTACCATCGGCGGGGATGGTCTCGCCAGGGCGGACCAGCAGCAGATCACCGGGCGTGATGGCATCCAGCGGGATGTCGCTGATCTCGCCATTGTGGATGCGTGCCGCGCCGCGCGGGGCGCGGGCCAGTAGGTCCGTCAGCGCCCCTTGCGCGCGGCCCTCGGCCCAGGATTCAAGCGCCTCACCACCCGCGACCATCAGCGCAATCACCGCCGCCGCAGCGGCTTCATCAAGTGCGAGCGCGCCGAGGATGGAGAAAAGCGCAATCACATCCACGCCAAGCCGCCCACCCAAAAGCGAGCGGACGACCCCAATCGCGACATGCAGCGCAACCGGCAGGGAAGCCGCAGCCCAGGCGATGGTGGCGTAAGCGGTATTGCCCGAAAGCTGCAGCACGATGCCCGCCACCAGCCCGGCCAACACCCAAGCCAGCAGCAGCCGCGCGCTATTCACGCATCGGTCCCAATTCGGCGTCTCGATGCACATAGGCTGAAAGCAAAAGCCCAAAGCCGATCATCACCGTCAGCATGGCCGAACCGCCATGGCTGATCAGCGGCAGCGGCACGCCGCCCACCGGAATGGCGCCGGTGACCATGGCGACATTCACAAAGACATAGAGGAAGAAATTGGTGCCAAGCCCAATCGCGAGCAGCCGGCCGAATTGATGGCGCGACCGGAAGGCGACGATGTAGCAAAACACAATCACCGACAGCAGCATGAAGAGCGTGGCGATGGCGCCGATGAAGCCAAATTCCTCAGCGATCAGGGTGAAGATGAAATCCGTCTGCTTTTCCGGCAAAAAATTCAAATGCCCCTGCGTGCCTTGCAGGAAGCCCTTGCCCCACATCCCGCCCGAACCAAGCGCGATCTTTGATTGGATGATGTTGTAGCCCGCACCCAGCGGATCGCTCTCCGGGTCCAGAAAGGTCGTGATGCGCGCGCGCTGATAATCTCGCAAGTTATCATAGGCGATGGGCGCGGCAATGGCGCCAGCGATGGCCACCAGCGCGAATTTCCACCAGCGCATGCCGGCGGCCCAAAACACCGCAGCGCCAATCATGGCGGTGATCAGCGCCGTGCCCAGATTGGGCTGCTTCAAAATCAACCCGACAGGTATCAGCACCATCAGCGCGGGCGGGATCAGGAATAGCGGATTTCCCATGCGTTCCCAGGACGCGCGATGAAACCAGGCCGCCAAGGCAAGTGCCAGCATGATCTTCATCAGCTCCGATGGTTGCAACTGCACCGGCCCGATATCCAGCCAACGTTGCGCCCCCTTGCCGACATTGCCGTGAAACAGCACCAGCACCAGCAGGCCGAGTGCGAAGGCATAGCCCACCCAGGCGAAGCGGAGGATGATCCTGATATCAATGAAGGCGATGCTCAGCATGATCACCAGACAGAACCCAAAACGCAGCGCGTGCTTCTGCGCATAGGCATCCGGGTTGCCGCTGCCCGCAGTCCACAGCGCGACATAGCCAATGGCGGCAACACCCCCCAGCAGCAGCACGAAAAGCCAGGGCACGCGCCAAAGCTTGGAAACCAAGCCAGCGCCGCGACTTTCCGTGAGCAGCCGGCGTTCGAAAATCATCGGCCAAGCTCCGCCACGCGCGGATCACGCGGCTGGGGCGTGATGGGCAGGCGCTGGAAGGCCTCCACCAGAATATCGCGCGCCAAGGGTGCGGCGGCGCCCGATCCGCTGGTGCCGTGTTCCACAATCACCGAAAGGGCGAAGACCGGATTGTCATAAGGCGCGTAAGCGACAAACAGGGCATGCGGGCGCCATTCGCGCGGCAGGGTCGCGACATTAAAACCCCTTTCGCGCTGTTCGCGGGAAACACGCCGGACCTGCGTGGTGCCGGTCTTGCCCGCCATGACGCCCAATTGGCCGGGCAGTCGCGCCGCGCCTGCCGTGCCGCCGCCATTCACAACGGCCCACATGGCTTCGCGCACCACACGCATATCGGCTTCCGGAATGCCGAGGGATGGCCAATCTTCTGGCCTGCTGCCGCGCACCGGCTGGCCGGCAATGGCGCGTGTCAGATGCGGCTGTACTGCGCGCCCGGTGGCGAGCCGCGCGGTCATCACGGCAAGGGAAAGCGGGGTCAGCTGATAAAACCCCTGGCCGATGCCATGCACAATCGTATCGCCGATATTCCAGGGATGCCCCTGCGCCTGGCGCCAGGCGCGTGTTGGCACCAGCCCGCGGCGCGTGCCGGGCAATTCAATGTCCAGATCAACGCCAAGCCCGAAGCGATGCGACATGGCGGCGATGCGATCCATGCCTGTACGCCGCGCCATTTCATAGAAATAGACATCGCAGCTCAGTGATATGGCAGTGCGCATATTCATGCCGCCATGGCCGCTTTGCTTGTGGCAATGAAAGCGATTATCGCCAAAGTCGAAATGGCCGGGGCAATGCACGATATCGCCAGGCCGACACACCTTGGCTTCCAGCGCCGCCAAGGCGACCACCATCTTGAAGGTGGAGCCTGGCGCATAAAGCCCATTTGTCGCGCGATTGATCAGCGGTGTGGAACGCGATGCGGTCCATTGCCGCCATTGTGCCGCGCTGACGCCGGAATTGAAGATATTGGGATCAAAGGAAGGCTTGGTCGCCATGGCAAGCACTTCGCCATTGCGTGCATCCAACAGCACAGCGGTAGTGCCTTCATCAATCTTGTCACGAATGGCCCTTTGCAGCCCGGCATCGACCGAGATTTGCACATCCTGGCCCGGAATGCCTTCGCGCCGATCCAATTCACGGATCACACGGCCAAGCGCATTGACTTCAACCTGCACCGCGCCGGCGCGGCCGCGCAGCACACGGTCATGGAAACGCTCCAGCCCCGCGCGGCCCACACGCATGCCGGGCAGGTTGACGATGCCCTCATCGCCCGCTTCCTGTTCGGTCGGCGTGCCGACATAGCCAAGCACATGCGCCAGATGTTCGGTTTCGGGATAGATGCGCGTGGTGCCCATATCCACCGAAACACCAGGCAGATCGGGTGCATTCACCTCAATCGCCGCCATTTCCTCCCAGCTCAGGAATTCGCGCAGGATCACAGGCACGAAGCGGCGATTGCGGCGAATATCGCGTTCGATCCGCGCCTTTTCATGATCCTGCAAGGGCACGATGCGGGAGAAGGTTTCGATCGTGGCAGTGACATCGGCGGTCTGTTCCGCGACCAGCAAAGCGCGCCAATTCAGCCGATTGCCCGCCACCACTTCACCGCGCCGATCCAGGATACGCCCGCGCGGTGGGGCGAAAAGCCTGGCGCTGACACGGTTTTCTTCAGCGAGTGTGGCGTAGCGCCGGCCTTCTTCAATCTGCAAGCGATAGAGCCGATGGCCAAGAAAGCCGAGCGCGCCCAATTGCACCGCACCAAGAAAGGCAGCGCGGCGCGTGAAGATGGTGCGGCGGCGCTCTTCTTCCCGCTTGATATTCGTATTGGCGCCAAAGCCGGAAGCGCGCCGCCCGGGCCAGAGCTTCATGGCGCATTCTCCGCCCGGCGCATCGCTTCATGCGCGCGCGACAGCAAAATGGCGATGGGCGGATAAAGCCCTGTTGTCAGCAGCAGCGTGTGGAAAATGGGCTGCCAGGGCGGCAAGGTCAGCAGCAACAGCGCGGTGAAGCCCCAGGCCAGCAGCGTGGCACCCAAGGCACCGGCACAAAAACACAACCAAACCAGAAAGAAGCCTTGCCGCGCCAACCAGAAACGCAGCCGCATCGCCGCCCCATGCAGCGCCAGCAGCGCGATGATATGCACGCCAAGCGGCGCCATCGTCAGCAAATCCAACAATAGCCCGAGCACGAAGACCATGGGCGGCGCCATGCCAGCGGGGCGAAACACGGTCCAGAAGGCAATCGCCGGCATGGCCAATGCAAAGGCCAATGCCGGCAGGCCGGTGGGTGTCGCCGACAGGATCAGCACCACCGCCGTTGAAAGTAACGGAAAGGCCAGGCGCAGCAGCGCTTCAAGCCGCCGCGCCAAATCCTGCGGCGGTTCCGGGCGCCCGGGCGGCGGCGCGCGGAGTTTTGGTGCAAGGCTCATGGCCGGGCTTCAACGCCGAGACGCGCGCGGTTCCGGGCGCGCCACCGCTTCCGGCGGCAGAATGCCGGAAAGGCCAAAATCGAATAGCCGCACCATTTCCAGATGATCGAGCCGCGCGAAAAGCTCCACTTCCAGCGACCCTTGCGCGTTACGCCGCACCACGCCCACCGGCAGGCCGGCCGGGAAGGCATTGGCCTGGGCGCTGGTGACGACCCTTTCACCCTCCTGCGGAATGACCCCTTCCGGCCAATGCGCAAGGCGCGGCCGCGCGCCATTGGTACCGGCCATCACCGCGCGCGCGCGGCTGGCTTCCAGCGTGACTGGCACACGGCTGTTCATATCGGTCGCGAGCAGCACACGGGCGGAACGCGATCCTACTTCCGTAACACGGCCCACAAAGCCGCGTTCATCCAGCGCAACCTGTCCCTTGCGGATGGCATGCTGCGGCGGGATCGCCAGCAGCACGGCGCGCGCATAGGTACCGCCGCCATCTGCCACCACCCGTGCGGCGTGGAAATTGGGCGCGCCTTCAGGCAAGAAGCCAAGCTGGCGGCGCAGCAGCGTATTCTCCGCCTCAAGCCCCAGTGCCGCCGCATGCCAGCGGCGCAGACGCTCATTTTCCTCACGCAGCCTGGCATTGTCGCTGCGGAGTGTCGCCAGGCTCTGGATTTCCGAGATTGCCTCCTCAACCGCGTTCACGGGCTGGGAAATCGCGGCATAAATCGGCGCCAGCGCGTCGGATAGCGTATTGCGCAGCCTTTCAACCAGCAGCGTATCCGCCTTGCCCAGCAGCATCACCCCAAAGGCCACGGCAATCATGATCGGCAGCGAAAGCCGCGCCAATGCCTGCCGGAGAGGGATGCTGAGCCTGATCACGCGGCGCTACCCTTTCCCCCCTTATCAATACATGGAGGTAAGCACGTGGCGCAGCCGCTTGATATCCTCAAGCGCGCGCCCGGTGCCGAGCGCCACGCAGGAAAGCGCATCTTCCGCCGCCACCACCGGCAGGCCTGTCGCATCCCGCAACACCTGATCGAGCCGGCCAAGCAAGGCGCCGCCGCCGGTCAGCACAATGCCCTTATCCACGATATCGGCAGCGAGTTCAGGCGGCGTGTTTTCCAAAGCGGTCTTCACCGCATCCACAATCTGGCCCACCGGTTCAGCAAGCGCTTCGGCCACCTGGCGCTGGCTGATAATGACCTCCCGCGGGACGCCATTCATCAGATCGCGGCCCTTTACTTCGGCGGTTGGGCCTTCTTCGCCATCCTCGGGCGGGGCGGCGGCGCCGATTTCAAGCTTGATGCGCTCAGCGGTGCTTTCACCGATCAGCAAATTGAACTGCCGGCGAATATAGGAAATGATCGCCTCATCCAGCTTGTCGCCGCCCACGCGCACACTGCGCGCATAGACAATGCCGCCCAGGCTGATCACGGCCACTTCCGTGGTGCCGCCGCCAATATCCACCACCATGGAACCCGAGGGTTCCGTCACCGGCAGGCCGGCGCCAATCGCCGCCGCCATGGGTTCTTCGATCAGCAGCACCTTGCGCGCCCCGGCACTTTCAGCGCTTTCCTGAATGGCGCGCCGTTCCACCGCCGTGGACCCCGAAGGCACGCACACAATGATCATGGGGGAGGCAAAGCCGCGCCGATTATGCACCTTGCGGATGAAGTGCTTGATCATTTCTTCCGCCACTTCGAAATCCGCGATCACACCATCGCGCAAGGGGCGAATGGCCGAAATATTCCCCGGCGTGCGGCCCAGCATGAGCTTCGCTTCTTCCCCCACCGCCAGCACCTGCTTGCGGCCCCGCTGATCGGAAATGGCGACCACGCTCGGCTCATTCAAAACGATGCCCCGGCCCTTCACATAGACCAGCGTATTCGCGGTGCCGAGGTCAATGGCCATATCGGCGGAAAGGAAGCCGAATAGGCGTCCGAACATGCTGAAACCCTTTGCAAACAGATTAGGCCCCGACGCCAGGGCGCCGAGGTGGCGGAAATGGCTTCCCGGCCAGCCAGAAGGACCAGGGATTTACCCCCCCTGGCCCTGATCCTCAAGCCGTAATCCGGGGGGGCTGGCCCCCGGCGCTTCAGGCCCGCAGTACCGCCGGCGGTTCGGTCCGCTCGCGCTTCACCAAAAGCTTGTTCAGCGCATGCACATAGGCCCGGGCCGAGGCGACAATGGTATCCGTATCCGCCCCCTGGCCATCCACCAGCTTGCCGGCTTCTTCCAGCCGCACGGTGACCCGCGCCTGGGCATCCGTACCCCCCGTGACGGATTGCACGGCATAGAGCTTCAGGTTGACTTCATGCGGGAAGGCCTGGCGCAGCGCATTGAAGGTGGCATCCACCGCGCCATCGCCGGCCGCCACACCTTCGCGCCTTTCGCCATCCACTTCCAAGGCGATGGAGGCCGTGGGCCGGGTATTCATTCCCGTCGCAACGGTGAGTGCCACCAGCTTCAGCCTATCATTCTGGCGCACCACCTCATCATCCACCAGCGCCACAATGTCTTCGTCGTAAACCACCTTCTTACGGTCCGCGAGGTCCTTGAAGCGGCGGAAGGCGTCGTTCAACTGATTGTCGCCAATCTCATACCCCATGGCCTTCAGCTTATCGCGGAAGGCAGCGCGGCCGGAATGCTTGCCCATCACCAGTGACGATGTGGACCAGCCGACAGATTCCGGCGTCATGATCTCATAGGTGGATTTGTCCTTCAGCACGCCATCCTGATGGATGCCGCTTTCATGGGCGAAGGCATTGCGGCCGACAATCGCCTTATTGGGCTGCACATCAAAACCCGTGATCGTGGCCAGCAAGCGGCTGGTCTTCAGGATATTTTGCGTCACAATCCCATTCGAAACCGGGATCGCATCCGCGCGCGTGCGCAGCGCCATGACCACTTCTTCGATCGAGGCATTGCCCGCGCGTTCGCCAATGCCATTGATGGTGGCTTCAATCTGGCGCACGCCGGCACGAATGGCGGCAAGCGTATTGGCCACCGCCAGGCCGAGATCATTATGGTTATGCGCGGACAGGATCACCTGATCCGCGCCCGGCACCCGTTCGCGCACCATGGTGAAAATGCGCGTCATATCCTCAGGCAGCGCATAACCGACCGTGTCAGGAATATTGATGGTGGTGGCCCCCGCCTTGATGGCGGCTTCCACACAACGGCACAGAAAATCCGGGTCCGTCCGCGTGCCATCTTCCGCCGACCATTCCACATCATCCGTGTGCTGGCGCGCGAGACCCACGCTGCTGGTCACCAATTCCAGCACCTGTTCCGGTTCAAGCCGCAGCTTGACCCGCATATGCAAAGGACTGGTCGAAACAAAAGTGTGGATGCGCTTGCGCGCCGCCGGCTTCACCGCTTCAGCCGCCCGCAGAATATCGGCGGGCGCCGTGCGCGACAGGCCGCAAACCACCGGCCCATCCTTGGCAAAACGCTGCGCAATGGACAGCACACTTTCAAAATCCCCGGGCGAGGCAATGGGGAAGCCCGCTTCCATCACATCAATCCCCAATTCCGCCAGCGCTTCCGCCATGCGGAGCTTTTCCTGGAGGTTCATGGAAAAACCAGGGGATTGTTCACCATCGCGGAGCGTGGTGTCGAACATGATGATTCGGTTATCGGCGAGCTTGCCGAAAGACGGGTGATTTATGGCCATGATGAGGAATTCCTCGGGCGATCAATGGGTTGCGTGGTAGGATAAAGGCTTCCCCTGAACGATGCCCGCCGCGCGCGGCAGGCTTTCACGCCCAGGGGCGGATAAGTCGAAGCCCAAGTAGCGCGCAGGCGGGGAGGGGGGCGAAAACCCCATGATCCAGGCCGAAGCGACGCGAAACCTCACGCATTGGAGGAGAATAGGGGGTGAGGGGGCGGGAAGGCAAGGGGTTTGTGCTGGAATGCGGGATCAGGGAGGGCTTTGCCCTCCCTGAAACCCACCCACCAAAGGCCCGAGGCCTTTGGAAACCGGGGGTGGGGGCGTACCTAACGATTGGCGATGTGCTCCTTTACGGGACTGGCCTTACCGAGGCCACCGTCAGAACCGGGCGCGGACCGCAAGAGTCTGCGCGCCTGGTTCGCGGTGGCCGGACCGCATGGAAGCGGGTTTGATGGCGTTGCGACGCAACACTCAAACACGAAATACAAGGTAGCCCGACCGGTATCCTTGAACGCTTCTATCTCACGCTGCTCGACGAGCATTTCTGGGTTGAGGGGCGGCGAACTTGGTTCGAGACCATTGAGGAGATGCAGGCGCTGATCGATGACTAACTCGAGGACGACAACACCGGGCGATCCCATCAGGGGCGCGGCATGAATGGGCGCACGCCCATCCGCGCCTCTACCGAAGGCATGCCGAAAACCAGCAAACACGGAGGTGAGCAGCCAGGCGAAAACTGCCAAACTCAAATACGCCTCAGTCCGGCTTCAAATGCGATGACTGTCAGGGGAACATCATAGCTGTATATGCCAGCGCAATCTGCAATTCGCGCTAAATCTGAGCCTTAATGGGTGAAAGTCGAGTAGAGCAGAATAACCCTACAAATCTGTACTAGAGTTTTCCGCTAATTGCTCGGGGATGCACCTCCGACCAATCGTGCGAAATGAGACGCATGTTGCCTTTGAATTTTGCGATAATTCCACGCCCTCTTGCGCTGTCATCGCAAATGCACAAGATCAATCCGTGATTTGATTTTTTGGCGGTTTCGGAAAACCAATGTTTAATCTTGTCTTCTCCATCTAGTGCCCGCAAAGAATACTCAAAAAACTCAATTCGATTACGATGAAAAAACTCAAAAATTCTTTTGTGTTGAAATTTCGGCCTCAAAAAAACTGACTTTGGCCGAAGATCAACGACCGTACTTACTGAATTACACACAATGATCCGAAGCAGTAACTCTTCATTGAGGTTATCAATAAACTCGAATGCAACCTTACCTTTCGATGCTTCCGAGAACCCGAAGAGATCCTTCGCAACGGATTGGGTTACACTAGGTACGGCGGACGCTTGCCGCGGAAACGCGACGACGTTGGTGTCACTCATCAGAATCTCCTGCCACCAATGCCATTGCGGCCTCCTCAACTTTCATCAATTCGCGGAGACGGACCGCGTAGGCAGGAGCTTCGCCCTTAGGCTCAACGAACGCGCCGCTGCTGTCTTTAAGTTCGCCTTGCTTCGCGAAGAAATCCTCATACATCCTAGGCCCGACGCCTGTGAAGGGGACTACCGCCATTTTCGGGTGAGCGCCCCCAGTCGATTTGAACTCCGCCGCGATCGAATCGCTGTGCAGCTCGGTTGCCAAGCTCTTCACATAAGGCTCAATGTAGTAAACTTTTGCAACTCCTGCTGTCACCAAATGTCTGGCGCAGTTGTGACAGGGATAGGTTGTACAATATAGGCTCGTACCGACAGTCATTGTACCATTTCGTGCGGCCGAAAATAACGCATTCATTTCTGCATGAATAGACCGCGAATACTCAATAATATCTTTTACGCCCGGTAGTCCGCTCATCAATGATGATTTTTCAATGAATTTCTTATGAATTTCAGTCCTGGCGTGATTTCGACTAGTCTCCGCTGTATCAAACCCAGACATTGGCTTTGGATGGGCTGCGAGAGCTAAGTCGTCGCTAAGTTTGTCCGCAAGCCAAGTGGTTATAGTTAGTTGGAGCTGTTTCTTCTTGCGTTGATTATGGCATCCAACGAATCTCCCTTCACCACCCTGAAACTCCCAATGAAAGCAACGATGATCCGGCTCGGAACTCTCGTCATAAACTCCGCCGCCAAACTTCGGCACATCATTTGTACCTGTTGCAATCACCGACCCATCTTTGGATGTGAGCGTGGCCCCAACTTGGCGCGACAAGCATGCGGACTGGAGTGCGGCAGCATGCGCATGATACATTGCCCGCTCATGATTGTTCGGGCGCACCAAACCCTTCCCAAGAATTAGTGAAATGAACCTATCTATGTCGCCATTTAATGCAACGCCTTCTTGCGATGGAGAATTGTTATCAAGAAAGAAATCGGCGAGGTAAAACGCATCTCGAACTTGCTGTCCAAGATTATCCTCAGTGTCTTTCTCATCTCGATCTATATACGAGATGACCTCTGGCTTTTGTACGCCCTTATATTTTGCGGCAGATTTTGCATCGCCAATTAGCCGATCCTCGCGATTCCCGCGCTCGCAATGTACGGCGATCAGACGAAACGACGACTCGTAGACTTTCCTGAGTAATTTTACTTCATCATCATGCTTGATAGAGTCAAGAATATAGACAATTTTGGACGTTCCAGGTTCCGAGGCGCCCCGTTCATCCTTGATCTTACGAACCGCTAGGGCCGCGACGGCGTGGCCACCGTGTCGGCCACGAACTTTATCACCGAGGTCCTGTAGTTGTTTTGCTCTTTCAAAACGCTGACTTCCCTCATTAATGCCCGGCTCTGCAGCAAGCACGGGTGTGTCTGGAAAGCGCGCGGCAATCAGTCCACTTAGTTTTATACGATATGCCTTATACCCGGATTGAGTAAAAAGTAACTCAAGACGTCTAGCGACAGTCGAACATCCCGCTCCCGCATAGCCGACAAGCCCGATGATAATCTCTCGTGATAGTGGTGATACAGTTTCTGTCGTGGGTGCGTCGTTAGCAGGTAGGAGGTTTGCGACTTTGCGGGTAGAGGACATGCGCCTACTCAACTCCCAACGTATGGCCCAATCATTGCGAAACTATCCGCATCGCGCTCGAGGAGGGGCGGACCTCGAGTCCGGCGTACTTTACCGATGATTGTGATGTCTGTACAACTACGACTTTCCCCTGACAGTGACCGCATTTGAAGCGGGCCTCAAGCGGCTTCGGGTTTGACAGTTTTAGTCTGGCTGGTCACCTCCGTGTTGCCGGTTTTCGGCATATCGTCAGTAAAGGCGCGCATGGGCGTGCGCCCATCTATGCCGCGTCGCTGATGGGGCGGCCTGATGATATAGCCCTCGAGGTGGTCATCAAGCCACCGCCTGCAACCCCTTCCGCGCCACCAGCGTCAGCAACTTCAACGAAGCCCCACTCGGCTGTTTGTCGCCGCGTTCCCATTGGCTCACCAGCCCGGTTGTTACATTCAAATGGAGCGCAAATACCGCCTGGGACGTATTCTCCCGCAGGCGCAGTGCGCGGATTTCCTCGGGCGAGAGTGGTTCCACGGGCGTCAGGCAAAGCGCGTCAAAGCCGCGTAGCGTGCGCTTGTCCATCGCGCCGGCCTCAGCCAGCCCTTGCGCCACTTCATGCACCGCCGCCAGCGCGGCGCTTTGGTAAGTCTTGCCCATCGCTCATTGCCCAGCCTTCAGCCGGCACCCTCACCCCGCCGCGTCAGTATTCCTGTCCGAAACAAACCTCTCCAGCCAATGGATCGTATAATCTCCATCCTGGAATTCGGACGCTTCCATCACCGCCTGATGCAGCGGCAAGGTCGTCTTGATGCCGGCCACGACCATTTCACCAAGCGCGCGCCGCATACGGCCAATGGCCTCGGCCCGCGTTGGCGCATGCACAATCAGCTTCGCCACCAGGCTGTCATAATGCGGCGGCACCACATAGCCGGAATAAAGCGCGCTATCCACGCGCACCCCAAGCCCGCCCGGCGCGTGATAGGTGCTCACCTTGCCGGGATTGGGCGCGAAGGTCTCAGGGTCTTCCGCGGTGATGCGGCATTCAATCGCATGGCCATAGAAGCGGATATCCTTCTGGCCATAGCCCAAAGCCTCACCAGCGGCGATGCGGATCTGTTCCTTCACCAAATCAATGCCGCAGACCATTTCGGTCACCGGGTGTTCAACCTGCAGCCGCGTATTCATCTCAATGAAGGCGAATTGCCCATCCTGCCACAGGAATTCCAGCGTGCCGGCATTGCGATAGCCAAGTTTTGATAGCCCTGTGGTCACGGTGGCGCCCAAGGCATCGCGCGCCTCGGCGTCCAATACGGGGCTGCCCGCTTCTTCCACCAGCTTCTGATGGCGCCGTTGCAGGGAACAATCACGCTCCCCGAAATGCACCACATTGCCATGCGTATCGGCCAGCACCTGCAATTCGATATGGCGCGGGCGGTCCAGGTATTTTTCCAGATAGACGCTGTCATCACCAAAGGCCGCCTTGGCTTCGGTGCGCGCGACACTCCAGGCTTCCTCAAGCTCATCGGCGCTGCGCGCCACCTTCATGCCGCGGCCACCGCCGCCGGCAGCGGCCTTGATCAGCACTGGGTATTTCACGGCTTCGGCCACTTCGCGCGCCTGTTCCAGGGTCTCCAGCGCGCCCATGGAACCTGGCACCAGAGGCACGCCAAGGCTACGCATCGCATCCTTCGCCGCGATCTTGTCGCCCATCATGCGGATATGCTCGGGCGCGGGGCCAATGAATTTCAGCCCATGCGCTTCCACCATTTCGGCAAAGCGCGCATTTTCCGAAAGAAACCCATAACCCGGATGAATGGCATCCGCCCCGGTCACCATGGCGGCCGAAATCACCGCCGCCATGTTCAAGTAGGAATCACGCGCCGCCGGCGGGCCGATGCACACGCTTTCGTCGGCAAAGCGCACATGCATCGCGGTGGCATCAGCGGTGGAATGCACCGCGACTGTCCGAATGCCCATTTCCTGGCACGCCCGATGGACGCGCAGCGCAATCTCACCCCGATTGGCGATCAGCACCTTACCGAACATGGCATGCACCCCCAGCCGAGCGCGCCATTACTCGACAATCATCAACGGCTCGCCGAATTCCACCGGCATGCCGCTTTCCACCAGAATGCGCGTTACCGTGCCGGCGCGCGGCGCCTTGATCTGGTTATAGGTCTTCATCGCCTCAATCAGCATCAGAGTCTGGCCTTGCGCCACCTTGCTGCCAATGGTCACGAAAGGCGCCGAGGTCGGTTCGGGCGAGAGATAAGCAACCCCCACCATGGGGCTATTCACCGCGCCCGGATGGTCCGCATCCACCTCAGCGGCGGGCGCTGCGGGTGCGGGCACGGCGGCAGCAGCCGGGGCGGCAGAAGGCGACGGGGCAGCGGCCACCGGCATCGCCATGGCAGCCACGGTCACCTGGCGGACCAGCTTGACCCGCATGTCATTGTCAACCAGCTCGATCTCGGTCAGGTCGCTCTCGCGCAGGATTTGCGCCAATTCCCGGATCGTCGCCGGGTCGAATTGCAGGTCCTTGGTCATGCTTCCTCATCCTGTGCGATCAGCCCCGCCATGGCGCGGATCGCCAGCGCATAGCCTTCAACGCCAAGCCCGCAAATCACGCCGGTCGCGGCCTTGGAGATGAAACTGTGATGCCGGAATTCCTCCCGGCGGTGAATATTCGTGATATGCACTTCAATGACCGGCATATCCACGGCAAGCAACGCATCCATGACAGCGATGGATGTCGTGGTATAGCCCGCCGGGTTCATGATGATGCCGGCAGCGCGCCCGCGGCATTCCTGCACCCAGGTCACCAATTCGCCTTCGCTATTGGTCTGGCGGAAATCAATGGCAAGGCCAAGCCCATCCGCCACTTCGGCGCAAAGCGCTTCCACATCATCCAGCGTGGCGGTGCCGTATTTCTCCGGCTCTCGCACGCCCAGCATGTTCAGATTGGGGCCGTTCAGCACGGCGATCAAAGGCGGGGTCACGACGCTTCCCTTGCGGCTTTATCAGAAGGCGCTGCGCTAGCACGGGGGGTCCAAGCCCGGCAAGCCGGGCGGGCGCTTGCCCTTCCGCCCCCGCCCCGCCACATTAAGCGCATGTCTGCCATCGCCATTTCCGTCAACGGGGAAGCCCGCCAAGTGCCCCAGGGTGCCACCGTGGCCGCGCTTTTGGCCACCATTGGCCTTGATACCCGCAAGGTGGCGGTTGAGCGTAATGAGGAAATCGTGCCCCGTTCCACCTATGCCTCGGTCGCGCTGCATGAGGGCGACAAGCTTGAAATCGTTCACTTCATCGGGGGCGGCTGAGCATGTCCCACACAGATGATGATAGCTGGCAGGTCGCTGGCCAGCGCTTCCAATCCCGCCTGATCGTGGGCACCGGCCGCTACAAGGACCTTGAGGAAACCGCAGCGGCCATCGAAGCCTCGGGCGCCGAGATCGTCACCGTCGCGGTGCGCCGGGTCAATCTGTCGGACCCCAAGGCGCCGATGCTGCAGGATTATGTCTCCCCCAAGCGCTATACCTATCTGCCCAATACGGCCGGCTGCCATACGGCCAAGGATGCGGTGCGCACGCTTAGGCTCGCGCGGGAAGCCGGGGGATGGAACCTGGTGAAGCTGGAGGTGCTGGGCCCCGCCCCATTTCTTTACCCCGATATGCCAGCGACCTTTGAAGCGGCCCAAGCGCTGATCGCCGATGGCTTTCAGGTCATGGTCTATTGCGCCGATGACCCGCTGGCGGCGAAGCGGCTGGAAGATATGGGCTGCGTTGCCATCATGCCCTTGGGCGCGCCGATTGGCTCCGGCATGGGGGTTGTGAACCCCTATATGATCAGCGCCATCAAGCGGGAGGCCAAGGTGCCGGTGCTGGTGGATGCCGGCATCGGCACGGCATCCGATGCGGCCTTGGCGATGGAGCTTGGCTGCGACGCTGTTTTGCTCAATTCCGCCATTGCCCATGCGAAGCATCCGGTGCGCATGGCGCGCGCCATGAAGGCCGCGGTGGAAGCCGGGCGCCATGCCTTCCTTGCGGGGCGCATGCCGCGCAACTATAGCGCGGATGCGTCAAGCCCCATGAGTGGGCTGATCCAAAGATAGATCAGCCTGCCGCCACCTTCAGATGAAGGTCAGCAGACGCCTTGGTGTATCCACCAGAATTTCCTTGATTTCGGCTTCAGAGAAACCGCGCCGGCGCATCAGCGGAATGATGATGCGATGGATATGCGCGTAACCCCAACCGCCCCAGCGTGTCATATGCGACCGGTGGCAGATGTCATGCGCAATCACGATCTGGCCCTTATGGCCGCGATCCAGAATTTTGCGCATGGCGCGCAGCCGCCCGGCATCATTGGGCATGTCCACATCCGGATTGAGCGGATAGAGGCAGCTCTCCTGGCCAAACAAATCCCATTCCAGCACCACGCCCGTATCAGCCAGGCGAAACAGCGCATCCTCATCAAACACGGTGCGATCAATATGATCCATGATGGTGCGTGAAGGATCACCGCCGCGCGCCTTGATGAAATCCATGACTTCCTGCGGTTGATCCTGCCGCCGGCCGGGATGGATGGTCAGCGCCGCGCCGGTTTCCTTTTGCGCAATCAGTGCGGCTTCCAGCACGCGGCGTTCGAGCGGTGTCCAGGGGCTTTGGCAGCCAATCTCGCCCAGCAGCCCCGCGCGCACGTCGGTGCCCCAAAGCCCTTCCTGCACCTGGGAAACCATCTCAGCGGCGAAATCATCAATGCTGCGGTGGTGATTTTCGGGCGGCTGGTATTCTTCCACGTAATGCCCGCAGCCCATCACGATATGGCAGCCCGTGGCGTCGCTCACTTGCTTCAGCCCATTCGGATTGGGGCTGATGCCACCAATCGTGAGTTCCACGATGGTCTGGCAACCATGCGCAACCGCTTCCGCCACCGCTTCAATTGCGACCTCCACGCTTGGCTGATGCAGATTGGCGGGCGAACCGGCAACAGAAGTCGTCATGCCCCAGTGATTGGCGAGGCCGGGTTCCTCGCCCTGATCGCCCTTTCGCAATGGCGGGGGGCGCAAATCCCAAATCAGATGCTCATGCATGAGCGTCGAGCCAAGCACGGCGGGATCCACCAAGCCCTGCACGGTTTGCGCCTTGCCGCGCATCTGGTCTCTTGAAACTCTGGGCATTGTCGTCAACTCCGCCGAATATTCCAGGGATAGGCGCCGGTGCCGGGCACAAAGCCCGAAAGCCCGGTGCGATAGGCGCTGGCGATGAAGAATTGCCCAAGCGGCAGCACGGGCACGTTTTCAAAACTCTCCTGCTGGATCACATCGGCCAAGCGCTTCTGCTCGGCTTCGGTTTCCGCGAGCAGCCATTGCGCCGCCGCTTCTTCCACGCGGGCGTTTTCATACCAGCCAAACCAGCCGCGTGATCCCATGCCGCGCAGAATGGCGCTCACCGCCGGGTTGATGATGGAAACGCTGGGCCACCAGGTATGGAAAATGCTCCAGCCGCCGCGTTCCGGCGGTTCGCGGCTGGCGCGGCGCTGCACCACAGTGCCCCAATCCGTTTCCACCAAATCAACATTCATCCCAAGCCGACGCAGCAGATCGGCCATGACATGGCCGAAGGGACCAATAGTCGGAAAATCACTTGGATTGATGATGACAACCTTCTCACCATTATAGCCTGCCGCACGAATGGCGGCACGCGCGGCATCCAGATTGCGCGGGCCTTTCAGCGCGGCATTGCCGGTGGTGCTTTCATAAGGCGTTCCGCAAGGCCACATGGAATGACAATCGCGGAAGGCCGAAGGATCGTTGCCCGTCACACTCCGCATGAAATCTTCCTGCTGGATGGCCTGCAACAGCGCGCGGCGAATGGCGGGCTTGTCGAAAGGCGGGTGCAGAACATTGAAGCGCGACACACCAATATAGCCAAGCGTGTTCAGCACCTTCACCTCAACACCCCGGGCACGCCGCAACAGCGGCGCAAGATCGGCATTGATCTGTTCCCACCAATCAATTTCACCCGCCTGCAAGGCAGCGGCTGCCGTCGCGCTATCGGGCATGATGGTCCATTCAACGCGGTCCATATGCGCAACCTTGCCGCCCGCCGTGCGAGATGCCGCTTCCTGCCGCGGCACGTAACGATCAAACTTCGCATAAGCCGCGCGGCTGCCGGAGACATATTCATTCGCCAAAAAGCGATAGGGGCCGGAACCCACATGTTCCGTGATCTGCTGGAAGGGATCGGTCTTGGCCATGCGTTCCGGCATCATGAAAGGCACCACGGCGGCAGGCTTGCCAATCGCCTCACGCAGCAACGGAAAGCGAGACTTCAGCTTGATCCGGATGGTCCGATCATCCGCCGCACCCCATTCATCAACAACGGCGCCCAATGATTGTCCGAATGTATCGCGCCTGGACCAGCGCGCAAGGCTTGCGGCGCAATCCTGCGCACGCACCGGTTCGCCATCATGAAAACGCAAGCCTTCACGCAGGCGGATGGTCCATGTCAGACCGTTATCGGAAACCGTATGCCCTTCGGCCATTTGCGGCGCGACGCGCAGATCATCCGTCATGCCATAAAGCGTGTCATAAACGTGCCAGCCGTGGTTTTCCGTCACCGCCGCCGTGGTCCAGATGGGATCAAGCGATGTCAGATTGGCTTGCGGCACAAAGCGCAGGGTCCGCGCACGCGCGCCTTGCGCCAGGGCGGGTGCTGCGGGTGCTGCTGCAATGGCGGCGGTGCTCGCCAGGAATTCTCGACGACGCATGTTTCTCTCTCCCCTTTTCCGTCGCGCCTGATGGGCACGAATTGCGGGAAGCTTGGCACGGCTTGGCGAAAGGTCAAATGAAAAGGGCGATCGGGCCTTGGTGCCCTTCACATGGCGCGAATTTCCGCTTCCAGCAGCGCGGGATCGGGCGCTGCCAGCCATTGCGCCGGCACGGCAATGGCCGCTGCCAGCAGGTGCTTATACTCGGCCTTGGGAACTTCCACCGCGCCAAACCGCGCCAGATGCGCGGTCAGGAATTGCGTATCCAACAGCGTGAAGCCGCCCAAGCGCAGCCGCGCCACCAGCACCACCAAAGCCGCCTTGGAGGCATCGGTTACGCGGGAAAACATGCTCTCCCCAAAAAAAGCGCCACCGATGCGCACGCCATAAAGCCCGCCGACCAGCGCACCTTCCTGCCAGACTTCGATGGAATGGGCCGCCCCCATGCGATGCAGCGCGGTGAACAGGGTTTCGATTTCCCCATTGATCCAGGTATCGGTGCGCCCCGGCGCGGGTTCCGCGCAGCCCGCGATCACGCCGGCGAAATCCTGATCAGCCGTCACGTTGAAGCGCCCTGAAAGCACGGTACGGCGCAGCCGGCGCGGCAAATGAAACCCCTGATCCAAAGGCAAAATGCCACGCAGCGCCGGATCAAGCCAATGGAGCTTCTTGCTCTCTCGCCCTTCCGCCATCGGGAAAAGGCCAGCGCCATAGGCGCGCAGCATCAATTCGGGCGTGATTTCCAGCGGCCGGCGGCTCATGCGCGCGACCTTCTTATAAGGGCAAGCGCCGCGTTATTCTTCCTCATCCGCCGGGGCGATCGGAAGCGCGCTGCTTTCCTTATGCGTCGCCAGCGCCACCAGGGTTTCCGTGCGCATCACGCCAGGCAGGGCGCGAAGCCGCGTATTGGTAAAGCTATCCACCGCCGCAAGGTCCGGCAGCCGCAGCTTCACCTGATAGGACCAGCGCCCGGAAATGGCGTGGCATTCCAACACAGCCTCATCTGCTGCCATGGCGGCAATGAAGCCCGCTTCCGCCCCCGCTTGCAGCATGACAAAGACCCAAGCGAGCTGCGGGCAGCCCACCGCCGCCGGGTCCAGATCCGCCCGCCAGCCCCTGATGGTGCCGCGTTCTTCCAGGCGCTTGACCCGTTCCGCCGTGGCCGAGACGGAAAGCCCCGCAACTTTCGCGAGTTCCGCAAGCCCTGCCGCGCCATTGCCTTGCAGTTCCAGCAGGATATTCCGGTCTATATCGTCCATGGCGGGACTATATCCGGTAAAACCGGCAAATGAAATGAAAATCTTGCCATGAATTCTTGGTTTTGCTGCGCCCTGGGACAGCTTTACTGCCAAAGGGCGAATAGGGCGCTTGGGATAAGGCGCAGCATTTAAGCCAAGGCGCATTGTTGCGCCGCCGCGGCTTGGGCGATTCTGATGTTGGTGGAGGCGCTGGCGGCACAGGTTAAGCGAGTATTCAATGCTTGATTGCAACCGCGGGTTGCTTGTGCGTGATGTGGAATTAAGAAAACATTATCCTTCGCGTTGTATGCAAGAAGTTGGCGTGTCTCAGCTCTTTCATGCATGTTTAACTTGCGCCACACATCCAAAAAATAGGTTCAAAAACAACGGTAGTTCGATGCGTGCCCAGATGCACTTGCTAGGCCTTTGGTAGCCTTGTTGTGGCAGTATGATCTGTGGGGGTTCTGCTTGGTTACAGCGGATGTTCCGACGCAGTCTGAGCATTCAGATCAAATCTAGCGGCCACCGATTGATCCGTACGCATTGCTTAGCAGGAGGCTTGTAATGAGTGGTGTGAGCACAATCCTCGGCTCTGGCAATGATTCCTGGCCAGGGCTTGGCGATAGCAACGCTGGCAATGACACCATTGATGGTTTTCAAGGCGATGACACTATTGATGCAGGTATAGGCAATGACTCACTTTTCGGTGGCGCAGGCAATGATAGCCATGTTGGGGGTGAAGGCGATGATACGGTAGCAACCGGAGCCGGGGACGATACCTTCATTGGCGGTAATGGAAGCGATTGGGCGAATTTTTCGGGCGCGGGCCTTTATCCTGTAACGGTCAATCTTGAGACAGGCATAAAGTCCAGTGCTTCAGACATGGATAGCCTTGTCGGTGTTGAGAATATCATTGGCACTAATTTCGACGATACGATGCTTGGCGATAGTGTTGCCAATCTTTTTGATGGCGGCAACGGCAATAACACGCTCCGCGGCGGCGGCGGCAATGATACGCTGCTTGGTGGCAACGGGACTTTCAACTTGCTTTATGGTGAGGACGACAATGACTTGCTTGTCGCCTCTGGCACCGGTGGAGCGCATTTCGAAGGTGGTAACGGCGACGATACGCTTGTTGGCGGTTCAGGAGCATCAAGCAATAACTACTGGGGGGGGATCGGCAACGACAGTCTTTTAGCCACCGGCGGTTCCAATCAAAACTTTTTCGGTAATGAAGGGAATGACACGCTTTCTGTAGGTGCCAGTGGCTCTCAGGCCCTTGGTGGTGGTGGTGATGACAGCATTGTCGGTAGCGGTAGCTTGGGGTTGTCGCGATTCGAGGGGGAGGCCGGGAACGACACCATCGCCCTGAATGCGGTTGGCGCACTGAATTTGCAGGTACTCGGTGGCGCCGATAACGACAGCCTTGTTGGCTTCAGCGGCAATGACGTCCTGCTTGGTGATGATGCCTATGGTTTTCTCACAGGCAATGATACGCTCCGTGGCCTTGAGGGCAATGATTCTCTCTTTGGTGGCAACGGCAATGACGTTCTTATCGGCGGCAATGGCAATGACAGCTTGTTTGGCGGCGATGGTACAGACTGGGCCAACTATTCCGATCTGACCTCGGCCTTTTCTGCCGTTACGGTTGATCTTGAGGCCGGGCGTGCCAACTCCGCTAGTGGTAGTGACGGCCTGTCCGGAATTGAAAACGTTCTCGGTGGTGGTGGCTTCGACAGCATCCGTGGCGATAACCTTGCCAATATCCTGGATGGTGGCAGCGGCTCATCGAATGACACGCTGGATGGCGCCGGCGGCAATGACACGCTGCTTGCCGGCAGGGGCGGCGCTGAATCGTTGGTTGGTGGTAGTGGGACAGATTTGGCCAGCTACGGCGACGTGGGGAATGCTGTCACCGTCGACCTGGCTGCCGGCTTCGCGACGTTCTCGGGTTCTACCAGTTTTACCAGCCGCCTGACCGACATCGAAAACGTCCTTGGCGGCAATGGCGATGATAGTATCCTGGGCGATAGCCTAGCCAATGTGCTTGATGGCGGAAACGGCAATGACAACCTCTCTGGTGGTGGCAATAACGACACGCTGAATGGTGGTGCTGGCAATGACACCCTGGATGGTGGTACCGGCTTAGATACGCTGGGTGGTGGCGCCGGCTCTGACTACCTGATTGGCGGCGCTTCCGGTGAAGTTGGTAACACTGCGAGCTTCGCTGATGCCCCTGATGGCGTTTCTATCGGTTTAACGACTGGGGCCATACAAATCTGGTCCGCAACCAGTTCCGGTGCGGGCGGCATTGATACCCTGATCAATTTCACCAGTCTCCTTGGTAGTGAGTTCAACGATACATTCGCGAACATTCCATACGTCAACGCGGGTGGCGGGGATGACACCATCACATACTCATCGTCCCCTCCGTTACAGTTTCAACTGCGGGGCGGGGCGGGCAACGATACGATCGTTGTATCTAATCAGCGAACCAATACAAGTTTTGTAGAGGGAAATCTTGGTAACGACAGTATCGTGGGACTTGGCGGCCCGGGTTCTGCCAATGGAGATCTGCCTGCCACCTATGTGTCATACCTGAACGCGACCGGCGCAGTGACGGTGGACTTAGCCAATGAGCGTGCCTATGGCGCCGATGGGAATGATACCGTTGTTGGTTTGTATCGCGTAGAAGGCAGCGGATATGATGACAGCCTGATAGCGGCCAACGACCATACTGGGGCTATCTTTGGCGCTGGTGGCAATGACACGATCGTTTTGAGTAGCGCTGCGACGGCATTATCACGCGCTTCAAGCGACGGCGGGAATGACAGCATTCTGGGCGGACAGCAGAATGATCAAATGTTTGGGGGCGCCGGCGATGACACGCTGGTGGGCGGCGCTGGCAATGACACGTTGGACGGTGGTGCCAATAATGACTGGGCCAGCTACGCGAATGCCACTGGTGGCGTAACGGTCAATCTTACCGCCGGCAGCAGCACCGGCGCGGATGGCAATGATAGCATAGCGGGCATCGAAGCGGTCCTGGGTAGTGACGCCACGGACTCTCTGCTTGGCGATGGTTTGGATAATACTCTGCTTGGTGGCGCTGGTGACGATACTTTAGATGGCGCCGCGGGCAATGACTGGCTGGAAGCAGGTAGCGGCGTAGATAGGTTGCTAGGCAACACGGGTAACGACACGCTTATCGCCGGTAGCGGCGACATACAGTTTCTTTTCGGTGACCCAAACGATACCTCACCGGGCCAGGACAGTATCATACTGGGCGGTGGTGCCAATCAGCAGGGCTATGGCTACAGTGGCAATGACACGTTGGTCAGCGGAAGCGGCTCCAATCAGCGGCTTTTTGGTGGCGATGGCGATGACTCGCTGATTGGCGGTAATGGCGCTGGCGGCGTCTTTCAAGGCAATAACGGTAATGATACCTTTGTATCCCAAGCGGGAAGTGGCGTTAGTTCTAGGGTCATAGGCGGCAATGGTAATGACAGTATCGTGGGCGGCGCCGGTAATGACCTCAACAGCGGCGATGCGGGCGATGATACCGTTATTGAACTCGATGTCTATGGCCCGAGCAATGACACGCTTACCGGCAGCAATGGCAATGATTGGCTCTATGGCGGGCTCGGCGATGACGTTATTAACGATTTTGGTGACAATAACACGCTGTTAGGCGGCGATGGCGCGGATACCATCGGTGATAATGGTGCCAACAATGATTCGATCATGGGTGGCAATGGTTCCGACAGTATTAATTCATCCGGCGGCAATAATAGGATCATCGAACTTGATACAGATGATGCTGGAAATGACACAATCATTACAACAGCCAATGGCAATGATTGGATTTCCGGCGCACTGGGCGACGATTCAATTTCTGATGCGGCAGGGAATGATACGATCCTGGGTGGTGCCGGTAACGATACGTTTTTTGGTGGCGCAGCCGAAGTACTGGGTAACTCTGATTCGATCCTGGGCGGTGCCGGTGATGACAGGATTTATTCAGGTTCTACCGGCAATGATACGGTTATAGGCGGGGAAGGCAATGATTCCGTCCTTGGTGGCAATGGCAATGATAGCCTGATTGAAGCCATCGAAGACGGTATCGGCAATGACACATTGGATGGCGGACTTGGCGATGACTATTTGGATGGCGGGGATGGTAACGATTCGCTGATAGGCGGGGCGGGTTCGGATTGGGCGATTTACGCCAATGCGGCCAGCGGTGTCACGGTTAGCCTTGGCGCTGGCAGCAGTGCCGGTGCGAATGGCACTGATAGCCTGACTGGGATTGAAAATGTTTGGGGCAGTAATTTCGCCGATACGTTGCTTGCCGACAGTGTTGCAAATTCTCTGCTATGGGGCGTGGGTGGTAATGATTGTCTTTTGGGCGCTTCGGGCAGCAACCAAACCCTTCTCGGTGATGCAGGCAATGACACGCTGATAGCCGGTGCCGGATCGAACCAGTTTCTGCATGGTGATAACCCGGGCAATCCTTTTGTATCAGGCAGTGACAGCCTGTTTGGGTCCGATAATGCCGACAATATGAATGGCGGCGATAACAATGACACGCTGGATGGTCGCGGCGACAATGACACCATAGTTGGTGGTTCTGGCACCGACTGGGCCAGCTACGCCAACGCCACCGGCAGTGTCACGGTCAATCTCGGTACGGGTCGCACTGGTGGCGCGGATGGCAATGACAGCCTGACGGGAATCGAGAACGTCCTTGGCAGTAATTACGCTGATACCCTGCTTGCAAGTAGCCGTGATTTCGACAACCTGTTTGGTGGCGATGGCGCGGATAGCCTTGTTGGTGGAGCTGGACAACAGCAGTTTAT
>JADCEV010000123.1 GCA_020249865.1 Roseomonas sp. | reverse complement strand
GTTATCGCGGTGGCGCGCCGGCGGTGCAGGCGGTGCTTGCCAATGAAACGCCGATGGTTTTCCAGTCTGCATCAGGCATTTTGCCGCATATCCGCTCCGGTTCCCTGCGCGCGCTGGCCGTTGCGACCAAGGAAAGAAGCCCACTCACGCCCGAAATCCCAACCTTCGCCGAACAAGGCTTCCCGGGCGTGGAAGTGGTGGAACACATCGCCCTGCAAGCGCCAACTGGCGTGCCGGCTGATATCCTGGCGCGCATGCATGCGCTGACCAAGGCCGCGATGGAAGCGCCCGATACGCGCGAACGCCTGAGCGCGCTTGCGGTGGTGCCCACCGTTGGGAGCACCGCCGAATGGCCGGCCTATTTCGCGGCGGAAAACGCCAAATGGCGCAACATGATCCAGGCGCGCAACATTAAATTGCAGTAGCGCCCTAGGCTGAGGCCGGCTTGCCTATGCCAGCCGCGCCCGGCCGCCCATAAAGATGCATCGCGCGCCGTTCAAAGGCGCGCACCATCAACCGCACCGCTTCATTGAACACCACGCCGATTGCCACTTGCAGAATGCGGCTGCGGAATTCGAAATCCACGAAGAAATCCACTTCCGTCCCGCCCGCCACTGGCGTGAAGCGCCAGTGATTGTTCAAATAGCGGAAAGGACCGTTTTCGTAGGTCACATGAATATGGCCAGGCTTGTTCAAGCCCACACGGGACCGGAAGGTTTCGCGAAACATGCGAAAGCCGATGGTCAAATCCGCCACCAGTACCTGTTCATCGCGGCTGAGCACGCGCGCGCCGACGCACCAGGGCAAGAATTCGGGATAGCGCGCCACATCGGCGACCATGTCGAAAAGCTGCTCCTGCGTATAACGGAGCACCTTCTTTTCCGCATGGGTTGGCATGTCAGCTTTGCGCGGCCAGTTGCGCGTTGCGCGCGGCACTCAGCGCCGCGAAGTCTCGATCCGCGTGATAGGAGGAACGCGTTAAAGGTGTGGCTGACACCAACAGGAATCCCTTGCCGCGCGCGGCCTTGGCGTAATCCTCAAACTCATCTGGCGTCACGAAGCGATCCACGGCCGCATGCTTCACCGATGGTTGCAGGTATTGGCCGATGGTCAGGAAATCCACCTCCGCACTGCGCAGATCATCCATCACTTGCAGCACTTCAATACGCTTTTCGCCAAGCCCCACCATAATGCCGGATTTGGTGAAAATGGAAGGATCAAGCTGCTTCACACGATCCAGCAGGCGCAGCGAATGATAATACCGCGCGCCGGGCCGAATGGAGGGATAAAGCGCGGGCACGGTTTCCAGATTATGGTTGAACACATCAGGCCGCGCCGCCACCACCACTTCCAGCGCGCCATCCTTTCGCAGGAAATCCGGCGTCAGCACTTCAATCGTCGTGCCAGGGGCGGCGGCGCGAATGGCACGAATGGTTTCGGCGAAATGCGCCGCACCGCCATCTGCCAGATCATCGCGATCCACGCTGGTAATCACCACATGGCGCAGGCCGAGCGAAGCCACCGCCTCCGCCACACGGCGCGGCTCATCCGCATCCAAGGGCTTTGGAATGCCGGTTGCGACATTGCAGAAGGAACAGGCCCGCGTGCAGGTCTCACCCATGATCATCATGGTAGCGTGGCGCTGAGACCAGCATTCGCCGATATTCGGGCAGGCCGCTTCTTCACATACCGTGACCAGCTTCTTCTCCCGCATCAGGGCGCGGGTTTCCAGATAAACCGGATGCGTTGGCGCCTTTACCCGGATCCAGGCGGGCTTGCGCTGGATGGGGTTATCCGGACGATGCGCCTTTTCTGGATGCCTTTCGGCACCCGTCTTGGCGGCGCGATGGTCAATTTCCACACGTCTATTCACTGGCATCGGTTAGAGCTCGTACCTATGCGTTGTCCTCCACCCCTCAGCAACCATACTGTAAACGGGGTCTAGGCGGCCGATAAGGAATGCGATCCAATTGGTGAGCTCGGCCAGTTCGCTCGGTGCACGCTGCACCAAAAATACGGCGACGAGATCGCCCTTAGCCAATCCCAAATCAGCGAGGCGTGTATCTGGCCTTACTACGATCGGCACCTGTCCTGGGGACGACACGGCCTTGATCTTCGTCATGGTGCGAACTTGTTCATAAGCATCGCCCTGCGGGACGAGGACTGGCACAGAAAGGACACCTTCCTCGAAGAAGATTTCGCCAGCCAGACCAGTAACGATAGACCCTTCCCTCCAATCCGTCTTCATAAATTTGGCAATATACTCAAGTGCCGATTTGCCGTCCTTGAACGTCAATAAGTTCGGGTCAGGACTCCCGCTCTTGTCTGAGGTAGGCTTTCCTCGAAAAAATTTCGACCACATGGCCTATCCCTCCAAATCCCATACTATATGTGGATCACCCGGCCGTAAGCATCAAGCACGCTTTCATGCATGGCCTCCGAAACCGTGGGGTGCGGGAAGACGGTGTGCATCAATTCGGCCTCGGTTGTCTCCAGCGTGCGGGCAATGCCATAACCCTGGATCATTTCCGTGACCTCCGGCCCCACCATATGGGCGCCGAGCAGGGCACCCGTCTTGGCGTCAAACACGGTCTTCACAAAGCCTTCCGGCTCGCCCATCGCAATCGCCTTGCCATTGCCGATGAAGGGGAAGCGCCCGACCTTCACCTCATGCCCCTTGGCCTTGGCGGCAGCTTCCGTGAGCCCGACCGAGGCAACCTGCGGCCGGCAATAGGTGCAACCGGGGATATTGCCGATATCCATGGTATGCGGATGCAGCCCGGCAATGGCCTCAACGCAAATGATGCCTTCATGCGATGCCTTATGCGCCAACCAGGGCGGGCCGGTCAGGTCACCAATGGCATAAATGCCTGGCTCACCGGTGCGGCCGAAACTATCCGTGATGATATGGGTGCGGTCCACCTGAATCTTGGTGCCCTCAAGGCCAAGGTCTTCAACATTGCCGACAATGCCAACGGCACTGATCAGCCGATCCGCCTTGATCTCGGATACCTTGCCGCCGGCTTCCACAATCGCGGCAATCGCATCACCCTCCTTGCGCACGCCTTGCAGCTTGGCGCCGACCAGCACCTTCATGCCCTGCTTTTCGAAAGCCTTATGCACAAAGGCGGAAACCTCGGCATCTTCCACCGGCAGAATGCGATCCATCGCTTCAATCAGCGTCACTTCGGACCCCATATTGCGATAGAAGGACGCGAATTCAGACCCAATCGCACCGGACCCGATCACGATCAGCCGCTTGGGCAAGGCCGGCGCCGTCATGGCTTCGCGATAGGACCAAATGAGCTTCCCATCCGGTTCAATCCCCGGCAGCACGCGCGCCCGCGCGCCGGTTGCCAGAATGATGTGCTTCGCTGCCAATTCCGCCACCGGCTTGCCATCCTTCGTCACCGCCAGCTTGCCGGCGCCCGCAAGCTTGCCATGACCATCAAACACCGTGACCTTGTTCTTGCGAAGCAAATGCTTGACGCCACCCGAAAGCTGCCCCGCCACGCTGCGTGAGCGCTTCACCACCTTCGCGAAATCAAACCGAATATTGTCAGCCGCGAAGCCATAGGCATCCAGGCTATGCAGCAAATGATTGATTTCGGACGCGCGCAGCAGCGCCTTGGTGGGGATGCAGCCCCAATTCAGGCAAATGCCGCCCAGATTCTCGCGCTCCACCAGCGCGACCTTCATCTTCAATTGGCTCGCGCGAATGGCCGCGACATAGCCGCCAGGCCCGCCACCCACCACTACCAGATCAAATGCCTCAGCCATGTCTCAGGCTCCTTCCTCTATTCGGCCAGGCGATCAAGCGCCGCGCCGTCAACACGTTGCATGGTCCATTGATCAAGCCCGCGCGCACCCATGGCGCGATAGGCGCCAATCGCGGGCTCATTCCAATCCAGCACATTCCATTCCAGCCTTGCGCCGCCTTCAGCCTTCACCTGCCGCGCGAGGCGACGGAAGATGGCGCGCGCGATGCCCTGTCCTCGATAGGCGGGCTCCACAAAAATATCTTCCACCCAAATGCCGTGGCGCGCGGTGAAGGTGGAAAAGGTGCGATACCAAATGCAAAGCCCAACCGGTTTGCCATCCGCTTCGGCGATAATGGCGGCGGCCCGAGGTGTTGCGCCAAAAAGTGCTGCGGCAAAATCAGCCTCGGTGCCTTTGGCCTCATGCAGCAGCTTTTCATATTCGGCCAAGGCGCGGACGAAATGCACCACCACCGGCACATCGGCCGGTGTGGCATCCCGCAGCGTAAAGCCAGCGCCCATCAGAGCATCAGGCTCAGCGGATCCTCAATATTGCGCTTGAGCGCTTGCAGGAATTCTGCCGCCAAGGCGCCGTCAATGACGCGATGATCCACGGAAAGCGTCAGCGTCATCACGGTTGCTATGGCAAGCGCGCCATTCTTCACCACCGGGCGTTGTTCACCGGCGGACACCGCCAGAATCCCGGCCTGGGGCGGATTGATGATGGCGGCGAAATCCTTCACGCCATACATCCCCATGTTGGAGATGGAAAAGCCACCGCCCTGAAATTCCTCTGGCTTCAGCTTGCCGGTTTTGGCGCGCGCGGCCAAATCCTTCATTTCATTGCTGATGGCAGCCAGGCCCTTGATATCGGCGCCCTTCACAATCGGCGTGATCAGCCCATCGGGGATGGATACCGCGACCGAGATATCAACATCATGCAATTGCAGAATAGCATCTTCGGTCCAGATCGCATTCACATTGGGGAAGCGGCGCAGCGTGACGGCCGTTGCCTTGATCACCAGATCATTGACCGAAAGTTTGTAGGCGCCGGGGCCATCCTTCGGGCTACGCGCGTTCAAATCGGCGCGGATTTTCAGCAGCGTATCAATTTCCACATCGGTGCTGACATAGAAATGCGGGATGGTCGCCTTGGATTCGGCAAGGCGGCGCGCAATGACCTTGCGGATGCTGCTATTCGGCACAGCGGTATGCGGCGCGGTAATCACAACCGGCGCGGCGGGGCGCGGTGCCGCAACCGGCGCAGGCGCAGCAACAGGCGCGGCGGCAGCCACAGGCGCAGGACCACGCGACAACGCTGCATCCACATCCGCCTTCACGATCCGCCCATTGGGGCCGGAACCGGCGATTTTGCCGATATCCAAACCAGCTTGCGCGGCCATGCGGCGCGCGAGCGGGCTCGCGAAAACGCGATCACCAGAAGCAGCGGCGGGTGCTGGCGCAGCAGCGACGGGCGCAGCGGCAACCGGCGCGGGTGCAGCAGGCGTGGCAGCCGGCGCCGCTTGCGGCGCGGCGCCGGCAGCGGGCACGGTTTCGCCGGCTTCCACCAGTACAGCGATCACATCATTCACCTTCACCGCTTGCGTGCCGGCGGGCACCAGGATGCGGCCCAGAATGCCCTCATCCACTGCCTCCACTTCCATCGTCGCCTTATCGGTTTCGATTTCCGCAAGCACATCGCCGGCCTTGATCCGGTCACCTTCCTGCTTGAGCCAGCGTGCCAAATTGCCTTCCGTCATGGTCGGCGAAAGCGCGGGCATCAGGATATTCGTTGCCATGATCTTTCCCCTTACCGCCGATAGGTGACGCTACGCGCCGCTTCCACCACCTGTTCCAGGCGCGGTAGCGCGAGCTTTTCCAGATTGGCCGCATAGGGCATGGGCACATCCACACCCGTCACGCGCACCGGCGGCGCATCCAAATGATCAAAGGCGGTTTCCATGATTTGCATGGCGACCTCCGCACCAATGCCGGCGAAGGGCCAGCCTTCTTCCAAGGTCACCAGGCGATTGGTCTTGCGCACGGAAGCCGCGATGGTTTCCGTATCCAAAGGCCGGATGGAGCGCAGATTGATCACCTCTGCGCTGATCCCCTGTTCCGCGAGTTTTTCCGCCGCCTGCATCGCCATGCCGACCATGATGGAGAAAGCAACGATGGTGACATCACTGCCTGCGCGTTCCACCTTCGCCTTGCCGATATCCAGCACGAAATCATCCGCTGTCGGACATTCAAAGCTCTGCCCATACAGGATCTCATTTTCCAACACGATCACCGGATTGGGGTCGCGAATGGCCGCGCGCAGCAGCCCTTTCGCATCAGCCGCCGACCAGGGCGCAACAACCTTCAGCCCCGGGCAATGCGCATACCAGGATGCATAGCATTGCGAATGCTGCGCCGCGACGCGGGAAGCCGCGCCATTCGGGCCACGGAAGACGATGGGGCAGCCCAATTGCCCGCCCGACATATACAGCGTCTTGGCGGCGGAATTGATGATCTGGTCAATCGCCTGCATGGAGAAATTGAAGGTCATGAATTCCACAATGGGCTTCAGGCCGGTAAAGGCCGCGCCCACCGCCATGCCGGTAAAGCCATGCTCCGTAATCGGCATATCCATCACGCGGCGCGGGCCGAATTCTTCCAGCAGACCTTGGCTAATCTTATAGGCGCCCTGGTATTGTGCGACTTCTTCGCCAATCAGGAAAACATCCGCATCAGCGCGCATCTCGGCCGCCATGGCATCGCGCAAGGCTTCGCGCACCGTAATCGTCTTGGTCGGGCCCCAATCCTTCTCGGGCGTTGCGGCACGCGGCGCGGCGGGTACGGATGCCGGCGCGGGCGCGGCGGCAGGTGCCGCTACCGGTGCAGGCGCGGCTTTC
>JADCEV010000122.1 GCA_020249865.1 Roseomonas sp. | reverse complement strand
TTGCTGCATATTGCGCTGCGCCATGAAGTGCCGGAAGCGCTGAAGCCGCGGCAAATCCCGGTGCAGGGCAGCCGCCCGGCGGCGCTGCCGGAGGCCGCGCCCCGCGCCGCGTGACCCCGACTACTCCCCGCCCGGCAACGGGCGGGGCCTCACCCTTTCCGAAAAAAAGCCTCCGCCGCGGCGCGCTGGGCGTCCCGCGCGCCAATCGCTGCCTCGGCCCGGCTGATTTCGGCCTGCAAAGCCTCGATGTATTCCCGGAGCTGCGCCACATCCCAGCCATCAAACACCATGGGCTGGAAACGCGGCGCCCGCCGGGGGCGGTCTTCTTCTTCGATCGGGGCCATTTTATCCTCCTCCCGCGGCTGGGTTTTGACCCTGGCCGCGCCTCTCTCTATAGGAACCGCAACAAGGCGGGGGTTTCTCTCGCCCGCCCGCCCCTTGAGGTTATGCCATGAACCAGCCCTTGATGCCCAAGGCCACCGCCGTGTGGCTGATTGAAAAGACCGCGCTTACCTTTGACCAGATCGCCGAATTTGTCGGCATGCACCCGCTTGAAATCCAGGCCATCGCCGATGGCGAAGTGGCGCAGGGGATCATCGGCTATGACCCGATCGCCAATGGTCAATTGACGCGCGAAGAAATCCAGCGCTGCGAAGCGGATGGCGCAGCGCGGCTGCAAATGGTCCGGCAAGTGAGCCATTTGCCGAAATCCAAGGCCAAGGGCGGGCGCTATACGCCCGTTTCCAAGCGCAATGACCGGCCGGATGCGATTGCCTGGCTGCTCCGCAATTTCCCGCAGGTGCCGGAAGCCACCATTGTGAAGCTGCTTGGCACCACCAAGGAAACCATCGCCAAGGTGCGCGACAAGACCCATTGGAACAGCGCGAATATCAAGCCGCGCGATCCCGTTATTCTGGGCCTTTGCACACAGTCCGAGCTTAATGCCGCTGTCGGCACGCTCGCCGCTGTGGAAGCGCAGGCCGCAGAAGGTGCTGCGGCCTGAGGCGGAGCATTTTCAAGCCAAGTGGAAACGCTTGGCGACTCGGAAAATGCGACCAGACAATGGCCTAATGGGGCTTTGCTGAACGCAAGCGCTCCATCTCCTCCTTCAGCTTCAGCTTTTCGCGCTTCAGTCGGGCTAAGGTTTCGGCGTCTGGCCTCGGTCGCTGGTCTTCCTGAGAAATCTGCGCCTCAAGCGCGGCGTGACGGTTATTGAGGGAAGCGATCCGGGCATCCAAGCGCATACCGTGGCATCCTTTGCTGTGATGCCGCCCGGGCGGTTGGCCCTGTCCCGGGCAGCCAGGACATGCTACTCCAAACCGCCCTTAAAAAGCATCAAGAGATTTCACACTGGCCCTGCGATGATCGCTGACCGAGAAGCCCTGCTCCGCCGCCTGCATGAACTCCGAACCGAGCATCGGGATCTGGATACCGTGATCGCGCGGCTTGATGCCGGGCCGGTGGATCAATTGCAGTTGCAGCGGCTGAAAAAGCGGAAGCTGAAGCTGAAGGACGAAATCGCCTGGCTCGATAGCCAGCTTTTGCCCGATATCATCGCCTGAAAGGGGCTGGATATGGCCGGAATACCTCTGGTTGGCGTGATCATGGGCAGCCGTTCGGATTGGGAAACGCTGCGCCATACCGCGGAAACCCTGGAAAAACTGGGCATTCCCCATGAAACCCGCGTGGTTTCGGCGCATCGCACGCCAGAACGCCTGTTTGATTATGCGAAGCAGGCGGCGGGCCGCGGGCTTAAGGTCATTATCGCCGGCGCCGGGGGGGCGGCGCATCTGCCGGGGATGGCCGCTTCCATGACGCATCTTCCCGTGCTGGGCGTGCCGGTACAAAGCGCGGCCTTGGCCGGGGTGGATAGCCTGCTGTCCATTGTGCAAATGCCAGTCGGGGTGCCAGTCGGCACACTCGCCATCGGGCGGGCGGGGGCGGTGAATGCGGCCTTGCTCGCCGGATCAATCCTGGCCTTGCAAGATGCGGCGCTGGCGGGGCGCCTGATCGCCTGGCGCGCGGCGCAGACCGAAAGCGTGCCGGAGAGCCCGGTATGAACCCCCTGCCGCCCGGCGCCATGCTGGGCATTCTGGGCGGCGGGCAGCTTGGGCGCATGTCGGCCATGGCGGCAGCGCGGCTTGGGTATCGCTGCCATATCTACGCCCCCGGCGCTGATGAGCCCGGCATGCAGGTGGCCGCCGCGCGCACGGTCGCGGCCTATGAAGATCATGACGCCTTGGCGCGCTTCGCGGGTCAGGTGGATGTTGTCACCTTCGAATTTGAAAATGTCCCGGCCGCAACGGTGGAAATCCTGGCGCGGCGCGTGCCCTGCCGGCCTGGGGAAAAGGCACTGGCGATTTGTCAGGATCGCTTGCAGGAAAAGACGTTTCTGGAAGGGATCGGCGTGCCCGTTGCCCCCTGGCGCGCGGTGCGCACGGAAGCCGAATTGCAGGCAGCGGTGGCCGAAATCGGGCTGCCTGCCGTCCTGAAAACGACGCGGCTTGGCTATGATGGTCGCGGTCAGGCGGTGTTGCGCCATCCGGATGATCTGGCGGCAGCCTGGGCGAGACTCGCCCCCCGACCGCTGATCCTGGAAGGCTTTGTGCCCTTCACGCTGGAAGTCTCCGCCATCGCGGCGCGCGGGGCGGATGGGGCGCTCGCGGTATTTGACGCGACGGAAAACGCGCACCGCCATCATATCCTGGACATAAGTTACGCGCCGGCGCGCGTGGCGCCAGCAATTGCCGCGGCGGCGCGGGAACATGTGGCGGCGGTGGCGCGCGGGCTTGATCTGGTCGGGCTGGTGGCGCTGGAGATGTTCCTGCTGCCCGATGGCCGGTTGATCGGGAATGAAATCGCGCCGCGCCCGCATAATTCCGCGCATTGGACCATGGATGCCTGCACCGCTTCCCAATTCGAACAGCATATCCGCGCCGTGGTCGGGCTGCCGCTTGGCGTGCCGGATCGGCACCATGATGCGGTGATGCGCAATCTGATCGGGCCGGAAGGCATGGCCGCCTGGCCCGGGCTGCAAGGGCAAAAGGGCATCGCGCCGCATCTCTACGGCAAGGCGGAAGCCCGGCCCGGGCGCAAAATGGGCCATGCCAACCGGCTTTTGCCACTAGGCGCACTGGCTGGCATGGATGATGCAGCCGCGCTTGGCCCGCTGGCGGCCATTGCAATGCAAAAATCATGAGGACCGGGACGCTTTGGTCTTCTTTTGTTAGGAAACTGCCGGTAGTTTGAATGCCATGAACTTCGCCCGATCTGATCTTGGCATCCTTTCAGCCGCCGCCCTGACCCTTGGGCTTGGTGCAGCGGGGCCGGCGCGCGCGCAATTCATCGAAGGGCCCTATATCGCCGGCGCGATTGGCATGAATTACCTTGATGATGCCAAGTTTCGCCTGGATAATAGCTTGAATCAGGGCATGGCGGCGCTTGGCCAGCCCAATGGCGGCCAGCTTGGCTTTGATTACGGCGGCGTCGGCCTGCTCAGCCTTGGCTGGGGCTTCAGCAATGGCATCCGGCTGGAAATTGAAGGCAGCTTCCGCAGCAATGAGGTGGATAGCGCCAATGGCGCCGCTGGCTTGGCCACGCCCGGTGGGCATAGCGGTCGGCAGGAAAGCTATGGGCTGATGGGCAATGCGCTGGTGGATCTGGTGCGGATTGGCCCCTTCCTGCCCTATGTCGGCATTGGTGCCGGCTATCTTGTCACCAGCTTCAATGATCTCAATGGCCGGCCCGGCA
>JADCEV010000121.1 GCA_020249865.1 Roseomonas sp. | reverse complement strand
CCACCAAAAAGATGGTAGCTCAAGCCAGAACCGGCAATCAGCGTGTCATCACCCGCATCACCGTAAAGCGATTGCGCATTACCAGAACCACCTTGCAGCCAGTCATTATCCGCACCACCCAGGGCACCCTGCAGCGTGCCAGCACCCAGGTTCAGCGTGTCATGGCCGGCTTCGCCGTAAAGCGATTGCCCACCGCCAGAACCACCAACCAGACTATCCGCATCCGCGCCGCCATAAAGCTGATCAGCGCCGGCATCGCCGATCAGCGTATCGTCGCCATTTCCACCCCAGAGTGAGTCGGATCCATTGCCACCAATCAGGCTGTCATTATGTTCGCCGCCATCCAGCGTGTCATCGCCGCCAAGGCCAAGGATCGTGTCATTGCCATCAAGGCCCTCAATCAAATTGGGTAGGTCATCACCCGATAGGCTTTGATCGGCAGCCTCTTCGATGATGACGTTTTCCCAACCCCGCGTATAAAGAGTGGTGCCGCTCGCGCTATAGGTGATCCATTCACCATCCGAACCCTGCACCCAACCTTCTGAACCGAGATTGAGCGTATCGGCCCCATCACCGCCATCCAACGTGTCATTGCCGGACCCGAAGATGTAGCTATGCTGGTCATCAGCGCCGCGGAAATCGAGCCAGTCATTGCCCGCACCGCCATGCAGGCTATCGGGGCCGAACACCTCACTGCTGCCAAGCAGCGTGTCGTCGCCCTCTCCGCCGACTAGAGTGCTGATGTAGGAAGAAAGACCGGCCTCGATGGAGTCATTACCCGCGCCACCTTCGAGCCATTGTGCCGCGAAAGCGCCGATCAGCGTGTCCTGGCCTTCGCCACCGTCAAGAGACTGAAGACCTCCACCGCCGGCGTGCAACTGATCATCGCCATCCTGGCCGAACAGTTTCTGGAAGATGCCGTCACCCGCAACAATGCTGTCTGCGCCATTCCCGCCGCGGAATTCCTGGCCGATGCCGACGCCACCCACCAGCGTATCATTGCCATCCTGTCCGCCGGAATCCTCAACATTATCGCCATAAAGTATTTGATTACTGCCAGTGCCGGCGAGCAGACTATCGGCGCCAGTCCCGCCATAAAGCCGCGCTGCGAATTGACCATCGACGGTGCTTCCGAAGATGGTGTCATCACCGGCTTCGCCGTCCAGGCTCAGGGAAGTGCCATTCCCAGCACCACCCCAAAGGCTGTCATTGCCCTCTCCACCGCCAAGCAGCTGGTCATCCCCGCTGCCGGCGACCAGCGTGTCGTGACCATCCTCACCAAATAGCTGCTGCTGCGGGCCACCACCGCCGATCAGGCTATCATCATTATTCCCACCGGACAGGTATTGTTCATCGCCATTGCCGGCAATCAGAATGTCATTGTCCTCATCGCCGATAAGTCTTTGCAATCGGCCGCTGCCACCAATCAGCAGATCATGGCCACCACCGCCCTGGAATTCCTGCAGAGTGCCTTCACCGCCAACCAAGGTATCGGCGCCACCCTGATAATAAACAGAGGGTCCGTTATCATCGCCGTAGAAATATTGATAACCCGTCGCCCCCGTCCAGAGATGGATGCCGCCGATCAGGCAATCATCACCTTGACCACCGTAAAGCTGTTGCCCTGCGCCAGAACCGCCCCGAAGAATGTCATCATTGTCGCCGCCGAACAGAGCCTGGTTCGCGCCAGAACCGCCCAAAATACTGTCGTTGCCGTTGCCGCCATCCCATTCATTATAGCCAAGCAAGGAACTGGCCCCGGCCGCGATCGTATCATCGCCATCATCGCCATAGAGAAGTTCAGCATGGCGGGTCCCGCTATTGCCGATCAGGCAGTCATTGCCCATGCCGCCTGAAAGCCGAAAAGATGAACCCGTAGCGGAAATCCCAGCAGCAGCGGAAAGCGTATCATTGCCAGCCTCACCAGCCAGCAGTTCAACCCGTTCAATCAGGCCAGTCAGCAGCAGATCATTATGGCCACTGCCGTAAACCACATCCACATTGACCAGGCTGTCATTGCCGGCCGCACCGGAACTGCTGCCTGCACCAAAATTGACCGTGACACCACCAGAGGCGCCTTCGTAGCTGACGCGGTCGTAACCCGCGCCGGTTACATCAGCGACGATCGTGTCATCGCCACCGCCACCGATAATGAAGTCATCGCCCCCAAGACCGCGAATGCTGTCATCGTCATCACCGGGGTAGCCGCCGGTAACGCCCCCACCCGCATCAGTCGGCGTAATCGTGTCGCTTCCATTAGTGCCGGTGATAATTGCCATGACAACAACCCTGGGTTGAAATACGCGATGTGGATCAGATTTATGGAAATTAATAGACGCGCCTGCGCTCCACAGCAATTTAAATCAGACCGTGTTCTGATTTGGGCGCCTTTGCTTCAGCCACCTGCCCCAAATCTCCCATTCCCATCCCCCGCCCAAACCGGCATAGGTTAACGCCATGGCAACTCAAAAAACCGCCCTGGTCCTTGGCGCCGGCATTATGGGGCTTTGCACCGCCTGGGCGCTGGCGCGCGCCGGCTGGCAGGTGCGCGTGATTGAACAGGCGCCCATCCCCAATCCGCGCGGGGCCTCGGTTGATCAGCACCGGCTGATCCGCCACGCCTATGGCGCACAGGCCGGGTATATGCGGATGGTTGATCCCGCCTATGCCGCCTGGGAGATGATCTGGGCCACGCTTGGCGCGCGGCATTATGTCGAAACCGGTGTGCTTGCCTTGGCCAATCATAAGGGCGGCTGGCTCGCGGAAAGCCGTGTTGCGCTGCGGGCCGATGGGCATGGTTGCGCTGATGTGCCGCCGGATCAGATCACCGCGCGCTTTCCCATGCTGTCTGATGCCGGCATTGCTGCTGCTTTCACCCTGCCGCGCGGCGGCGTTTTGCTGGCCGAGCGTATTGTCGCCGGTCTCGCCGCGCATCTCGCCGCGCAGGGCGTGGTGTTCGAAGCGGCCGAGGTCGCTAGCGCCCAACCGGCGCGCAAAACCCTGCGTCTGGTCAATGGTATGGAACGGAGCGCCGATCTGCTGGTACTCGCCGCCGGACCCTGGGGGCCAAGGCTGCTCGGCACCGGCCTTGCCGGGCGCGTGGTTCCGTCCCGGCAAATCCTGGTGCGGCTTGAACCCCCCGCTGGCTTCCGCGCCGCCTGGGAGGCTGCACCCATGCTGCTTGATCTGGCCGAGGATGGCGGGTTTTATGCCGTGCCGCCGGTCGCGGGCACCGCGCTCAAAATCGGGGATCACCGCTTTTCCCGCCAGGGCGATGCCGGGGCTGATCCGCGCGCCGCAACGCCCTCAGAAATCGAGGAAATTCTGGCGCTGGCCCGCCCGCGCCTGATCAATGCGGAAGCCTATCGCGTGCTCGGCGCGCAGGCCTGCTACTACGATGTGGAAGACCGGGAGGAATTCATCCTGGAAGCCGCGGCCCCCGGCTGCTTTGTCATGTCCGGTTTTTCCGGCCATGGCTTCAAATTCGCCCCGCTTTTGGGTCTGGCCCTGGCTGCGGCGGCAGAGGATAATGCTTTGGCCCGCGCCCTGCCGGGATGGGCCGCCGGGCGCGATGCGCCCGCACCTGGTTTGCTTGCTGCCTTGGAGTCCAGCCCATGACCACCACCGCCGCTGATGATCTGATTTTTGGCCTGACGCGCCTGGTTGACCTGCCGGGTCTGACCAATGCCGCCGGTGCGCCGCTGTCTGCCGATGACATTGCGCAGATCGTGACTGAGGCGAATCGCTTCTGCACCGAAGCGCTGCAACCGAAAGCCCAGGAAGCGGATAAGCAGGGTGCCCGCTACGCCAATGGTACTGTGACGACGCCCGCGCATTACCCGGCACTTTATGACCAATGGCGCGAAGGTGGCTGGCAGGGGCTGGCCGCACCGGTGGAACATGGCGGGCAGGGGCTGCCGCTGAGCCTTTGGACCGCCATGGTGGAATTGGGCATGGCGGCCGATACCTCCTTCATGCTGGGGCCGCTGCTTTCTGCCGGCGCGATTGATTTGCTGCGCCATTACGCCACGCCGGATCAGGCGGCGCGGTGGTTGCCGCCGATGATCGCGGGTGAATGGACCGGCGCAATGTGCCTGACCGAACCGCAAGCCGGCAGCGATTTGGGGGTGCTGCGCACCCGCGCCGAACCGCTCGGTAATGGGCGTTATGCGCTGCATGGGCAGAAGATTTTCATCACCTGGGGCGAGCATGATTGCGCCGGCAATATCCTGCATCTGGTGCTGGCGCGCCTGCCGGATGCGCCACCGGGCTCGCGCGGGATTTCGCTATTTGCAGCACCGAAAATCCTGCCCGATGGCGCGCGCAACGCCTTCCGCTGCGGTGGCATCGAACGCAAAATGGGCATCCATGGCAGCCCCACCTGCATCATGCTGTATGAGGGTGCGGAGGCCGAGATGGTCGGCGAACCCCATCGCGGCCTGCAAGCCATGTTTGCCATGATGAACAACGCGCGGCTTGGCGTTGGCACCCAGGGTGTGGCGCATGGCGCAGCGGCGCTACGGCTGGCCGAAGCCTATGCCGCGCAGCGCGTACAGAATGGGCGGGCCATCGCGCAACACCCGGATGTGGCGCGCATGCTGATGGAAATGCGCGCCACCACCCTCGCGGCCCGGCTGATCATGCTGGAAGCGGCGATGGCGGCAGACCGCGCGGAGCTTTTGGGCGATGCCGCCGCCAGCGCGCGCCTGGCGCTGCTGATCCCAGTGCTGAAGGCATGGGCCACGGATCGCGGGGTAGAAACCGCCTCCCTCGGCGTGCAGGTCCATGGCGGCATGGGCTTCATTGAGGATACCGGCGCCGCCCAGGTGCTGCGCGATGCCCGCATTGCGCCGATCTATGAGGGCACCAATGGCATCCAGGCGATTGACCTGCTGACCCGCAAGCTCGCCCGCGATGGCGGGGCGGAGATGCGGAGCCTGATCGCGGAGATCGCGGCGCTCCCCGATGCCAGGCTGCGCGCGGCGACCGAGGGGCTGGCCCGGACCACCGAAGCGGTACTTTCCGAACAAGGCCGCGATGCAGAGGCTGGTCAAGCGCTGGCGACTGCCTATTTGGATGCGGTGGGCTGGGTCCTAGGGGGCGCTCTTCTCACGCGGGCGGCTGCGGCGGATGGCGCGGCTTATGGGGCGGTGGCGGATTTCTATCTGCGGCGGCTTCTGCCGCGTGCTGGGGCGCGCTTCGCGGAAATTGAGGGGGCGATGGCGGCTTAGGCCGGCTAAGCCCCTCTGACCGGCATGGTTTGTAATTGCTTTTGGACATTTGCTAACTTTAGAGCGGTTTCGCTTCACTTCGGTTCGCGGGAACCGCTCTAAAGCTTTGTTTGATCGCATTTTCCGAGTCGCCAAGTGATTTCACTTGGCTTGAAAATGCTCTAAGATGTAAAGACAGATCGCCGGATGAACGCATCACCACCCTCCCTTTCGCAAACCCGCCCCCATGTCGCCGTAATCGGCGCCGGACCTGGGGGGCTGGCGGCTGCCATGCTGCTCGCTTCCTCCGGCGTGCGGGTGACCGTGTATGAAAAGGATGGCGTGGTTGGCGGGCGCACGCGCACCGTGACGGCGCCCGGTGGCTATCGCTTCGATATCGGGCCGACCTTCTTTTTGTATCCGCGCATTCTGGCAGAAATCTTCGAAGCCTGCGGCGCGCGGCTTGAGGATGAGGTGGATCTGATCCGCCTTGATCCGCAATACCGGCTGATCTTTGAAGGCGCCAATCCCGTCACGATAGATGCGTCGCCTGATCTGGCGCGCATGGAAGCGGAGGTCGCGAAGATCAATCCCGCAGATGCGCCAGGCGTGCGCAGCTTCATGGCGGAAAACCGCGTGAAGCTGGAAGCCTTCCGCCCCGTGCTGGAACGGCCCTTTCATGGCGTGATGACCTATCTGGCGCCGGAAGTAATGAATGGCTTGCGCCATCTGCGGCCCTGGCTGTCGCTGGATCAGGAATTGCAACGACACTTCTCCGATCCGCGCACGCGCTTGGCGTTTTCCTTCCAGTCCAAATACCTGGGCATGAGTCCCTTCCGCTGCCCGAGCATGTTCTCCATCCTGTCCTTCCTGGAATATGAACATGGCGTGTTTCATCCGCGCGGCGGTTGCGGCGTGGTGTCCGAGGCCATGGCGCGCGTTGCTGAAAGTGTCGGCGTGGATATCCGCCTAAATACCAAGGTTGATCGCATTGTCTTCGAAGGCCGCCGCGCCGTGGGTGTTGAAGCGGGCGGGCGGTTGCATGCCGCGGATGCTGTGGTGGTAAATGCTGATTTCGCCCATGCCATTCCGGGGCTGATGGAAGAAGAACAGCGCCCGCAATGGCCCGACAAGAAAATCGCCGAGGCGCGGTATTCCTGTTCCACCTTCATGCTTTATCTGGGCATTGAAGGGAAGCTTGATCTGGCGCATCACACGGTGCTGCTGGCGGAAGATTATGAGAATAATCTGGCGCAGATCGAAGCTGGCATTATTCCACAAAATCCGTCGCTTTATGTGCAGGCGGCTGCCAGTACTGATCCCTCACTCGCCCCGCCTGGGCATTCCACGCTTTATATGCTTGTGCCGGTGCCGAATTTGTTGGGCGGCGCGGATTGGGCGGCTGAGGCACCTCGTTATCGGCGCTTGGCGCTGGATCGGCTGAAGGCGCTTGGCCTGCATGATATCGAAAGCCGCATTCGGTATGAGAAAATCCTCTCGCCGCAGGGTTGGCAGGATGAATATGCGGTTGGCTATGGGGCCACCTTCAACCTGGCGCATAATGTGCGGCAGATGATGCATTTCCGCCCGCGCAATCGCTTTGGCCGCGCGAAGGGGGTGTATCTGGTGGGCGGCGGCACGCATCCGGGCAGTGGCTTGCCGGTGATTTATGAAGGTGCGCGCATCAGCACCGATTTGTTATTGCAGGATCTGGGCATGACGCGGAGTGAGCGCAGCCCGCGCCATATGCGGGCGAGCGCGTCCGTTACTGGTGCTTGAGAAGGAGACGGCGCGATGGGTGCCAAGGTAGTTGTCATCGGCAGCGGTTTGGGTGGGCTTGCAGCCGCCGCCACCGCGCAGGCGCGTGGGCATCAGGTCACGGTCCTTGAGCGTAATTCCTGGCTCGGCGGCAAGGCTGCGGTACTGAACCTGCCATCACCCGATGGGCGCGGGAATTTCCGTTTCGATATGGGTCCCACCATCCTGACCGTGCCGCGCGTGCTACGCCGTATCTTCGCGGAAGCGGGGCGCAATCAGCAGCAGGAAATGCCGCTGATCCGGCTCGACCCGCAATGGCGCTGCTTTTTCGATGGCAGCAAGCAGATTGATCTGATCGAAAACGTGCAAGACATGGCGCGTTCCATGGATGCCTTCGCGCCGGGCGGGCCGAATGGCGCTGGCTATGAACGCTTCCAGCGCGTTGCCCGCCATTTGCACAAGGTGTCGGAGAAGTTCTTCTTCTGGAAGCCCGTGGAGGGCATTGGCGATACGCTGAACCTTGGCGATAATTTCAAGCCCGATGTGCTGCGCGATGTGATGGCTTTGCGCATGGGCCAGACGGTGGCGAAAGTCATTCGCGGCCATGTGCCGAATGAGCAATTGGCGCAGATGCTTGATCACTTCACGCAATATGTCGGATCAAGCCCCTACCTGGCGCCGGCGGTGCTCTGCAGCATTGGCGATATGCAGGCATCCGAAGGTGTGTGGTATCCGGTGGGCGGTACGCGCGCGGCTGCGGAAGGACTTGCCAATCTGGCAGCCTCACTCGGCGCTGATCTGCGTACCAATGCCGAGGTGACGGATATTGAGATTGTTGGTGGCGCGGTGCGCAGCGTGACAGCCAATGGCGAACGCATTGCCTGCGATGCGCTGATTTCCAACATGGATGCGATCCGTACCTATACCGAATTGGTGAAGGGCAATGCGTCGCAGCGCTATGCGAAGAAATATGAGCCCGCCTGTTCCGGTGTGGTGCTCTATCTCGGGCTCAATCGCCGTTATGAGCATTTGGCGCATCATGACTTCGTCTTCTCGCGCGATGCGGAAGAAGAATTCGATGCGATCTACCGCAAGGGTGAACCGGCGCCGGACCCGACTGCCTATCTCGCCGCGCCATCGGGCACGGACCCTTCCGTCGCGCCAGAAGGTGGCGAAGCGCTTTATGTGCTGGTGCACACACCCTATCTCCGCCCGCATCATGATTGGTCGAAGATGTTCCCGGCCTATCGCCAGAAGATTCTGGATAAGCTGAAGCGCACCGCAGGGCTGGAAGATATCGAAAGCCGGATTGTGTGCGAAAGCCAATTGACGCCGGTGGATATCCATAACCGCTACAAGGTTTTGAATGGCGCGATTTATGGCCTGGCATCGCATGGTTCCTTCACCGGCGCCTTCAAGCCGAGCAATCGCAGCAAGGCGATCAAGGGGCTTTATCTTGCTGGCGGCGCCGCGCATCCTGGCCCCGGCATGCCGATGGTGATGATGTCTGGCTGGATTGCTGCCGATGCCTTGGATCGCGATCATGGCGGGCGGGGCATGTCGCCCGAAGCGGAATTGGCCGGCCGGCGAGAGGCCGAATTGCCAGCCGCGGCGGAATGACGAAGAAGCCGGGACAAGAAATGCCTGATCCGGTGGCGCTGCGTTCGCCGCGCCATTTGGATTTTTTTGATTTCATGTTCACGCGTTTCTTCGCGAAACACATGCGCGCCTTGCGCGTGGCGCGTTGGGGCCTGCCCGATTTGCCAGAAGGCAAGCCCGTGGTGATTTTCGCCAATCATCCGTCCTGGTGGGATGGTGTTGCCTTCATGCTGCTCTATCGCCGGCTATTGCCGCATCGGCCGCTTTTTACGCCGATGGATGCGAAGGCCATTGAGAAATATCGCTTCATGAAAAGGCTTGGCGTTTTTGGGATCGAAACCGGCTCGGCGCGCGGTTCGGTCGCGTTTCTGCGTGTGGTGGAAAAGGTGCTGGCCAATCCCGCGCATATCCTTTGGATCAATGCGCCGGGGCGCTTCAGTGATCCGCGCGAGAGACCAGTGCCGATTGCGCCTGGCATGATCCGCCTGCCGGAGATTGCACCCGATGCCGTCTTTGTACCGCTCGCGCTTGATTACCCGTTCTGGTCTGAGCGCAAGGCCGAAATGCTCGCCGCTTTCGGTGCGCCGATTCCGGCCGCAAGCCTGCTGGCCGCGCCGCGTGAGGCGCGTACGGCGCTGCTGTCTGATGCCTTGGCGGACGTGCTGGAAAAGCTTAGCGCCGATGCGATTGCGCGCGATCCTGCTGCCTTCCAAACCCTGGTGCAGGGGCGCGAGGGCATGGGCGGCATTTATCAGACTTGGCGCCGCGCCAAGGCCCTGCTGCGCGGTGAACGCTTCGACCCCCGACATGAACAACGCGCGGAGACAGCGCCATGACAGATTTCCTGCCCTGGATTGCGCTGGCCTTGGCGCTGATGCCGGTCGGTTTCGCGCTGGATAACCTCCGCCGCATGGCGAAGGCGCGTGGGCCGGCACCGAAGGATGCGCTGGTATCCATTCTGATCCCGGCGCGGAATGAGGAAGCGCATATCAGCGCCTGCCTTGATGCCGCACTCGCGCAACAAGGTGTCGCGATTGAAGTGCTGGTGATGGATGATGGGTCGAGCGATCGTACGGCAGCGATTGTCAGCGCCTATGCCACGCGTGATGCGCGGGTGCGGCTGCTGGCCTGCCCGCCACTGCCGCAGGGCTGGACCGGCAAGGTGCATGCCTGTGCGCGCTTGGCGGAAGCGGCGCGCGGGACGCATTTCCTGTTCATTGATGCCGATGTGCGGCTCGCGCGTGATGCGGCTGCCCACATGGCCGGCCATGCCGCGCGGCAAAAGCTTGCGATGGTAACCGGCGTGCCGCGCCAGATCATCGGCACTTTGGGTGAGGCGCTGACCGTGCCCATGATCAACCTGCTGCTGATCGGCTATCTGCCAGGTGGTGGGCGGGCGGAGACTGAACGCGCGGAGCTTGGCGCCGCTTGCGGGCAATTGATCCTGTTTGAACGCGGCGCCTATGAATCCATTGGCGGGCATGGCGCCATCCGCACGCTGTTGCATGATGGCTTGCAGCTTTCGCGCAAGCTGCGCGGTGCCGGTTTCCGGACGGAAATGGTGGAAGGCGTGCAGCTTGCCGAATGCCGCATGTATGATGGGCTGCGTTCAAGCTGGAATGGCTTCATCAAGAATGCGCATGAAGGCATGGCCACCCCCATCGGCCTGCCGATCTGGACCACGCTTTTGGCGGGCGCGCATATCTGGCCCTTCTTTCTGCTACCGGAATGGCAGGCAGCACTTGCCATTCTGTTGGTCTTTGGCTTGCGCGCCGCCATTACCTTCAAAACCCGCGAAGCCTGGTGGACCGTGCCGCTGCATCCCTTCGCCGTACTGGTTGGGCTTGCCATTCAATGGACCGCGCTGGTGCGCGTGCTGATCGGGCGCCCCGCCGGCTGGAAGGGCCGTGCCTATTCCGCCAGCGGCACGGCATGATTGCTGAAAGCGCTGCCTCCCGCGCGCCGACGCGTGACGCGGGGTCTGAGAATTTTCCGGTTGCGTCCCGGCTGCTGGCGCCGGAAATCCGCCCGAAGGTGCTGGGGTTCTATCGCTTTGTGCGTGCCGCCGATGATATTGCCGATGATCCTGCCCTAGACCCGCCGGAAAAGCTGCGCCGGCTGGCAGCGCTTGAAGCCGCGCTTGATGATCCCGCCACCGAGGAACCTGCCGCCACGGCCTTGCATCGCGCGGGCAGTGGCACGGATGAAGCGCGGCTGATGCTTTCGGCCTTTCGGCAGGATGCGGTGCAAGCGCGTTACGCCGATTGGGCCGGCTTGGAAGATTACTGCGCGCGGTCAGCCAATCCCGTCGGGCGCATGTTGCTCCGCCTGCATCATGAGACAAAGCCTGAGGCCATCGCGGCCGCCGATGCGCTCTGCACCGCCTTGCAAATCCTCAATCACCTGCAGGATCTCGTGCCGGATCGGCGCGATATCGGGCGCGTCTATCTGCCCGAAGCCTGGATGGATTTGGCCGGCGGTGAGGCGCACTTCTTCGACCCCGCCAATACCGAGGCGCGGCGCGCCGTGCTGGATGCTGCGCTTGATCAGGTGGAAGAAAGGCTGGATGCCGCCGCCGCACTGCCACGCCTGATCGCAGCCAAGCGTCTGGCGCGCGAAAGTACTGTGACCATCGCACTCGCGCGGCGGCTGCTGGCGCGGCTGCGTGCAGCGGATCCGGTATTGGGCCGGGTGGCGCTATCGCGGCTGGATTTCTTGCATGGCTTTCGCGCGGCGCTTGGCACGGGGCCAAGCGATGCGGCGCTGGTCAGTGCGAGGGTTGGGCGCGCGGGGTCTTCCTTCGCGCGCGGCATGTCGGCGCTCAAGGGCGAAAGGCGCCGCGCATTGTGGGCGGTTTATGCCTTTTGCCGCGCGGTGGATGACATTGCCGATGGCGCCATGCCGGAAGCGGAAAAGCGCCGCTTCCTGGCGGATTGGCGCGGCAAGCTCCGCGCGCCAGATTGTGCGCTGTCGCGCGAATTGGCGCAGGCGCGCAGCGCCTTCGCACTGCCGATTGAAGAATGCGAAGCGATGATTGCGGGCATGGAAACTGATTCCACACCAAGCCTGCGCATTGCCGATACCGAAGCGCTGAACCTCTATTGCCGCCGCGTCGCCGGCAGTGTCGGCGCCATGGCGGTGCGTATTTTCGGCGCGCCTGACGCGGCTGATTTCGGTCTTGGGCTTGGGCGCACGCTGCAATTGGTGAATATCCTGCGCGACCTGGATGAGGATGCAACGCGCGACCGCGTCTATCTGCCGCTTGATCTGCTGGCGGCTGAAGGTGTGGCCGATGCGCCCGCCGCCACGCTGATCGCAAGCCCAGGCTTTGCCCGCGCTGCCGCGCAGTTGGCAAGGCAAGCCGAAGCCGGCTTCGCGCAAGCGGCGGCAGAACTGCGCCATTTGGATCAGCGTGCGCTTTTGCCCGCACGCATCATGATGTGGGGCTATCAGCGGTTGTTTGAACGCCTGATGGCGCGCGGCTTTGGCTTGCCTCGGCCACGCCCGCGCCTGACGCGGGGCGAGAAACTGCAAATGGCCGCCTATGCCATGGGACTCATGCCCATGCCGCAAGCAAGCACCAGCCGCGCGTGAGCAGCACCGCCACATGCCATGTCATTGGCGCCGGCGTCGCTGGCTTGGCGGCGGCGCTGCGCCTCGCACAGCGTGGCCGCGCGGTGATGCTGCATGAAGCAACACCGGTGGCCGGCGGGCGCTGCCGCGCCTTGCCCGATGGCACGGATAACGGCACGCACGCGCTGATGGGCGCCAATCGCGCGGCGCTGCGTTTTCTGGCTGATATCGGGGCGCAAGAGGCTTGGGTGGAAGCCGAACCGGAAGGCCTGCCGGTGTTCGATCTGGCCGATGGCAGCGCGCGGCGCATCGCGGCAAGCCCCCTCGCCTGGCGTGATCCCGCCAAACGCCCGCCGGGGCTGAGTACCGCTGCCTTCGCGACCCTACTGCGCCTCGCGCTGCCGATTGGGGATCGTCCAGTGGCCGAGGTGATGGCGGCGCATCCCGCGCTGTATCGCGCGCTGATCGAACCACTCACGGTGGCAGCACTGAATACGCCAGGGCAGGAGGCTTCTTCGGCGCGGCTTGGCGTGGTGCTGCGCCGGCTGGGGCGGCCAGGGGCGGGCGCCGTGCTGGTGGCGCGTGAAGGGCTCGGGCCGGATTTGATTGCGCCTGCGCTCCACGCCTTACAGCAAGCGGGAGTCACGACGCGTTTCGGGGCGCGGTTGCGCGCCATGACGGAAGCGGAAGGGCGCATCATTGCGCTGCATTTTGGTGATGACAGCATATCACTTGATCCGCGCGATCAGATTGTGCTGGCGCTGCCACCCTGGGAAGTGGCACGGCTGATCCCGAAGCTGCGCGTGCCGGAACGCCATGCGCCGATTCTCAATCTGCATTTCGCGCATCAAACGGCAGGGCCGGTCCGCTTCATCGGCGTGCTGGGCGGGCTGACGCAATGGATCCTGGTGCGCCCAACTGGTGTCAGCATCACCGTGAGTGCAGCGGATGCGGAGGTCGAGGAACAGGCGCCGGATTTGGCGCCGCGCGCCTGGGCGGAAATCCGCTCCGCGGCAAAGGCATTTGGCTTGCCCGGTGATTGGCCGGAGGCGCCACCGGCGATGCGCGCGGTGAAGGAACGCCGCGCCACGCCGCGCCATGCGGTGGGCATGCCGCCACAACCACCGCGGCAGGTGCATCGCAATTTGGTACTCGCTGGCGATTGGACCTGGCCACGCCTGCCCGCCACCATTGAAGCTGCGGTGCTGTCTGGTGAAGCTGCCGCGAAGGCTGTTCCGGCATGACCCCCGCTGAAGCCCTTGCCGCCTTGCGTGCCGCCGAAGCGCGTGATGGCGCGCCCAATCTCAAGCAACGTCGCGCGCTATTGGCAGCGCTGGCGCGTACCGTGATGGCGCGCTCACATGAAATCATGGCGGTGCTCGATGCCGAATATGAAGGCCGCGCACCGATTGAAACCCTGCTCGCGGATGTGCTGCTGGTTGCGGATATGGCGCGTTATGCGCGGCGCAATCTGTGGCACTGGATGCGCCCGCGCCGCGTGAGCGTGCCCTATCCCTTCTGGCCGGCGCGCGCGCGGGAAGAATTCGTCCCGAAAGGCGTGGTCGGCATCATGGCGCCGTGGAATTACCCGGTGCAATTGGCGCTGCTGCCGGCGATTGATGCCATTGCCGCCGGCAATCGGGTTTGCGTGAAACCATCGGAAGCGCTGCCGCGCACCGCCGCGCTGATTGCCGATATCCTGCGCGAAGCCTGGGGCGATGATATTGCGCTTTGCGTGCAAGGCGGCGCGGAAGTGGGGGCGGATTTCGCGGCGCAACCATGGGATCATCTGGTTTTCACCGGCAGCACCGCGACCGGGCGGAAGATCATGGCCGCTGCCGCGCCGAACCTCACGCCGCTCACGCTGGAACTCGGCAGCAAATGCCCGGTGCTGGTGCTGCCGGGCGCGGATTTGCAGCGCGCCGCGCGCGATATTCTGGCGGGCAAGGCCTTCAATGCGGGGCAGACCTGTGTGGCGCCGGATACGGTGCTGCTGGTGGGCCACAAAAGGGAAGCCTTCATGGCAGCCTGCAAGGCTACCGGCATCGGCCTGCCCGATACGGGTGTGATCAATGCCGCCCAGATCGCGCGGTTGCAAAGGCTGATGGCGGGTGCATCCTTGACCCCATTGGCTGAGGACGGCCCGGGGCGCCGCATGGCGCTGCGCCTGGCAGAGGCCCCATCGGATGCGGCGATCTGCCATGAGGAAATCTTCGGCCCGATACTACTTCTGCGCGAAGAAGAATCCCTCAAGACAGCACTCGCCTGGGTTGCAGAACGCCCCTCGCCGCTGGCCATATATCTGTTTGGTGCGACGCCTGAGGAAGAAAAGCAGATTGGTGCCATGGCGCGGGGCAGCGCCATGATTGCCGGGCGCACCGTTGAATTTGCTGGGTTTCAGGCCCTTGGCTTTGGCGGGTCTGGGGAATCCGGCTTCGGGCGACGCAATGGGCTGGCCGGTTTTCTGGAATTCTCCCATCGCCGTGCGCGCGTGCATCATGGGAAATTTTCCCTGTCACGCTTATTTGATCAACCTCGCGGAAAAGCTGTAGAAAGGCTTAAGAATTTTCTGGCCAAATAGATTTTCTCGGTCTATATACATCTTATGGTTGTTTTTCTCCCATCTGCTCCCGTAGCAGAAACGCCTCGCCTTCGGTTGCGCTGCGCCGAAGGCCGCGATGCCCCGGCGATTGCGGAGATGATGACGGAAGCGATCAGCAAGCGCCTTGCATCCTGGCCCGTGCCCTTCTCGCCCCCAATGGCGGAGGAGAAGATTACCTCGGCCCGCGGTGCGGCAGCGGAAAGGCGGTCTTTGCCACTGGTGCTGGAACGGAAATCCGATGGCGCGATTTGCGGTTGGGTCAGCCTGATTTGCCCACCCGGGAATGATCGGGTGGCGCTGACCACCTATTGGCTGGGGGAAGAATACCAGGGCCAAGGGCTGATGCGCGAAGCAGGGCCGGTCGCGGTGGAGCTTGCCTTCAAGCATCTGGATATTGATTGTCTGCGCGCGGCGGTACAGCCCGATAATGCGGCCTCGCTCGCGGTTATTCGCCTGCTGGGCTTCGGCCCGCTTGGGGAAGGGCGCATCTGGTGTCCGGCGCGGGGCATTGAGGAAACCTGCTTTTGGTTCGAAAAGCCCCGGCCCCTTGTGCCGGCCTGGGCGGCGGGGGCAGCACTCGCCAAACGGGACCTGGTGCGGCAGGTTTCGGCCTGAAAATACACCGCCGCTGCCATGCAGATGCGCATGGACGGCGGCTCTACCCCTGCGGTATTCTCCCGTTGAAGTGCTGGCGATTTGATGCCGCGCACAACCAAAACCAACAGGAGAGGGTTATCATGACAGCATCGCTTTCGCGGCGCCGGGTTCTGCTGGGTGGCGCCGGATTGATTGGGGTTGGCGCCTCGGGCAGCGCTTTGGCGCAAAGCAATTGGCCGGATCGCCCGGTGCGGCTGGTTGTCGGCTTCACTGCCGGCAGCGCCACGGATGTGACCGGGCGCATTTTCGCACAGAGATTTTCCGAAGCCTGGGGCCAGCCGGTGGTGGTGGAAAATGTCGCCGGCAATTCGGGCGCGATTGGTGTTGATCGTGTCGCGAAATCGGCGCCTGATGGCTATACGCTGATGTGGGCCGCAAGTGCGGCGCTGACCCTTCTGCCAAACCTGCAACGCCTGCCTTTCGATCCCGTGAAGGATTTGGCGCCGATACATCTTGCCTTCGCCATGCCATCGCTTTTCGTATCGAACCGGGATTTCCCACCGCGCACGATCCAGGAATTGGTCGCTTACGCCAAGGCCAATCCCGGCAAGGTATCCTATGGCACGCCAGGCGTGGGCACGCCGCAGCATGCCGCCGGCGAAATGTTCTGCAGCCAGGCCGGCATCAAGATGGAACATATCCCCTATCGCGGTGCGAATATGGCGGATGTGCTGAATGGCTCTGTGCAGCTTGGCATCCAGAATATCGGCGCCGTGCTGCCCATGGTGCGCGATGGCCAGCTGCGCAGTCTTGGCATCACCACCTTGGCACGTTCGGCCAATGCGCCAGAGATACCAACGCTGGTGGAACAAGGCTTCCCCGGCTTTGAAGCGAGTTCCTGGTTCGGCACCATGGCGCCGACCGGTACGCCGCAGCCCATCCTGAACCGTGTACAGGCCACATCGCGGGCCATTTTGGCGGACCCAGCCATGCGCCAGCGCTTTACCGGCCTTGGACTTGATATTGTGGATGGCGATAGCGAACAGATGCGCGCCCGGATTGCTGATGATCTTGCCAAATGGGCGCGGGTGATCCGCGATTCCGGCATCAAGCTGCAAAGCTGATACGCCCTTCATGGCGTGACCGTCCTGACGGGTCACGCCATGGTTTTTGCCCGTACTGGCTGTAAGCCGTTTTTGCAAAGCTTTCGGCGTTTTTGTTTCATCTCTGCACCGGTTTGCGGAGCGCCCAGAAAACCAAAGCCCCCATCGCATAGGCGGCGATGGCAAGCATGAAACCAAGCTGATAGCTGCCAGTCAGATCAAACAGGAAACCCGCGCCCCAGGCGCCAAGCCCTGCCCCAAGGCCGGAGCCAATGGTGATCAGACCCAGAATGGTGCCAAGCCTGGGGCCACCAAAAAGATCCGCTGTTTTGGCGGTAATCGCCGGCCCGCGTGCGCCCCAGGTAATGCCAAAGAAACACGCATGCACCCAGAACAGCAAATGCTGATCGGCATTATCAATCATCAGCGCTGCCGCCACACCAATGATGGAAATGGCATAGGCAAGTATCGCCGCGCCTTCGCGCCCGATATAGTCTGAAATCGTGCCGGTCAGGATAACGCCTGGCAGTGCAAGCAAGCTACCCAGCCCCACCACAAAGGCTGCGTAAAGCGGATCAAAGCCGCGATCCACGGCGAAGGCCAATTGATGAAGCGCCACCAGAAAACTGCCAATGCTTGTCAAGCCATAGACAATCAGCAGTAGCCAAAAATGGCGCGTGCGCATCGCCTCGGCCACTGACCAATCGCGCGCGGGCGCGCTATCGGCGGTTGGCTTGGCGATAGGCGTTTGCTCTGCGCCACGAAACAGCGCGGCCAATGGCAGAACCAATGCCGCCATGATGCCGGCCTGCATCAGATAAGCGTGGCGCCAGCCCACTTCACTCACCATGAGCTGCGCGATTGGCGCGGAAATGGCGCGGCCAAATCCATTGGCTGATTGCAGCATGGACATGGCCATACCGCGCCGCGCGACAAATAGGCGCGAAATCAGCGGCGCAAACACCACCATGCTGATGCAATTGGCACCCAGCGTCATCACCACGCCATAAAGCAGCACAACCTGCCAAAGCGATGTCGCGAAGGCGCTACCCAGCAACCCAAGCGCCAGCAGGCAGCCACCCAGCAGCACCATGCGCCGCGCGCCAAGCCGGTCCACCATGCCACCCACCAGCGGCGATGAAATGCCGCCCACCACCTGCCCGACCGAATAGGCGAGTGAACTTTCTGCGCGGCTCCAGCGAAATTCAGCAATGAAGGCAAGCAGAAAAACACTATAGGCATGCATCAGGCTGGCGCTGATGGTGAAAGCCAAAAAGCCGCCGGCAAGGATGAACCAGGCGCGGCGAGACGGCGTTTCCTTCATGCCTGACCTGCCCCTGGTGGCGCGCCCTTCTGCTGCACCTGATAACGCCCCCGGCCTGATGTTGCGTAAGCCGCAGCATGGCCCTGGCGCGTGCCCTGCGCAATCCCGCCCCTTGGCGGCCGGCGCCTGCCGGTTCATGCTGCGCCGGAAAGTAATTTCGGAGGAAACATGAAGCCGCGTATTGTTGTTGTCACGCAATCCATGGTGGATGAGGCGGTGATCCAGGAAATGGCGCCGGATGGTTTTGATCTGCGCATCGCCAAGCCCGGCGGCGCGGATTGGAAGGATGCGATGGCTGAAGCTGAATATCTGGTTGGCTTCGTGGATATGCTGGTCAAGGATGAGCTTTACGCCATCGCCCCCAAGCTGAAGCTGATCCAGGTATTGAGCGCGGGGTATGACCGCGCGGATATCGCGGCGGCGCGGCGTGGCGGTGTGCCTTTCGCCAATAATGGCGGCGCAAATTCCACCGCCGTTTCGGAACATGCGGTGCTGCTGATGCTGGCGGTATCACGGCAATTGATCCGTCAGCATGCCAATGTCGCCGCTGGTCGTTGGCGCGGCAATCAGACGCCGAAGCTGTATGAACTGCGTGGGCGTACCCTTGGTATTGTAGGGCTCGGCACCATTGGCAAGAAGACCGCGCGTCTGGCGCAGGCCTTTGGCATGAATGTGCATTACTATGATATCGCGAGGCTCCGCGAAGAAACCGAAGATGCGCTGAATGTACGTTTCCGGCTATATCGGGAATTGCTGCGGAATTCCGATATCGTCTCGCTCCATGTGCCGTTGAATGCTAGCACCAAGGGCTTGTTGGGTGAGGCGGAATTGGCGCTGATGAAGCCAACCGCCTTCCTGATCAATACCAGCCGCGGGCCGGTGGTGGATGAGGCGGCACTCTATCGCGCGCTGTCCTCGGGCCGGATCGCGGGCGCTGGGCTTGATGTGTTTGATCAGGAACCGCCGCCGCCCGATAATCCATTATTTGGCCTGGATAATGTCGTGCTGACTGCGCATATGGCCGGCCCCACGCAGGACAGCAATATCGCCCGGCTGCGCAATGCTTTCGATAATGTGCAACGCGTCGCGCGCGGTGAGGCGCCGCTTTGGGTCATTCCGGAATTGAACGAATAGGAAAGCCGATCATGTCATCTGAAACCATTACGCGCGCGATCGAAAAGCTGGTCGCGGTGCATAAGGGCGGCGCGCCCATCGCCAATCTCGGCGATGCCGCACCAGGCAATGAGGCCGAAATCTTCGCCATTCAACAGGGTGTGCTGAGAGCGCTTGGTGGCACCATAGGCGGCTGGAAATGCGCGACCCCGCCCGGCAAGCCCACCAATTTTGGCATCATGGCGGCGAGTGGCGCCCGCCAATCGGGCGGGCGTTGGGGGGTAGCGAATACCCGCCCCATCGGCCTTGAAACCGAAGTCGCTTTCCGCCTGAAGCGCGATCTGCCGCCGCGCGGCAGCGCCTATAGCCGCGAAGAAGTGCTGGATGCGGTGGATGCTGCCTTCCCGCTGCTGGAATTGGTGCAATCGCGCTATGCCGATCACAGGGTGGTATCACCCGCTGAGGGCATGGCCGATAACATCGCGCATCTTGGCTATGTGGTGGGCGCTGATGTCACGAATTGGCGGGGCTTTGATTTGCCCAATCTCGCTGTGCGGCAATCCTATGCGGGTGCGCTACAGGTGGACCAAAAGGGCGGCAATCCCTCTGGCGACCCAGTGCTGCCTTTGGTGTGGCTTGCCAATCATTTGCATGGGCTTGGCGAGCATTTGCGCGCCGGTCAGGTGGTGACGACCGGCACCTATACGGGCTGCATTTTTGTCCCGCCCGGCCAGCGCGTGCAGGCCGGGTTTGCAGAGTTTGGTGAGATTACTCTCGATCTTAGCTGACGCGATCTACAATCCAAGCTTGCCGGCCACCCCCAATTCGCCGGCAAGTTTGGTCAAGACCTCAATCGTCTTATCCTCAATCTCAATGCCATTGGCGCGGCGATCTGCCTCACGCATCGCCTCAAGCTCTCCAGGGTAAAACACACCCTGGCTGCCTTCGGCGGGCGGAGTGTCCTTCAGATAGCGCGCGAAATCTGCGACTTCCTGCTTGAATTGCGCCAGTGGGCGGAAGGCATCCACCTTGAATACTGCCATGAAGCAGCCGTCATTATGTCGGCCTGTGGGCTCCACACCAAAGCCAAGCCCGGTCAGCAAGCCGCAGAGGATTTCCACCATCGCGGCCAAGCCAAAACCCTTATAGCCTTCCGTACCGCCCAATGGCAGCAGCGCACCGCCCTTCTTCAATTGCGAAGGATCGCGCGTGGGTTTGCCATCTGCGCCAATCACCCAACCATCCGGCACTTCCTGCCCGCGCGCTTGCGCCAGAAATACCTTGCCCGCCGCGGCGGCCGAGGTTGCCATATCCAGCACAAAAGGCCCGGCCAAATCGGATGGCACCGCAATGGAAATCGGGTTGGTGCCAAGCCGCGCCTCGCGTCCGCCAAAAGGCGCCACTGCCTTCGGTGAACGTCCGGAATCAGCCGTGCAAATGCCAATCATGCCAGCTTCTGCAGCCATCAGCGGATAACTCGCCAGCCGGCCGATATGCCCCTGCCGAAACACGGTGGCAGCGGCGACATTGGATTTCTGCGCCTTTTCGATGGTGTAGCGCATGGCCTTTTCATTGGCGACGTAACCAAAGCCCCAATGCCCATCAATGACCGATGTGGTCGCTGATTCCTGCACAATCTTCCACGGTGCGCCCGGCACGATATGCCCCACCTTGATGCGTTCGATATAGCCCGGGATCATGATGATGCCATGCGAATCATGACCCACCAGATTGGCGCTGGTGCAATGCCGCGCGACGGTTTCCGCCTCATCTGCCGGCGCACCAGCAGCGATCAGAAGTGTGCGGCCGATTTCCTTGACGCGATCGGCACTGAGTTTCGGCATGGTATCCCCCTTTTCAATCCAACAACATCAATCCGGCTTGATTCCACTGGCGCGCACAACCTCCCCCCAGCGTACCCAATCTTCCTGGATCACCTTGGCGTAATGTTCGCGCGTGCCACCCACCGGCGTGGCACCGAAGCTGCGCACGCGGTCCGCGACATCGGGTTGGCGCAGAATGGTATCGAGTTCTTGCGAAAGCCGGTCCAGAATGGGTTCGGGAACGCCACGCGGCGCCATGATGCCGCCCCAGAAAGTCACATCATAGCCCGGCACGGTTTCGGCAAAGCTCGGCACATCGGGATAGGTCGGTGAACGTTCTGCGCTGGTAATCGCAATCGGGCGAATGGTGCCGGCTTCAATCAAGGCGCGTGTTGCAAAAAGTGAATCACTCGCCAATTCCACATCGCCACGCACCAGCGCCGTGAGGGATGGGTTATTGCCATTATACGGCACCATAGTCAGTTCTATGCCCACCTGACGCATCAGCATGACGAGCGAAAGGTGATTAACGCCGCCGCTACCCGGATGGGAAATCGTCAATCTGCCCTGGCGCTGTTTTGCCAATTCAATTACCTGCGACAGGGTGCGCGCCGGAAAATCGCTGCGCGATACCAGCAGCAAAGGTGAGGATTGTGCCATGGAAACCGCTGAAAACGCCTGGGTAGGATCAAGCCCCGCGGCGCGATTGACCAAAAGCGTAATCAGCGTGGAAGAAGATGCGAATAGATAGGTATAACCATCCGCCGGCTGGCGCGCGACATGTTCCGCCGCCAATAAGGTGCCCGCGCCGGGGCGGTTTTCGACCACGAAAGTGCTACCTGGAATGCGCTCACCCAGTTTGGCGGCAAGCAAGCGCGCCATAATGTCATTGGCACCCCCAGCGGCGAAGCCCACCACAATACGAACCTGACGCGCGGGCCAAGCTTGTGCATTGGCACGTCCCGACACTACGCCAATAAGCGCGGGCGTAGCCAGCAAAGCGCCGCGGCGATGAATGCCCGTCATGGCCCTGTCTCCTCCAACTTGTCTTCTTGCGGCAAGGCTAAGCCCGCTAACCCCCGCCCGGCAAGCCTCAGGCCACAAGACTTGAAAGCGCTGCCGCTTCGGATCAGGCTGTCTTCACCAAGGCAGAAGGAAAACACGCCATGACCGATCTACCAAAAGCCGATGCCGCCACGCGCGCCTGGTTTGATGCCTGGCTGGATCGCTTCGCCGGTTTTGTGCGTGAGGTTGATTACGCTTCCGCGCGCCCGCTATTCCATCCTGATGTGCTCGCCTTTGGCACACATCGTGATGTGATCCCTGGGCTCGCTGCCTGGCAGGCGACGCAATGGGATAATGTCTGGCCGAAGACCGAGGATTTTCGTTTCACCCTTTCGGAAACCCATGTGCTGGCCTCGGACGACAAATCCATGGTGGTTGTCGTCGCACCCTGGACCAGTACGGGCTTTCACCCGGATGGCACGCGGTTTGACAGGCCGGGCCGCGCCACGATGATTTTTCATGGCAAGCCCAATGCGTGGCTTTGCGTGCATTCGCATATGTCGCTCAATCGCGGTGTGCCGCAAGCAAGTCATGCCAATCGCCCGATAAAGGCGCCCTAAATTCGCCTTTTTGATGCAAGCTAGATCAATCGCCTCGTTCGCCGGAGCCAACCCCATGCGTCGCACCAGCCTTGCCCTTACGCTGATTGCGCCCGCTGCGTTTGCAGCAGAAATGCCCATTCGTGGCGTGACACTTTCCTCGGCCGGCATTGCGCAAATTGAACGCGCCGGCGAAGTGGCGGCCAATCAGCCGGTGGTGTTTCGTGCCCCGCTTGGTGATGTGGATGATCTGCTGCGATCGCTGATGATCCTCGATCCCGCCGGCCGCGTTGAGGGCCTCAGCCTGCCAGCGCGTGATCTGTTGAATGAGGCGTTTCGCGGCCTGCCGCTGCGCCCCGCAGATTTCGAAAACCGCGTGAGCCTGTTGAATGCTTTACGCGGTCAGGAGGCCGAGGCTGCCGGTGCGCGCGGGCGCATCGCAACCGCAGCAGAGACGGAGGCCGGGCTGCATCTTTCGCTGATCGGGCCGCGCGGCTTGCTCTCAGTACTGCTGAAATCGGGCGATGAGGTCACGCTGACAGACCCCGCGCTGGCTGCGCGTGTGGCGCGCGCGGCGGAAGCACTGGCGGCAGCGCGCAGCGATGATGAAAGACGTATCGAAATCCGCCTCAGGTCTGATCGCGCACGGCAGGTAGCGGTGATCTATATTGCCGGCGCGCCGCTTTGGAAGCCGTCCTATCGGCTGATGGCGCCGGCGCTTGGTGCAACGGGCGGGCAGGCGCGGCTGATGGGCTGGGCCGTGGTGGAAAATGCCTCGGGCAGCGATTGGGAAGGGGTGCGGATTTCGTTGGTCTCGGACGACGCTGCGGCATTTCGCCAGCCCATCTTCGAACCCATCACCGTGCCGCGCCCTGAATTGCCGGTGCGCATTGCGGAAGCCATTCGCGTGACGCCTGATACCGGCCCTCAGCCCATGGTAGCGGCGGCCGCACCAATGATGGCGCCGCCGCCCGCACCCGCAGCGCGTTCCGCCATGCGTGCGGAAGCTGCGCCAGCGCCGCTCGCCGTCAATGTTGCGGCGGAAGCGGCCGCCGGGCGCGTGGCTTTCACGCTGGAACAGCCCGTGACGATTCGCAGCGGCGAAACGGCGAACCTGCCTTTCCTTGATCTCAACCTGCCCGCAGAACGGCTTTGGTGGGTGCAGGATTTGGCCGCGACGCGTCCCCTGCACGCGCTGCGATTCCGCAACACGTCAAACCACGTACTGCCTGACGGGTTGATCACGGTTTATGGCGGGCCGGATGCGCCAAGCTTTCTGGGCGATGCGGAATTGCGTGCGCTATCGCCCGGCGATCAGCGCCTGATTGCCTTTGCGCGTGATCGTGATCTGCACCTGGCCAGCCAAAGCAGCAATAGGGATGACATTACCCGCATCACGCTGCGACGTGGGTTCGTCACTATTGAATCGAAACGCATCGAAGAAACCGCGCTGGCGATTGACCCACGTGGCGCGCGTGGTGTGATGGTGATTGACCTGCCGCGCCGGCCCGGTGCCACACCACGCTTCCCAGTCGCCGCTGAAGGCGAATTCGGCCTGCGGCATGAAACGCAATTGGAAGCCGCACCCAAAACCATCCTGCTTGGCTTTGAACGTGATCAGCGCCAGGATTTGCCGCTCTGGGATCAGGGGCTTGGCGATCCAGTTTTATTGCAGCCGGCGCAGTTCGATCTTGAGGCCTCGCTCAGGCGCCTTCCCGGCGGGCCGGGATCGGTCGAGCGGTTGCAGGAAATCCTGGCGCGTACCGGCGCCGATGTGCCGGGGCGTGAGGCCCTGGCCAATACGATTACGACCTTGCAGCAAATCCGCGTCTTGCTGGATACCGCACGCCTTGCAGCGCGGGAGGCGCGTTCAGCAGATCAGGCGCTGACCCGTGCCCGTCAGGCGGTGGAAGATCGCACCGGCGGGGAACAGCAGGCCGCGCGCCAAAGGTTAAATGCCGCCAGCCGAGAGGCGGAAGCGAAAGGCGCCGCATCAAGCCGCGCCTTTGAAGCCTGGCAGCGCGCGGTGATCGCGCTGTTGCAACAGGGAGGTTGATTTTTTGCTGGGCTGGAAGGGATCAAGTCCGGCGATAAGATTTTGAGTGTACCAAATGGGGTATCACGACAACCGTCGAAAAATCACGGATAGATTATTCGCCGGCATTATTTCAACTATAGGCGCGGCAAAACCAGCCGCGCTGGCGCGATGCGCCACTGCTTCCAGATCCCGCACACCCCAGCGCGAATCCTGGGCGCGTAGGCTTTCATCAAACTCCATATTGCTGGGTGCGGTGTGGTGCCCGCCCTGCTTGAAGGGGCCGTAAAGAAAAAGCATGGCGCCGGGCGGTAAAATGCGTGCTGCGCCCTGTAGCAACGCCGCCGTCGCTTCCCACGGCGCGATATGGATCATATTGATGCAGAGCACTGCATCAGCCCTCTGGATCGGCCACGCATCGGCCATCACATTGAGCATCAAGGGCGGCAAAAGGTTGGGCAGCCGCGCCTCCTCTCGCCAGGCGGCAATGCTCGCAAGGGCAGCAGCATCAGGATCACTTGGCTGAAAATTCAATGCCGGAAATTGCGCGGCGAAATGCAGCGCGTGTTCGCCCGAACCACTTGCGATTTCGAGCACCAAGCCCGTTGGAGGCAAATGGCGCGCCAGAATCTCCGTGATGGGCGCCTTGTTGCGCGCGACTGCGGGTGCGAAACGGCGCGCGTCTTCAGACACAAATCACGCTGCGCGCGCACGAAACCGCGCCAGCGTCCCGCCACGCAGCACCGCACTTGGCAGGCGCCGATCCAGGATGCGTTCCGCAAGCCTGCCCGCTTCCACCAGCGCTTCCAGATCAATGCCGGTTGCAATGCCAAGTTCGGCACAGAGCAGCGCCAATTCCTCGGTCGCGATATTGCCGGGCGCGCCTGGCTGGCCGGCAAAGGGGCAACCGCCAAGGCCACCCACCGCGGCATCAAAACGCGCCACCCCCATGCGCAGCCCCGCCATGGCATTGGCAATGCCAAGCCCGCGCGTGTCGTGCAAATGCAGCGCAAGCCGCAATTCCGGCCAGCGATTGCGCACCTTCCCAATCACGGTTTCGATCTGATGCGGATTGGCCCAGCCCATAGTATCGGCCAGCGTCAAATCGCGAATCGTCACACCGGCTTCGCCGGCAATCGCCAAGCCATCCGCAATCGCTGCCATTACCTGCGCGGGCGCGACATCGCCGGCGTAATTGCAGCCAAAGGCGGCTTGCAGCCCAATGCGTGTCACCGGCATGCCGGCGGCGATATGCGCGGCGGTTTGCTTGCGCATGGCCTCAATCTGGCCAGCACGATCGCGGTTCAGATTCTTGAGCGAAAACGCCTCGGACGCGGCAAGACTGATCGACCCAAAAAGATGCAGCCGATCCTTGAAGGCCAGCGCGCGACCCAGCCCCGCCGCATTGAACCAAAGCGCGGTATAGTGAATCTCGGGGTTGGGCGTGAAACCCGCGACCACGGCTTCCGCATCGGCCCAACCAGGCACCAGCTTGGGTGAGACAAAGGACGCCACCTGAATATGCTTGAGGCCAGTTGCCGAAAGCGCATCAATCAGCGCGATCTTATCCGTGCTTGGGATGGGGTTTTTTTCGATCTGAAAACCCTCGCGCGGGCCTTCTTCGGCGATATCCACCTGACGCGGCAAATCGGACATGGGCTGCTTCCTTTTCCGCCCATAGCCTATCCCAGCATCACGCGGCCGTGAATGCGGTGGGATTCAGGCCGCGTCCTCACCCTCGCCGGTGCCAAGGGCGGTCAGCGCGCCTTGATTCAGGATCTCAATGCCGCTCTGCCCATGCAGCCGGATGAAATTACGGCGACGAAAGCTGGAAATGGCGCGGCTGACGGTTTCCAGCGTCAGGCCCAGAAATTCGCCGATATCGGCGCGGGTCGCCGGCAGGTCGAAGACCGGCCCCCGATGGCCGCGCCGGCGCTGCGCATCCACGAGCGAAAGCAAAAAGGCCGCCACGCGTTCTTCCGCCGTGAAGCGCCCCAGCGCCATGATGTGTTCCTGGCTTTGCGCCAATTCCCGCGTGCATAGGTCCAGGAAGCGGCGTTCCAACAACGGGTAGCGGCGGAATAATTGTTCCAGCCGGCGGCGTTCCATGCGGCAGACCCGCCCGCCGGTCAGCATCTCGGCGCCGAAGGCATGTTCCTCTGATGGCGTGAAACCCAGAATATCACCGGCAAAGCGAAAACCGATCGCCGCCTGCCGGCCATCCGGCAATACGCGCATCAGCCGCGCCATGCCCTCCGTCAGCGTATAGACGTAGCGCGCATCATCGCCCTGATGGAAAATGGGCGCACGCGGTTCCAGCGTTACCCTTTCGCTATCCGCTGCCATGTCATCCAGGGCGGCTGCGTCCAGCGGCGCGCATAGCCCAAGGGAGCGTGATCCGCATTTCATGCAGACATCGCCATCGGCCCCAAGGCCATCCATCATCGAACGTGTGACATCAAGCGGGTTCATGCCTGCCTGCCTTGTCGCTTTGCCTTCGGCACCGGTCTTTGCGTGGACCTGCGCCCTTGGGGGTATTCTCCTACTCTTTTTATCCTTTATCAATAGAAATTCGCGGGGTCGCTAGGGTAATCGCTTGAAAGGCTCACTGCTGAGTTCTGAATAGTAATGCTTCCAGATAATCTGTGTTCATGGCGGCTTTTTTTCTTCTGACTTTAAGGCTGTGTTTGTCGTCTGCGTTGCGTATCATGTTCATGGCCATGT
>JADCEV010000120.1 GCA_020249865.1 Roseomonas sp. | reverse complement strand
TGGTGGAACCGCAGCTTTCGGGCGATTTCGACACGCTGATGGGCTGGGCCGATCAGGTGCGGCGCTTGCGCGTGCGCGCCAATGCGGAAACGCCTTTAGATGCGGAAACCGCCCGGCGCTTCGGCGCCGAAGGCATTGGGCTTTGCCGGACGGAGCACATGTTCTTTGATCCGGAACGCATCGGCGCGGTGCGCCAGATGATCATGGCGGAAACGGAAGAAGGCCGCCGCGCTGCACTTGCGCGCCTGCTGCCCTTCCAGCGCAAGGATTTCCTTGACCTGTTTGAAATCATGGCCGGGCTGCCGGTCACGATCTGCTTGCTTGATCCGCCCTTGCATGAATTCCTGCCGCATAGCGAATATGAAATCGCGGAAGTGGCGGCGTCCCTCGGCACCGAAGTTGAGGCGATGCAGCGGCGTATGCAGGAATTGTCGGAAGCGAACCCGATGTTGGGGCATCGCGGCTGTCGCTTGGGGATTTCCTTCCCGGAAATCTATGAAATGCAGGCGCGCGCCATTTTTGAAGCGGCGGCGGAAATTGGCCGCAAGACTCACAAGGCCCCGGTGCCGGAGATCATGATTCCGCTGGTGGCAACCAAGCGCGAATTGGAAATCACCCGCGCCATGGTGGATCGCGTGGCGCAGGAAGTCTTCGCTGAAGGCGGCTATCACGTTGTCTATAGTGTGGGCACCATGATTGAGTTGCCGCGCGCGGCACTGACGGCGGATGCCATTGCCGGCACGGCGGATTTCTTTTCCTTCGGCACGAATGACCTGACGCAAACCACCTTCGGCCTTTCACGCGATGATGCCGGCAAGTTCCTGCCGCTTTACATCGAAAAAGGCATTTTCCCGAAGGATCCATTTGTCTCCATTGACCCGGATGGTGTCGGCGCGCTGGTGCGCATCGCCGCTGAAAAGGGCCGCAGCGTGAAGGCCGATATCAAGCTTGGCATTTGTGGGGAGCATGGCGGCGATCCATCCTCCATCCATTTCTGTGAAAGCGTCGGCTTGGATTACGTGTCCTGTTCGCCCTATCGCGTGCCGGTGGCGCGTTTGGCAGCGGCGCAGGCGGCGCTGCAATCAGGCGGGGCTGACCGCACCGCGTAATGGCCACCGCGCCAACATCCGCGGGGCGGGAAAAGCGTTGCGGGGTTTGCGGCCATGAAAGCCGCCAACCAGGCTTTCGCCCGCCCGTGCCGGAACAGGCGCCCGATCTGGATTTGCGCCCCGGCGAGCCGGTGCGCTCCACCATGGCGCGCTGGCTGCAAGCCTGCCCGCATTGCGGCTATGCCGCGCCTGATATCAGCGAAGCGCATCCCGCAGCCGCGCAGGCCGTGGCGGCGGCACCTTATCGCGCGCTGATTGCCGATACGGCGCATCCTGTTCTGGCGCGGCGCTTCCTGGCCTGGGCGCATGTGCTGGAAGAAACCGGCGCCTTGCATGCGGCGGCCGAGGCAACGCTGCATGCCGCCTGGGTCGCCGATGACCTCAACCGCGAAGATCTGGCGCGGCAATGGCGCCGCGAAGCCGTGGCGCTGTGGCGAAGCGGCCCGGCTTTGGATGCCGAACAATCCGTACGCGTGATTGATGCGCTGCGCCGTGCGGGGGATTTCGCGGAAGCGGAAGGGGCGGCGGAAGCGCTGGCAGCCAGTGACCCGCCCGAAGCCGTGGCGCAAGTCACCGCCCTGGAAGCGCGCCTGATCGCGGCGGAAGATGCGGGCCGGCATAGCATTGCCTCGGCCCTCGCCCCCCCGGCGCGGCGGCCGCATGTGACACATCAACCAAAAAAAAGGCCGCCCGAGGGGGGCGGCCTAAAATCCTGGCTGCGCAGGTTATTCGGCGGTTAGGCAGCGCGGCCCGTCGGCAGATCGCCATCATTGGCGGCTTGCAGCGCGAAGCCCGGTTCAAAAACGCGACCGATATCGCCACGCACCAAGCCGATATCGGCAAGCTGCTTGTCCGAAAGCTGGTCCAGCGCCTTATAGGTATCGCGGCGGGTCGGCCAGGTGGCGATGGCGGTCAGCACGGCGCCGATGCCGGCCCCGATCATCTTGAAGGCCTTACGAAATGCCTGGGTGCGCGCGGTGACGCGGGCGGCGGCGGCTTCGCGGTGAATAGCCTCAATCGTCGCGGCGCGGGCCGAGAGGCTGGTTTCGAGATTGGCGAAATGCGTGTTCATGTTTAGCTTTCCTTTGCGGAGGCGCCGCCCGATAGGGCAGGTTCGCTGTCCGATGGGCGATGATATAGAGGCTTCTGGGGCACAGGTGATGCGCGAAGACAACAGTAGAGCCATGCGCCAGACGCATGATTCCATAGAAAGCCATGCAACAATTGAGAAACAATTGGTCAGGTGGTGCTCATGAACAGGGCTGAACGCTTGGGCGCCTTGCGCGCCGAACTCGCGCGGATGGGGGTGCAAGGCTTCCTGATCCCTCGGGCAGATGAGCATCTTGGCGAATATGTGCCGCGTTCCGCCGAAAGGCTGGCCTGGCTGACGGGCTTCACCGGCAGCGCGGGGTTGGCGATTGTGCTGCCACGGCAGGCGGCGGTGTTTTCCGATGGTCGCTATACGCTGCAAATCCGCAACCAGATTGATGTCGCCCATTGGGAACCGCGCCACATTACGGAAGAACCGCCCGCCGAATGGCTTGCCGCCCATGCGGAAGGGCTGGTGATCGGCTATGACCCCTGGCTGCATAGCGAACCAGCGCTGGACCGGCTGCGCCGCCCCGGCGTGACCTTCCGCGCGTTGCCGGCCAACCCGATTGACGCAATTTGGCCCGACCGGCCCCACGCACCGGAAGCGCCGGCCCGCGCCCATCCGCTGGCCTATGCCGGCAAGCCATCACCCGAAAAGCGCGCGGAAGCGGCGGCGGAATTGCGCGCCGCGGGCGATGATGCGGTGGTGCTGGCCGATGCGCATTCCATTGCGTGGTTGTTGAATATTCGCGGTGGCGATTTGGACCATACGCCACTCGCGCTTGGCTTCGCGTTGCTGTTTGCGGATGGGGCGGTGTCGCTGTTCATGGAACCGGCGAAGCTGGATCACGACACTCGCGCCTATCTCGGCAATGCGGTTGCGGTGGCTCCGCGCGATGCCATGCCGGCGGCGCTGCGCAGCTTGAAGGGCAAGCGTGTGCGGATTGACCGGGAGGCAACGCCTGCCTGGTTCACCGATTGGTTGCGCGAAGCGGGCGCTGACATCCGCGCCGGCGAAGACCCTTGCCGCATGCCGCGTGCCTGCAAGAATGCGCTGGAACAACAGGGCGCGCGCGCGGCGCATCAGCGCGATGCGGTGGCGATGGCGCGGTTTCTGCGTTGGTTTTCGGAAGAAGCGCCGAAGGGGGGCTTGAATGAAATTTCCGCCGCCGCGCACCTGCTGGCCTTGCGGCGAGAGGTGCCCCTCTTCCAGGCGGAAAGCTTCCCTGCGATCAGCGGTGCCGGTGAAAACGGTGCCATTGTGCATTACCGGGCGACGGAGGCGAGCCATCGCGCCATTAACCCGAAAGAATGCTATTTGATCGATTCGGGTGGACAATATCTGGATGGCACCACGGATATTACGCGTACGCTTTGGACGGGGCCGGGTGCGGCACCGCAACGCCTGCGTGAATGTGTCACGCGTGTGCTGAAGGGGCATATTGCGCTGGCCACCTTGCGCTTCCCGGCGGGTGTCGCCGGGCCGCATTTGGATGCGCTGGCGCGGCGCCCGTTATGGGATGCGGGGTTGGATTATGATCACGGCACGGGCCATGGCGTCGGTTCCTATCTTTCTGTGCATGAAGGCCCGGCAGCCTTCAGCCGCGCCGCGCGCGTGGTGGCCTTGGCTGAGGGCATGATTCTATCCAATGAGCCTGGCTATTACGCCACGGGCGAATTCGGCATTCGCCTGGAAAACCTGCTGCTGGTGCAGAAGGCGGAGATTACTGGCGCCGCAAAGCCATTCCTGGAATTCGAAACGCTGACCCTGGCGCCGTTTGATCGTGCCTTGATTGAACCCGCCTTGCTGACGGTGGCGGAGCGTGAGTGGCTGAATGCCTATCACGCGCGCGTTGCGGCGGAAGTGGCCCCGCACTTGGATGCGGAAACCGCTACATGGCTGCGTGCCGCCTGCGCGCCGATTTAGTTGCCCGCCATTTCCAGCCATTCGGCTTCGGTCAGCGTCTTCACCCCAAGCTCTGCCGCCTTGGTGGCCTTTGATCCGGCATCCGCGCCGACCACGACGAAATCGGTTTTCTTGGAAACCGATTTCGTGACCTTGGCGCCGAGGCGTTCAGCGAGTGCTTCCGCTTCATCGCGCGTCATTTTCTCAAGCGTGCCGGTGAAGACCATGGTCTTGCCGGCGAAGGCGCTATCGGCAGCGCTGGCTTCTTCCACCGGCAAGGGTGAGACTTCGCCGGCAAGGTCATCCAGCGCTGCAAGGTTGCGCGGTTCGGCGAAGAATTCGACAAGCTCTTCCGCAATCGCCGGGCCGATACCTTGGATGGAACCCAATTCCTCCCGCGCTTCGGAACCGATGATGTGTGCTGCAATCATCGCCGCGCGCCAGGCTTCCAGGCTGTGATAATGCCGCGCCAATAGCTTGGCATTTTGTTCGCCGATGCGGCGAATGCCGAGGGCGAAGATGAAACGCTCCAGCGCCACGCTGCGCCGCGCGTCAATCGCTTCCAGCAATTTGCTGATCTTGCGTTCGCCCCAGCCTTCAAAGCCCGCGAGCGTCTCGCGCTTCTGGTGCAGGCGGAAAATATCGGCGGGGCTCTTGATCAGCCCAGCATCAAACAGGAATTGGATGTTTTCCTCACCCAGCCCTTCAATATCCATGGCGCGGCGGGAGACAAAATGCCTCAGGCGTTCGGTGGTTTGCGCGGGGCAAGTCAGCCCGCCGGTGCAGCGGCGCACCACATCTTCCCCATCACGAATGGCGTGGCTGCCGCAGGCGGGGCAATTCAGCGGAAAGGCATAGGGCTGCGTATCGGCGGGGCGTTTTTCCAGCACCACGCCAAGGATTTGTGGAATGACATCGCCGGCGCGTTGCAGCGTGACAGTATCGCCAATCCGCACATCCTTGCGCGCGATTTCATCCTCATTATGCAGCGTCGCATGGCGCACCACCACACCGCCGACATTGATGGGTTCCATCACGGCGCGCGGTGTCAGCGCGCCGGTGCGGCCAACCTGGATTTCGATATCCAGTAATTTCGTTACCGCTTGTTCAGCAGGGAATTTCCACGCTACGGCCCAGCGCGGTGCGCGCCCCACAAAACCAAGCCGCCGCTGCCAATCAATCCGGTCAAGTTTGTAGACAACACCATCAATATCGTAACCGAGTGCGGCGCGGCCTGCGCCAATCTCTGCCTGGAAGTGTTCGGCGGCGTCTTCGCTGTCCAACCGGCGCGATAAAGGGTTTACCGCAAAACCCCAGCGGCGAAGTCTATCAAGAAAATCGTGATGTGTCTCCGCCGGCGCTTCACTCGCCGCGCCCATGGCATAGGCGAGCAATTTCAGCGGACGCGTCGCCGTGATGCGCGCATCAAGCTGACGCACCGAACCGGCAGCGGCATTGCGCGGATTGGCGGGGATCACCACAGCCTCACCCAGTTTTTCACCTGCGGCGCGGCGCGCTTCGCGGGCTTCGGCGGCGGCTTCCTGAGCAGCGCGGAAGCTGAGGAAATCCGCCTTTTCCATGAAAACCTCGCCACGGATTTCGATGCTGGCGGGGAAGGGTGGTTTCAGCTGCCGAGGCAAGGACGGGATGGTCAGCAGATTGGCGGTGACATCTTCACCTTCCGCGCCATCACCGCGCGTCGCACCTTTGATAAAAACGCCGTTTTCATAAAGCAGGTTGATCGAAAGCCCATCAATCTTGGGCTCCCCCACAAAGGCGAGTGCTTCGGTCTCAGCCAGCCCCAAAAAGCGGCGGATACGCTTGCAGAAATCGCTGAATTCCTCCGGCGAGAATACGTTATCCAGGCTGAGCATCGGCTCGCCATGGCGGGATTTGGCGAAGCCTTCGGCAACAGGGGCGCCGACGCGGCGTGATGGGCTGTCGCTCCGGATCAGCTGCGGGAAGCGTGCTTCAATGGCGCGGTTGCGGGCCACCAGCGCGTCATACTCGGCGTCCGTGATCTCCGGCTGGTCCTTGGCGTGATAGAGCCGGTCATGCCGCGCGATCTCACGCGCAAGTGCGGCCAATTCAATCGCCGCATCAAGCTCGGTCAGGGACTCAACGGGGATGGGCTTCACGCCTTATCCCCCAAAAGGCTCCGCGCCGCTGCCCGTGCCGCTTCGGTCACTTTTTCGCCCGCCAGCATGCGCGCCAATTCCTCATGCCGTTCAGTTTGATCGAGGATTTCAACGCGCGTTTCCGCACGCTGGCCCTTCACCTGCTTAGCCACACGGAAATGGCGTGTGCCGCGTGCCGCAACTTGCGGGCTATGCGTCACCACCAGCACTTGCACGCGGTCCGCAACACGCGCCAGGCGCTCACCCACCGCGGCGGCGGTCGCGCCACCAATGCCGCTATCCACTTCGTCAAAGATCAGCGTCGGCACGGGCGAACCGCGCGCGAGTACGACCTTCAGTGCCAGCATCAGCCGCGAAAGCTCGCCGCCCGAGGCGATTTTCGCGAGCGGTCCTGGCGTTTGTCCCGGGTTGGTCGCGACCAGAAAGGTGACGCGGTCCTGCCCATCCGCGCCCCAGGCGGACTCATCGCGCGCGCTGATGTCTATCACCAACCGCGCACGGTCCAACTTCAGCGGCGGCAATTCCTCGGCCAAGGCTTTTTCAAGCGCGCTGGCTGATTTGCGGCGCGCGGCGGAAAGCTTGCCGGCGGCTGCGATGTAGGCACTCCGCGCCTTGGCTTCAGCGGCTTCAAGCGTGGCGACCTCCCCCGCGCCGGCATCCAGCGCTTCAAGACGGCTGCGCAAGCTGGATAGCAAGGTGGCGAGTTCTGAAACCGGCACGGTGTGTTTGCGCGCCGCGGCGCGCAGCGCAAACAGCCTTTCTTCCACCTGTTCCAACCGGCGCGGATCGGGGCCGGTTTCGTTCATCAGCCGGGTTAGTAACCCCTCTGCCTCGCTCAGCGCATCCTGCGCGGCGGCAAGCGCCTGAATGGCGGGCTGCGCTTCCTCATTCGGTGGTGGCAGGCGTTCCAGCGCGCGGGCCGCTTCACGCAATGCGCGGGCCGGCGATGCCGCGCGGCGATCACGCGGCGTGAGCTCCCCAAGCGCGGCGGCAATCGCCTCGGCCCGGCGTTCGCCCTGTTGCAGCTTTTGGCGTTCGGTGGCCAGCGCATCTTCCTCGCCTTCTTCCGGCGCAAGATCGGTCAATTCCCCCACGGCGTGGCGCAGCCATTCCTCTTCGCGTTGCGCGCTGGCGATGGCTTCGCGCGCGGCGGCCAGGCGGCGCGTGGCATCGCGCCAGGCCGCCCAGGCGCTGGCGGTGGCGCTGCGTTCGCCGTCCAGCGCACCGAAAGCATCCAGCAGCCCGGCATGGGTCGCGGGATCGGCCAGCCCCACCTGTTCATGCTGGCCCTGCACTTCCACCAGCATCGCGCCCAGGCGCTTCAGCAGCGCCACACTGACCGGCTGGTCATTGATGAAGGCGCGGGATTTGCCATCGGCTTGCAGCACGCGGCGCAGCACCAATTCATCCTCGGCACTGATGCCCTGGTCGCGCAAAATCTCAAAACACGGGTGATCATGCGCCGGCAGGAAAGCGGCGGCGACACTCGCTTGCGCCTGCCCCGCGCGCACGAGCCCCGCTTCTGCGCGCTGGCCAAGTGCAAGGCCAAGGCTATCCAGCAAAATGGATTTGCCCGCACCGGTTTCGCCCGTCAGCACCGCAAGCCCGGCATCAAAGCTCAGGTCAAGCTTTTCGATCAGCACCACATCGCGAATGGCCAGAGAGGCGAGCATCGGCGCGCCGCCCCGCCCTCAGAAAATTCGGTTCAGCATCCGGCTGACAAAGCCGGGACGCTCACCACGCGCTTCGGCGCCGGCGGCGACCAGCAGCGCGTAGCTATCGGCATACCAATCGCTGCCGGGGTAGTTATAGCCAAGCACGGCAGCGTTGCGGCGCGCTTCTTCCGTCAGGCCAAGGTTCAGATAGATTTCCACCAGCCTGTGCAGCGCTTCGGGGACGTGGTTGGTGGTCTGGAAATCCTCCACCACGCGGCGATAGCGACCAATGGCGGCCTGATGCAGGCCCTGGCGCTGATAGAAGCGCCCCACAGTCATTTCCTTGCCGGCCAAATGGTCGCGGCCCAGGTCAATCTTCAGCCGCGCATCACGCGCATAGGCGCTATCGGGGAAGCGGTTGATGACTTCCTGAAGTGCTGCGATGGCGATGGTCGTCTGGCGCTGGTCGCGCTGCGCATCGTTGATCTGTTCATATTGCGATAGCGCGCGCAGGTAATAGGCATAGGCGATGTCGCGATGCGCGGGGTGAAGCTGAATGAAGCGATCCAAGGCGCCAATTGCTTCCGTGTAGCGATTGCGCAGATATTCCGTATAGGCCGCCATCAGTTTGGCGCTGGTGGACCAGGTGGAATAGGGATGCTCACGCTCAATTGAATCGAAATACTCAACCGCGCGGGCATAATTGCGTGCGCGCAGGTTCTGCATGCCAAGGGCATAGAGCTGCTGCGGTTCCTCATCCGCCGCATTGGCGGTGACGCGGCGCGTCAATGACGGGTCGGCGCCAGTGGTGTTCGTTGGGCCCGAACTGCCACAAGCTGCAAGGGTCAGAAGCAGAGCTATCGTCAGAAAGCGGCGCATTGGTCCCGGTTCAACAGAAAGACGCCGCTGATATAGGCCAGATTGGCCGCGGGTGAAATCGCCCCGCGGCGATTGACCGAAATCAGACGAGGGCCGGGGCCTTTTGCTTGGCCAGGGCCGCGCCCTGCCCGCGCATTGCCGCACCACCCACCCAGCGCCAGGCGGTCGGGTCAGCGAAAAGGGCGCGCAAAAGCTGGTTGTTCAGCCCATGGCCGGACCGGCTGCCAATGAAACGGGCGCGCAGCGGCGCGCCGGCCAAGGCAAGGTCCCCCACCACATCCAGCATCTTGTGGCGGATGAATTCATCCGCATGGCGCAGCCCGCCGGGGTTCAGAATAGTCATGCCATCCACCACCACGGCATTGTCCAGGCTGCCGCCAAGGGCCAGGCCGGCTTCGTGCAGGCGGGCGACATCTTCCGAAAGGCCGAAAGTGCGGGAATTGGCCAGGGCGGCGCGGAAGGCTTCCGGCGAGAGGCGGAAATTCAGCGATTGATGGCCGATGGCGGTATTCGGGTAATCAATTTCCAGTGCCGCATCAAAGGCCAATTCGGCATTTGGGTGCAATTCGGCGAAGGCACCGCGACCATCTTCCACGCGAACCGGGCGCAGCACTTCGATGATCTGGCGCGGCGCGGCACTGGTGGCGATGCCGGCACAATCAATCAGGAACAGGAAGGGCGCGGCAGAGCCATCCAGAATGGGAATTTCCGGCCCATCCACTTCAATGATGGCATCGTCAATGCCAGCGCCGACAAGGGCGGCCATGATGTGTTCAATGGTGCCGATGCGTGCTGCCGGTGCGGTGGGTGCGGCGATGGTGGTGCAAAGCCGCGTATCGGTCACGAAATCGAAACGGGCCGGGATATCCACGCCAAGATCGGTGCGGCGAAACTGGATGCCGGCACCAGCCGCGGCGGGATGCAGTGTCAGGGAAATGCGGCGGCCGGAATGCAAGCCAATACCCACGCAGCCGATGGGGGCCTTGAGGGTCTTGCGCCGAGCATGTTCCGCAGGAAGAAAACCGTCCATCACAACCTTCATTTCCGGGCCAAGAGCCGCGCGCAACGCGCTGCCCTGATCAGCCCAGGGTTTTTCTCCCATGCCGGGCTGACAAAAGCGATTCAAGCCTTGTTTCTGCATGTTTCATTTCAAGTATCTGATTTATCTCAATTTGTGCGCCGCAAAAAGAGGCGAAATCAAGGCGGCTTTCCCCCGATCATTCCCGCCTTAGCACCTGATCCACCAGCCGATCTGCCCAGGGATTGCTGGAAAAACTCTCCCTGAGCGCGGCTTCGGAATAGGTGTCGCGCAGCCAATCCAGGAAAGGAATGGTGGGATTTTCGCCCTGAAAGGCAGCGAAGCTTTTGAAGAAGGCATCCAGAATGCCAGTGCGTGCCGCCGCGACATGGCCGTGGCGGAGAGAGAGTTGCGCCAGGGCTTCACGCACTGGCCGGCCTTGCAGCAATAGCCAGATCCCGGCGGCGAGCCCGGTGCGATCGGCGCCGGATTTGCAGTGGATCAGCGCCGGTTCGTCCATATCCTGGAAAATCCCGGCCAAGCGCAGGATGCGGTCCTTATGCGGGGCGCCGCGGCTTTCGAAGGGTGCGTCTATATGCGCCAAGCCAAGCCGCGCGGCTTCGGCCCGGCTGAGGGCGTCGGCGCCGCAATCGGTGCGATGGCCCCGCAGATTGATGATGGTGCGAATGCCATGATGCCGCGCTGCCTGGCGCATTTGCCAGGGCAGCGGGTGGTTGGACCGATAAAGCCGCCCCGGCGCCACAACGCCCCAATTGCGCCACCCCAGGCGCAGAATGGCATGGTCAATGAAAAGCGCATTGCCCCAGGCGGCGGTGGGCGTCACGCGCCGCTATTCCAGCCGCGCGCCTGAAACCCGCACCGCTTCCTGCCACATGGGGCGTTCACGCTGGGCGCGGGCGATCATGTCTTCCGGGGTGGACCATACAGCCTCGGCCCCCACACGCAGGAAACGTTCCTTAACCGCGGGGTCGGCAACAATGCGGCGCAGCGCGCCATTGACGCGTTCAATGGCAATGCGCGGCGTGCCGGCGGGGAAGACAAAACCCTGCCAGGAGGAAACGACGAAATCCGGCAAACCGGCCTCCGCCATGGTGGGCACATCCGGCATGGTGGGCCAACGCGCGGCGGAAGTGACCGCAAGTGCCCGCATCCGCCCTTCCTGAATGACCGGCACATAGGAAGCGAGGTTGTCCAGCGCGGAATCAAGATCGCCCGACAGCATGGCGGGAATGATTTGCGCCGCGCCGCGGAAGGGGACATGGGTGCCTTCCACCTGAACGCGCCCGGCAAAAAGCGCGCCGGTCAAATGCCCGGTGGTGCCAACGCCAGGCGAGCCATAGGTGAAGCCGCCGCGCTTGGCGCGAACCCAAGCCTTGAAATCCGCCAGATTGCGTGAGGGGTTATGTTGGGAAGAAACCACGACAACATTGGGCAAATCCCAAGCGATCCCAACCGGCATCAGATCCCGTGCCGGGTCATAGGGCAGGCGGGCGTAAAGGAAGTTGTTGATCACCAAATGCCCAACGGAAGCGATGCCCATGGTATAGCCATCGGGCGTCGCCTTGGCGGTGGCGTCAATGCCGATATTCCCGCCCGCGCCGGGGCGGTTTTCGATAATGAAATTCTGCCCCAGGATCGGCTGCATCAATTCGGCATAAATGCGCACCAGCACATCGGTGGACCCGCCCGGCGGCCAGGGCACAATGATGCGCACCGGGCGAACCGGCCATTCCCCCTGGGCGCGGGCGATGGAAGGTGTGGCCAGCAGGGCGGCGGCCAGCAAGGGGCGGCGATTGATCATGGGTTTCTCTCCGGCGCGTTTGATGGGGGCATATAGAGAGCCTGCCAGCGCCTTGCCAAGCGCGGCGCCTTCCCGGTTTCGGGTTGGACAGGTGCGGCAAATGCGTCAATAATCCTGTCCAAACGGGGATGCGGGCAATGCCGACACGGGGCAGCAGCAACATTGCGGAGGAAATGGCCGAGGCACGCGCCCTGCCGGCCGGGCGCAATCTGCTCTTCCTGCGCGAGGAAGAGCTTCGCCTTGCGCAGGATTTGCTGTTTTTCGGCTATCGCGATTTCACGGCCGGTGCGGATGAAATTCTGGCCACCTTGGATATGGGGCGCGCGCATCATCGTGTGCTGCATTTCGTCGGGCGGCGGCCTGGGATCACGGTGGGCGAATTGCTCGGCATTCTCGGCATCACCAAGCAAAGCCTGGGGCGCGTGCTGCAACCGCTGATGAGCGATGGCTATGTGGTGCAAGCGCCGGGTGAGAGCGACCGGCGGCAAAGGCGCCTGACACTGACCGAAAAGGGCGTGGCCTTGGAACGCCGCCTTTTTGAACGTCAGCGGGAAACCGTGATGCGCGCCTATCGTGAAGCCGGCCCTGTGGCGGTGGAAGGCTTTCGGCGCGTGATGCGCGGGCTGATGGGGGAAGATGCGCAAGCCAGCCTTGCGCAGCTTGAACGGCCGGGGGCTGAGGGCAGCAGGCGATGAGCGGACAGGAAGATGCCGCGCATATTCTGGTGGTGGATGATGATGCGCGGCTGCGCGCGTTGCTACAGCGCTTTCTGACTGAACAGGGCTTTCGCGTGAGTACCGCGGAAAATGCCGCAGCGGCGCGTGCGGCGCTCGCGGATATGGCGTTTGATCTGCTGGTGCTGGATGTGATGATGCCTGGCGAGACAGGGCTGGAACTGACCGCCGCGCTCCGTGCCGAAGGCCAGGAAGTACCGATCCTGATGCTGACCGCGCGCGGTGCGCCGGATGATCGCATCGCTGGCTTGGAACAGGGTGTGGATGACTATCTGGCCAAGCCGTTTGATCCGCGCGAATTGTCGCTTCGCATTCGCACCATTCTCCGCCGCGCCGCCCCCGCCCCTGCTGCGCCGCAAAGCCTGGCGCCGATGCAGATCGGCAATCGCTGGTTTGACATTGAACGCGCCGAATTGCGCGGCCCGGATGGCATTATTCGCCTGACCGGTGGCGAGGCTTCCTTGCTGCAAGCGCTCGCGCGCCGTGCGGGAGAAATTCTGAGCCGTGAGGATATTGGCGAAGCGCTTGGCACGCCTGATGCGGGCGAACGTGCCATTGACGTGCAGGTGACCAGGCTCCGCCGCAAGGTGGAACCTGATCCGCGTGAGCCGCGCTTCATTCAGACCATTCGCCATCGCGGCTATGTCTTGAGGCCAGGGCCGTGACTCCGCTGGACCGGGGCTTGCGCCGGCTGGTGCCGCGCGGGCTTTTGGGCCGGTCTCTGCTGATCATTCTGGTGCCGCTGGTGATCCTGCAGGCGATTGCCTTGCAGCTTTTCTATGGCAGCCATTTGGATGTGATCTCTCGCCGCCTGGCAGCGGGTGTGGCCGGTGATGTGGCCATGGTGGTTGGCCTGCTGGAACGCGAAACGGAGGAGGAAGATCGCAGTTGGATTTTTCGTGAGGCTTCCTGGCGGCTCAATCTTTCCCTGGCTTATGAGGCGAAGGCAAGCCTAGCCACGGTAGGTGCCCGTCCTGCCGTCATGCCCCTGCTGCCGCTTGAGGAGGATTTGGCCGCCGCGATGCAGGAACGTGTGCGCCTGCCCTTTGATGCGGATTGGCAAAGCGATCCGCGCAGCGTGATCATTCGCGTGCAAATGCCCGATGGTGTTTTGCATGTGGAAGTGGCGCGGAAGCGCCTGTTCAGCGGGACGATCTATCTTTTCGTGATCTGGTTGGTCGGGTCTTCGCTGCTGCTGTTCCTGGTGGCGGCGATTTTCATGCGCAATCAGGTGCGCGCGCTGCGCAAGATTTCCGCGGCTGCTGAGGCTTTCGGCATGGGGCGCACGGTGGGGCCGATGAAGCCGGAAGGTGCGGCCGAGGTGCGCCAGGCCGCAGCCGCCTTCAACCGTATGGAAGAACGCATCAGGCGCTTTGTGGATAGCCGGACTGAAATGCTTGCCGGCATCAGCCATGATTTGCGCACGCCGCTTACGCGGCTGCGGCTGGGGCTGGCCATGTTGCCGGAAGCCGCGCGGGACGATGCGGCCGCCATGACGGAAGATGTCGAAGAAATGGATCGGCTGATTGGCGTCTATCTTGCTTTTGCCCGCGGTGAAGGGCTGGAACAGCCGGAGGAAACCGACCTTGCTGCCTTGCTTCGCGGTGTTGTCGCGCAACAGGCGCGTGGTGGTGCGGCAATACCTTTTGCAGGGCCGGAGGCGCTTCTGATGGAACTCCGCGCCGGCGCCATGCGCCGTTGCTTTGGCAATCTGCTGCATAATGCCCGCAAACACGCCGCGCGCGTGACGGTAACGCTCACGAAACAGCCGCGCGGCCAGAATGGGATTTGGGCGGAGATTTCGATTGATGATGACGGGCCGGGCATTCCAGCGGCCTCTCGTGAGGATGCCTTCAAGCCCTTCACCAGCCTGTCGGACGGTGGCACCGGGCTTGGGCTTGCGATTGCGCGCGATATTGCGCGCGCGCATGGCGGCGATGTTTTCCTGGAAGACAGCCCTTTGGGTGGCTTGCGGGCGCGCATTCGTGTGCCGGGTTAGTGGTGCGAGTCATGCTGACCTATCCCCTGCCCAAAAAGCCCCCGCACACCACGAGCCGTATATTTGGTGGGCCGAGTCACGCCGCTGTCTGGAACCGGCAGCGGCGATCGGACCGCTAGGGCTGGACCAAAACGCTTTCTTTGGGGATGGTTACGGGAGCAATTTTGAAGGAAACGCGCCATGCATTTCACCAGCGGCGATTGGCGAATTGATGTTCTGATCCAGGGTTATCCCGGCAAATCCACCCAGCATGGTGGCCTGGGCTGGAGCACGGTTGCCCTGCTGCGCGGCCATGGCCGAACCGTGGTGCTGGATGGCGGCGGCTATGGCATGCGCAAGCCGCTGGTCGAAGCGCTGGGCAAGCAGGGCGTGAAGCTTTCCGATGTGACCGATCTGCTGGTCAGCCATTTGCATCATGATCATGTGGTGAACTGGCCAATGTTCCGCGATGCGCGGATTCATGTCGGGCGCAAGGAATTGGCTTGGGCGCTGGGCGTTGGCTGGGGCGAGACCGCCGTGCCGGAACATGCGGTGGAAGCGCTCAGCCATTGGCCGACCATGCAATTGATGGATGACGGGCAGGAAGTGCTGCCGGGCATCACCGCGCATCTTTCGCCCGGTCATACGCCCGGCCATTTGCTGTTCCTGATTGCAGGCGCGCCGCAAGCCGTTGTGTTGTTGCAGGATGCGGTAAAGAACCGCGTGGAACTCACCACACGCACCACGGATATGACTTATGACCCGGCAGTGAGCCGCGCGACGATTGAAATGGTGTGGGAGATTTGTCGCACCCATCCGGGCTGCGTCCTGATCCCTGGGCATGATGTGCCGGTGATGGTGGATAATGGCGTGCCGCGCGCACTTTCCAGTCATAGCGCTGGCATACGTTCCTGGTTCGGCAGGGATTTGCAGGATACGACGATGTTTTCTCTCGCGCCACCTGCACCTTGAATATTGCACCACCTGAAAGGACAGAATGATGGATCAACAGGAAGCCCATGATGCGCTGCGCGCCGAAGGCCGTGCGGTGATGTGGGAAGTGCTCGGCAAGGCTTACATGGAAAAGCGCGATGCCGGCACCAATCCCTTCAATGCCGCCGTGCGCCGCCTGTCGGAAGAATTCGCCTATGCCACGCTATGGCAAAGGCCGGGGCTTGATCGGCGCGAACGCAGCCTGATTACGCTTGCCATGATCTGCGCGCTTAACCGCCCGCATGAGCTCCGCATTCATTTGGTCGCGGCGCTGAATAATGGCTGCACGGCTGAGGAGATTTCGGAGATTTTCACCCATTCCGTGGCCTATTGCGGCTTTCCCGCCGCGATTGATGCGCTGCGCGTGGCCGAGGAAGTGCTGAAGGAACAGGGCAAGCTGTAGCGGCGCTGCATATGGGACTACTGCCGCCTGATGCTTCCGGGAAAAATGCGGGCAAGCCGACGATAAGGCTTGCCCCGCAGCCCGGCTCCCCATAGGTTGCGCGCGTTCGGGGCGTGGCGCAGCCTGGCTAGCGCGCCTGTTTTGGGTACAGGAGGTCGGAGGTTCGAATCCTCTCGCCCCGACCAGGGTTTTGGAAACCCCCGATAACGCTGATTGTCGGCAGTTTAACAAGATCCCTGAACTCGCGCGGCAGCGCCGCGCGAGGGCCTGTCTACGCGGCCCAGCGTCTGGTCTGCGGAGGCGGCACGCCGGAGCAGTGAATCAGCCGCTCAAACCAACGTCGCCACCCTCCGGGGGATTTTTGCCCACAAGCCGATTTTTGATTGTCGGGGGACCGCAAAACCGCGGAACTCGCGCGGCAGTGCCGCGCGAGGGTCTGTCTACGCGGCCCAGCGTCTGATCTGCGGAGGCGGCACGCCGGAGCAGTGAATCAGCCGCTCAAACCAACTTCGCCGCCCTCCGGGGGATTTTTGCCCGCTTAGCGGGCAAAAATGGGCCCGGCAGGACTCGAACCTGCAACCAAACCGTTATGAGCGGTCCGCTCTGACCATTGAGCTACAGGCCCATCAACACCCTGATAGCGCCCCGAGGCCACCAAAATCAAACCCGTTTGGCTTCCCCCGCCAGCCGTGCCAGCACGCGCAGCAAATCCCGCGCGCGCTTCACGCGTTCCGCCAGGTCCATATCGCGGATCAGCGCCAGCTTGGCATCGGGGCGGAGCTTCACCGCCCCCTTCTGGCCCTGGATCCAGGTGATCAAGCCGCCCGGATTGGCGAAATTCTGCCCCCGGAAGCTCAACACCAGTCCCTTCGGCCCAGCATCCAGCTTTTCAACCCCGGCCTGCCGACAGAGCCGCTTGATCGCGACCACTTGCAGCAGGTTTTCAACCTCAGCCGGCAGGGGGCCGAAGCGGTCGGCCAATTCCGCCGCCATGGCGTCATTCTCACCATCTGTGGCGAGGCCCCCGATGCGCCGATACAGCCCAAGCCGCACCGGCAGATCGGTCACGTAGTTTTCCGGGATCAGCACCGGCAGGCCAAGATTGATCTGCGGCGTCCATTCCCGCTCACTCTCCGCCCCCTCAGCGCCGGCCTTGATATCGGCGACCGCCTCTTCCAGCATTTGCTGGTAAAGTTCGATCCCCACTTCGCGGATTTGGCCGGATTGTTCCTCACCCAACAGATTGCCGGCGCCGCGAATATCCAGATCATGCGACGCGAGCGTGAAGCCAGCTCCCAAATTATCCAGCGTCTGCATCACGTCCAGCCGCTTTTCCGCCGCCGCCGAAAGCCGATGCGCTTCCGGCCAGGTGAGGTACGCATAACCGCGCAGCTTGCCGCGCCCGACACGCCCGCGCAGCTGATAAAGCTGCGCCAGGCCGAACATATCCGCGCGATGGATGATCAGCGTATTCACCGCCGGCATATCCAAGCCGCTTTCAACGATATTGGTGGACAGCAAAATATCATGCTTGCCATCGCCGAATTCGGTCATGACGCGTTCAAGTTCGGTCGGCGTCATGCGGCCATGCGCCTGGATCATGGGCGCTTCCGGCACAATCTCGGCCATTCTTTCGGCAAGCTTCGCCATATCTTCAATGCGCGGCACCACGCAGAAAATCTGCCCACCACGGAAGCGTTCGCGCTGAATGGCTTCGCGTAGCACCACCGGGTCCCAGGGCATGATGAAGGTGCGCACCGCAAGCCTATCCACCGGCGGGGTTGCAATCACGCTCATTTCGCGCACGCCCGTCAGCGCCAATTGCAGCGTGCGTGGAATGGGGGTCGCGGTCAGGGTCAGCACATGCACATCGGCTTTCAGCGCCTTCAAAGCTTCCTTGTGGCGCACGCCGAAATGCTGTTCCTCATCCACCACCAGCAGGCCAAGATCGGCGAATTCTGTGCCCTTGGCCAAAAGCGCATGGGTGCCGATGACGATATTGATATCGCCGCGCTTCATCCCTTCCCGCACTTCTGCCGCATCCTTGGCGGTGACCAGGCGCGAGAGTTGCGCGATGCGCAGCGGGAAGCCTTCAAAGCGCTTCAGGAACACGCGATGATGCTGCCGCGCCAAAAGCGTGGTCGGCACCACCACCGCCACCTGCGCGCCAGACATCGCCACCACAAAGGCGGCACGCAACGCGATTTCCGTCTTGCCAAAGCCAACATCGCCACAAATCAGGCGGTCCATCGGCCGGCCGGCGGAAAGGTCTTCCAGCACATCGGCGATGGCACGGGATTGATCTTCGGTCTCCGCAAAGGGGAAGCGGGCACAAAACTCATCCCACATCCCTTCAGGCGGGGTGGCCAGCGTGCCATCCTTCATGCGCCGCATCGCCGCGGTGCGAATCAGCTCGGCGGCCATATCGCGAATGCGCGACTTCGCCTTGGCCTTGCGATTCTGCCAGGAAACGCCGCCGAGCTTATCCAGCGCAACGCCAGTGCCTTCAGACCCGAAGCGGGAGAGGATTTCGATATTCTCAACAGGGACAAAAAGCCTGTCCCCACCATCATAAATCAGCTTCAGGCAATCATGCGGCGCGCCGGATACTTCGATGGTGACCAGGCCTTCATACCGGCCGATGCCGTGATCCTGATGCACCACCAGATCGCCCTCGGCGATTTCGGTGGCGTCCGCGATGAATTGATCAGCGCGACGGCGGCGGCGCGGCGGGCGGGCAATGCGTTCACCAAGCAGATCCTGCTCGGCCGTCACAGCGATGCCTTCGGCGATAAAGCCGCGTTCAATCCCCATCACCACCAGGGCGACAACATCTGGCGGCAGCGCGCGCGCGGCTTTCCAATCCTCAGCCGCTTCCGCACGCACGCCATTTTCGCGCAAAAGATTGCCAAGCCTTTCGCGGGACCCGCGTGACCAGGCCGCCAGCACGGGCCGGCGCTTGGCCTTGGCTTCCCCCTGCACCATGGCAGCATAGGCGGCGAAAACGTTCTCGCCGGCGCTGCGTGCTTCGGCAAAAAGCGGGCCGGGGCGCCCGCCTGCGGCAATGCCGTCCGGCACGGCGAAAGGCGAAAAGCGCAGCACGCGGCAATCGGCCAGCATCGCCGCCCAGCCCGCTTCATCCAGATAAAGTGTCGAAGGCGGCGCGGGGCGATACGGCACATCGCCTTCCCCAATGCGGGAAGGCACGCGGCGGGCTTCGTAATGATCGGTGATCATTTCAAGCCGCGCCTTCAGCACTTTCTCCGCCTGATGATCGAAGCTGATTTCAGCGTCGGACAGATATTCCAGCAGCGGCACCATGTTGTCATGGAACAGCCCCGCCCAATGTTCCATGCCGGGATAGCGCCGCCCGGCGCTGATCGCGCCATAAAGCGGATCATCCGCTGCCGCCGCGCCGAATAATTCGCGGTAGCCGCTGCGGAAGCGCGTGCGCGATGCCTCATCCAAAAACACCTCGCCCACCGGGCGAAGCGACAGCGCGGGTACTACCTTGCCGCTGCGCTGGCTGGCCGTGTCAAACCGGCGCATATCCTCGATCTCATCACCAAAGAAATCGAGGCGTATGGGCTCCGGCTCGCCCGCCGGGTAAAGATCAATAATGCCGCCGCGCACGGCATATTCGCCATGTTCCATCACCGTGCCGGTGCGGTGATAGCCATTGGCTTCCAGAAAGGCCGTCAGCTTTTCCGGCTGCACGCGCCCGCCCTTGGCCAGGGCAAGTGTGGCCCCTTCAAAAACGGAAGGCGGTGGCACTTTCTGCACCAGCGCATTGATGGTGGTGAGCAAGACGCGCGGGCGTTTGCCCGCTTCCAATAGGCGCGTGAGTGTCGCGACACGTTCGGCGATGATTTCCGGATTGGGCGATACGCGATCATAAGGCAGGCAATCCCAGGCCGGAAAACGCAGCACTTCGATTTCGGGGGCGAAGAAGCCCAAAGCCTCTGCCATGCGGGCCATGCGCGCATCATCGCGGCAGACATGGGCGATGGGGGCTTCAATCTCTGCCCGCCGGCGCGCCACGAGCAGGGCGTCAAAACCCTCAGGCGCGCCATGGATGGTGACGGGCTTCATGGTCCGCCACCGGCTTCGGCCATGATCCGGCGCAAGAGCGGGTGGTCATGTTCGGGGGGAAGCGGGCGGCGGCCGGAAAGCCAGTCGGCCAGATCCACGTCCCAGAGTTCCAAAATCTCCTCGAGCGCCGCCACATCGGCGTCGGAGAGGCTCGCGATATGGCGCGCGACAAAGCCGCCGATCAGGATATCGGTTTCCTTGGTACCGCGGTGTTGGGCGCGAAAGACAAGCCGGCGGCGCCGGGCATCAAGTTCTGTTGGGTCTGGCATATCGCTCTAGTCTCAAGGCGCTGGCATATAGAGGCGGATGGGAATCCTGTCAGCCCGCCCCGAACCGCCTGAGACCGCCGAGGACCCCCTCGCGCGGCTTTTGGCGCCGATTGAAAGCCTGCCCGGGCTGCGCAAGCCGGAATTGCTGGCGCGCGCGGCGGGCGGGGGGCGGGTGCTCGATCTGCTGCTGCATTTGCCCGAACGCGTGCAGCATCGCCCGGTACTGCGCGGGCTGAAGCAGGCCATTGAAGGCCAGGAAGTGACGCTGGAACTCCGCATCACCGGCGCCCCAGCGCGTGGTGGGCGCGGGCCTTGGACGGTGCCGGCGATCTGTGGGGCTGATCCGGTGGCGCTGATTTCCTTCTCCCGCGCCACCTGGGCGGGCACGGCGCTGGGCCGCGCCTTCCCGCAAGGCGCTGAGCGGCGCGTGGCCGGGCGGCTCAAACCCTATCAGCGCGCCTGGCAACTGGAATTGGATGCGGACCCGCTGGTGGAACCGCCGCACCGCATCCCGCTGTGGCAGCCCATGTGGCCGCTGACGGCAGGGCTTTCCTGGCGGAATATGGCCGATGCGCTGGATGGGGCGCTGAAGGCGCTGCCCGATTTGCCGGAATGGGTGGATGGCCCGTTGCTGAAGCGCGAAGCCTGGCCGGGCTTTGCCGAGGCTTTGCGGGCCCTGCATGCGCCCCAGGCGCAGGCTGCCGAGGCGCCGCGCCGCCGGCTTGGCTATGATGAATTGCTGGCGGGGCAAATCGCGCTTGGTTTGGTGCGGCGCCGGTCACGCGAAAGGCCGGGCCGGGCGCTGATGGGCGATGAAAGCCTGCGCGGCCCTGCCCTGGCCGCCTTTGGCCATGCGCCAACGCCTTCCCAGCTTCAGGCCATGGCGGAGATAGATGCTGATCTGGCGGCACCACGGCGAATGCTCCGGCTGCTGCAAGGCGATGTGGGCGCGGGCAAGACGCTGGTGGCGCTGATGGCCATGCTGCGCGCGGTGGAAGCCGGCGCCCAGGCCGCCTTGATGGCGCCGACGGAATTGCTGGCCCGGCAGCATTTGCGCAGTTTTGAGCGGCTTTGCGGTGCCGCCGGGGTGCCAGTCGCGCTGCTGGCGGGCAGTGTGAAGGGCAAGGAAAGGCGCCGCGTGCTGCAAGGGCTGGCGGATGGAACACTGCCCATCGTGGTCGGCACCCACGCGCTGTTTCAGGAAGGCGTCGCCTTCAAGGATCTGGGCCTTGCCGTGGTGGATGAACAGCACCGCTTTGGCGTGGCGCAGCGCCTGATGCTGGCGGAAAAGGGCCAGGCCGCGGATATGCTGGTGATGACCGCCACACCGATTCCGCGCACTTTGCTCCTCACGCAATGGGGCGAAATGGCCGTCAGCCGCATGGAAGGCAAACCCGCCGGGCGCCAGCCCATCGCGACGCGCATCCTGAGCCAGGAACGCCTGCCCGAGATTGTCGCCCGCCTGCATGAGGCGGTGGCGCGCGGCGCGCGCGCCTATTGGGTGGTGCGCGCCATCACCGGCAGCGAAAAGGATGACAGCGTCGCCGCCGAGGACCGCTTTGCCGAGCTTTCCGCCCATTTCCCAGGCCGCGTTGGCCTTGCCCATGGCTTGCAGGATGTTGCGGTGCGCGAAGCCGCCCTTGGCGATTTCGCTGCCGGGCGGACCAATATCCTGGTCGCCACCACCGTCATTGAAGTGGGCGTGGATGTGCCGGAAGCGACCATTATGCTGATTGAACAGGCGGAACGCTTTGGCCTGGCCGCGCTGCATCAGCTTCGCGGTCGCGTCGGGCGGGGCAAGGAAGCGTCTTCCTGCCTTTTGGTGCATTCGCCGGGCCTGAGCGATGGCGAAAGGCGGCGCCTTTTGGTGCTGCGTGATACCGAAGACGGTTTCGTGATCGCGGAGGAGGATTTGAAGTCCCGCGGCGGCGGTGATGCTTTGGGCGCGCGGCAAGCGGGCCTGCCCGGCGCCCGACTATTTGATGCTCGGGAAGACCCGGATGAATTCTCGCGCCTGGTACAGATTGCCCATCGCGATGCGGAAGCGCTGCTGACGCGCGATGCGGCGCTTGCCTCCCCCCGCGGTCAGGCAGCGCGGCTTTTGCTCAGGCTTTTCGGCCATGATCTTTCCATGGCGCCGCTGGATGCCGGGTAGGGCGGCGCCGGGGGCTTGCAAGCCAGCGCGGGAAGGGTCAAATCGCGGCGCGCAAACGCACGAAATAATGGTTTGAGGCAGGATAAGGGGAGATAGGCTTTGGCCGCGCTGATCGAAATCGAGCGCCTGACCAAGCGCTTTGGCGCCTTCACCGCTGTTGATGATGTATCCTTCACGGTGGATCGTGGTGAGGTGGTGGGCTTCCTTGGCCCCAATGGTGCCGGCAAATCCACCACCATGAAAATGCTGGCGGGCTTCGTGACACCCTCCGCCGGCACAGCGCGCATTTGCGGCCAGGATGTGCTTGAAGCGCCCGTCGCCGCCAAGCGCGCGCTTGGCTATCTGCCCGAAGGCGCGCCGACCTATCCGGAAATGACCGTGACCGGCTTTCTGCATTTCATCGCGCGCATGCGCGGTTTTGGCGGTGCCGAGGCGCATGAGCGCATGGCCCGTGCCATGGCGATGACGCAATTGGAAGGTGTGCGGCTGCAACCGATTGAAACCCTCTCCAAAGGTTTCAAGCGCCGTGTTGGCCTGGCGCAGGCGCTGCTGCATGACCCGCCGGTTCTGGTGCTGGATGAACCAACCGATGGGCTTGACCCGAACCAAAAGCATGAGGTGCGGGAATTGATCCGCCGCATGGCGCCCGAAAAGGCCATCGTGATTTCAACGCATATCCTGGAAGAAGTAGATGCGGTCTGCACCCGCGCCATCATCATCGCGCGCGGCAAGGTGCTGGCCGATGCCACGCCAAAAGCCTTGGAAGCGCCGGGCAAAACGCTCGAACAGGTCTTCCGCGATTTGACCCTGAAGCAGGAGGCCGCCTGATGCGCGCTGCCCTGTTGGTCGCCCGCCGCGAATTGGCCGGCTATTTCGCGACCCCCGTTGCTTACGTCTTCATCGTGATTTTCCTGATGATGGCCGGTGCCATGACCTTCAGCCTGGGCGGTTTTTTCAATCGCGGTCAGGCTGATCTCGGCCCCTTCTTTGGCTTTGTGCCCTGGCTGTTCCTGTTTCTGGTCCCAGCGTTGACGATGCGGCTTTGGGCGGAAGAACGACGGCTTGGCACGATTGAATTGCTGCTGACGCTGCCCATGGCGCAATGGCAGGCGGTGCTTGGCAAATTCCTCGCGGCTTGGGCGTTTTGCGCCATTGCGCTGGCGCTGACCTTCCCGCTGGTGCTGACGGTGAATTTTCTGGGCCGGCCCGATAATGGCGTGATCGCAGCAGGCTATGGCGCCTGCCTGCTGATGGCGGGTGCCTATCTGGCGATCGGTTCCGCCATGTCGGCCATGACCAAGAACCAGGTGATTGCCTTTGTGCTGGCGGTCGCCGTGTGTTTCCTGTTTGCGGTCGCCGGCAGCGCCCTGGTGACGGATTTCCTGAGCCAGCGCATGCCGGTGCTGGCTGAGGTCGCGCGCGCGCTTTCGCTCACGGAACGCTTCAATGGCCTGACGCGCGGCGTGATTGCGCTGAGGGATGCAGTGTTTTTCGCCTCCTTCATCGGGTTCTGGCTTTTCGTGAATGCGGTGGTGCTTGACCACCGGAAGGCTGACTAGACCATGGCTGATCAAATCAAGGCAAAGCCCGGCACGCGGCGCGTTTGGTCCTCGGCGCTTGGGATTGTGGCAGCCTTGGCGCTCGCCATTGGGGTCAATCTGTTGGTGGAGCGTTTCGCGCCGCGCGCGCGGCTCGATCTCACGGCGCAGAAACTTTACACGCTGTCGGATGGCACGCGCAGCGTTCTCTCCGGGCTGCAAGACCCGGTGACGCTGCGGCTGTTTTATTCGCGCAAACTCGGCACCGCCATTCCCGCCTATGGCGCCTATGCGGAACGCGTGCGCGCGATGTTGGATGAATATGTTGCGGTCTCGGGCGGCAAGCTTCGGCTTGAAGTGCTGGACCCCGAGCCCTTCAGCGAAACCGAAGACCGCGCGCTGGCTTTTGGCTTGCAGGGCGTGCCGGTGGATCAATCAGGTGAGCAGGTTTATTTCGGCCTGGTCGGCGCCAATCTTCTCGATGACGAACGCAATATTGCCTTCTTCCAGCCGGACCGCGAACGCTTTCTGGAATTCGATCTAACGCGCCTGGTTTATGAGCTTTCCAACCCGCGCCGCCCGGTGATTGGTGTCATGTCGCCCTTGCCGCTGAATGGCGACCCGCGCGCGATGATGATGCGCCAGGCCGCCATGGGCCAGCCCTTCGCGGTGATGAATAGCCTCAGGCAATTCTTTACTTTACGCGATGTGCCCTTGGATGCGCAGGTGATTGAAAACGACATTCAGGTGATGATCCTGGCGCATCCACAGCGCCTTTCGGACGCGACGCAATATGCCGTGGACCAATTCGTACTGCGCGGCGGGAAGTTGATTTTGCTGATTGACCCGCATTCCGAAGGTCAGGCATCGCGCCCCGGCCCGGGCGGCCGGCCGCCGGCCAATACGGCATCCAGCCTGGAACGCCTGACCAATGCCTGGGGCATTGAAGCGCCGTCAGACAAGGTGGTGCTTGATCTGCGCGGTGCCTGGCGCGTGCGCGCCAATCCGCAGGACCGCGTGCAGGCGGTGGATTACGTGGCCTGGTTCAATGCGCAGGGCGATTCCATCGCGCAGGGGGAAGTGGCGACCGCGCAGCTTAACCAGGTGACCTTTGCCTCGGCGGGGTTGCTGCGTCGGAAAGATGGCGCGCGGGTGGAATTCACGCCGCTCATCACCTCAAGCCCACGCAGCATGGAAGCGGATGCGGCCAAGGTCCGCGAAAATCCGAACCCGACGCAAGTGCTGGCGGATTTCCGGCCAGATGGGCAGACGCGCGTGCTGGCAGCGCGGCTGCGCGGTGAAATCAACACGGCCTTCCCCGATGGCCCGCCACCACCGCCGCAAGGCGCGGAACGCCCCGCGGATTTCCCGGCGCATCGTGCGCGCAGTGAAGGCGCGGCCAATATCATCGTGATCCATGATGCGGATGTGCTGGAAGATCGCTTTTGGGTGCGCGTGCAGGATTTCTTTGGCCAGCAGGTGGCCACACCGTTCAGTGACAATGGCGCGCTGATTGCCAATCTGGTGGATACCATGGCCGGTGGTGATGCGCTGATTTCACTGCGCTCACGCGGTGAATCGCTCCGCCCGTTTGAGGTGGTGGATGATATCCGCCGCGATGCGGAAGCGCGTTTCCGTCAGACGGAACGGGAACTCACGCAGCGCCTGGAAGCGACCGAACGCCGCTTGCGCGAATTGCGTCAGGGTCCGCAGGGTGGTGAGCGCGGCCAGACCAATGCCGTGATCAGCGCCGAACAGCGCGCGGAAATTGATGCGGCGCGTGAGGAAATTCTGCGCACTCGCCAGCAATTGCGCGCGGTGCAGTTGGAATTGCGGCGCGATATTGAAGGCTTGGAAACGCGGCTGCGTATCCTGAATATCGCTGCTGTGCCGGTGCTGCTGACCATCCTGGCGCTGGTCATGGGTGTTCTGCGCGCTCGCCGGCGCGCGGCGGCGCGGCACTGAAGCAGGGGGCAGGAAGATGCAACGACGTTCCCTGATTTTGCTTGGTGGCGCTGCGGTGATTGCCATGGCTGGCGCCTTGCTGATCAAGCCGCCACCGCCGCCAGCACCACCAGCGGGTACCGGCGGGCTTGCCTTTCCGGGCCTCGCGCAGCGCCTGCCCAATGCCGCGCGGATTGAGGTGCGCCGGCATGATGGCGCGCTGGAAATCCTCCGCCGCGGCGATGTCTGGGTGCTGCCGACCAAGGGCGATTATCCTATCCAACAGGAAAAGCTGCGCGAATTGCTGACGGGGCTGACGGAATTGCGGCTGATGGAACCGCGTACCGGCAATCCTGAGATGTTCGATCGGCTTGGCCTGGAAGACCCGCTGCGCACGGGGGCCACTTCCACGCTGCTGCGCGTGCTTGATGCGCAAGGCGTAGCGCTGGTGGAGCTTGTGATTGGCCGGCGGCGCATGCGTACACAGGGTAATGTGCCGGAAAGTGCCTATGTGCGGCGGCCCAATGAAAACCAGGCTTGGCTCGCGGAAGGGCGCATTCCGGTGGATGCCGATCCGCAGCTTTGGCTTGACCGAGACATCGCCAATTTGCCGCGTGAACGCGTGACGCGCGTGGTTGTTGCGCGTGCGGGCGAAGACGCGCTGGTGCTGACCCATAGCGGCCAGGCCGATGGCAAGCTTGCCATCACCACACCCGCCGAGGCACCGCCCGCTGATGATGTCAGCCTGGATGAGGTGGGCCGCAGCTTCGAATTCCTGACCTTCCTGGATGTGCGGCGCGAAGCCGATGCGCCGGGCGAAGCTTTGGGTGAAACGCGGTTTGAACTAACCGATCGGCTGGCCATCCTCGCCCGCCCGCGCAAACAGGGCGAGGAAATCTGGGTAACGCTGGCCGCCGAGGGCGATGAGGAAGCGGCGCGGCTGAATGCGCGCTGGCGCGGCTGGGTCTATCAGATCGGGCAATGGAAAGAAAAAGCCATGATCCCCCGGCTTGAGGATTTGCGCCGCCAGGAAGAAGCGCCCGCCCCCACGACTGAACCGCCGATTGCACCAAGGTGAGTACCGCGCCGCGCGAATATCCTGACCGCCCCTGGGTCGGCATTGGCTGCATCGTGTTTCGTGAGGAAGCAGTGCTACTGGTGCGTCGCGGTAAGCCGCCGCGCATCGGGCAATGGTCACTTCCCGGTGGCGCGCAGCATGTCGGCGAAAGGGCGGAAGAAGCCGCGCGGCGTGAATTGCGCGAAGAAGCCAGTATTGAAGTGGGCCAGATGGCGCTTGCCTATGTGTTTGACGCCATCAATCAGGATGAGGATGGCCGCGCGCGCTACCACTACACCATCATTGATTTTGCTGCGCATTGGCTGGAAGGCGAAGCCCGCGCCGGCGATGATGTGAGCGAGGTTGCCTGGGCGTTGCCGCATGAGATTCACGCCTATGACCTGACCGAAGCCGCGCATGAGGCGATTGCTGCAGCGCGGGTTGCGCTGGGCTTAGGCTAAACCTTTACCGCCGCCGCCAGCTTTCCTGCTTGCGATAGAGCGTGGATGGGCTGATGCCCAAAAACGCTGCCGCCTTGGCGATATTGCCGCCGCAAAGCCGCACGGCTTCTTCAATCGCTTCACGCTCTGTCTCAGCGAGGGGGCGGATGCGTTTGGTGGATTCCGCGGCGCGCGGTTCCACCGGTACGGGCGGTGGTGCGGGCTTGATGATTTCAGGTTCTGGCGGTGGTGCAGGTGCAAACACGGGCTTGGCACCGCCTTCGCGCACCGTGGCGGGCAGCATGGCAGCACTCACCACTTGGCCATCATGCAGCACCACGGCGGTGCGGATGGCGTTTTCCAATTCACGCACATTACCGGGCCAGGCATGGCGCATCAGCATTGCGCGTGCCTCGGCATCAAAACGCTGGAAGCGCTTGCCTTCTTCGGCGGCGCTTTTGGCCAGAAACGCCTCAGCCAAAGCCAGCACATCATCGCCCCGGTCACGTAGCGGCGGCAATGGCACCGGGATCACATGCAGGCGGTAATACAGGTCTTCACGAAAGCGCCCGGCGCGCACTTCTTCCAAAGGATCGCGATTGGTGGCGCAGACAAAACGCACATCGGTTTGCAGCGTCTTGCCGCTACCCACCGGCTGGAAGGTGCCGGTCTGGATGAAGCGGAGCAGCTTGCCCTGCAACGCCAAATCCATTTCGCAAATCTCATCCAGGAACAGCGTGCCGCCATCCGCTGCGCGCGCCGCGCCGATACGGTCCGCCACCGCGCCGGTAAAGGCACCGCGCACATGGCCGAAGATTTCGCTTTCAATCAAATCCTTCGGGATCGCCGCGCAATTGATGGCAATGAACGGCCCGGCCTTGCGCGGCGATATGCTGTGCACCGCCTCCGCCGCCAATTCCTTGCCGGTGCCGCTTTCGCCCGTGACAAAAACGGTTGCACGCGACGCAGCAGCATTTTCCAGAATGCGATAGACCGCCTGCATGGCGGGCGCGGCGCCGATGAAGCCGGCAAAACCCTGGCGTGGTGCCACCGCGGCCAATTCCGCCACCTGCCGGCGGAGTGCGGCGCGTTCCATCACATTCGCAACCGTCACCGTCAGGCGTTCCGGTGCGAAGGGCTTGACCAGGAAGTCAGAGGCACCCGCCTGCATCGCCTCCACCGCCAGCGCCACCGATCCATGCGCAGTCATCACCACCACGGGCAAGTCAGGGTCACGCCCGCGCAATTCCCGCAGCACCGAAAGCCCATCGCCATCCGGCAGGCGCAAATCCAACAGCACACCATCAGGCATGGCCTGATCAGCAAATTTCAGCGCATCGGCGATGCAATGCGCGTGGCGAATATTGTAAGGCCCCGCGCGCAGATATTCCTGATAGACAGTGGCGAGAGAGGGAGAATCCTCCACCAGCAAAAGCTGGTGATACGATGCGGCATCAGCCACGCGCGCGCATCCAGCCAAAAAGGGTCAGGGCGGCACCCAGCACCAGGGGGACGCCCCAGGCAGGCGCCTCCAATACCGGTAGCAGCACGTGATCCCACAACATGGGCAGAAGATAGCGCTGAACGCCGGCCTGCACCAAACTCAGCAATCCGGAATCAAGGCGAAACAGCAGCGCCCCCAGCGGATCACTGCCGAACATCAGGTAAAGCCCTGCGGCCAGCGCCAGCAGGGCAAGGCCAATCAGGCGCATGCCAGCATCACGCCCAAAGCCTTTCATTTTGCAGATTGGTGTAGAGATCAGCGACAAACTCGCCATAGCCATTGAAGAGCAGGGTTGGTACCGACTCCCCAGAGCCAAGCATGCGTTCCTGCGCCTGGCTCCAGCGCGGGTGATTCACGGCCGGGTTCACATTGGCCCAGAAGCCATATTCCTGCGGCTGTAGCTTCTCCCAGAAGGTGACCGGGCGCTGATTGGTGAAGCGAATGGTGACCAGGCTCTTGCCGGCCTTGAAGCCGTATTTCCAGGGTTGGTGGAAGCGAATGGGCCCGCCATTTTGCGGTGGCAGCAGCTTGCCATAGGCGCCGACCACCATGAAGGAAAGCTCATTGGCGGCTTCGGCGATGGTGCAGCCTTCGGTATAGGGCCAGGGATACCAGGTCTGCCGCAGGCCGGGCATGACAGAAGGCAGCACTGCAGTCTGGAACACCACATAGCGGGCGGAAGATAGAGGCTTTACCTCGGCCATCAGGGCGGAGAATTGAAAGCCGGTCCAGGGCACCACCATGGCCCAGGCTTCCACGCAGCGCAGGCGATAGACGCGTTCTTCCATCGGCATGCGGCGGAGCAGGTCTTCAATGCCGTATTCGCGCGGGCTTTCCACCATGCCTTCCACCTTCACCGTCCAGGGGCGTTGGGGCATGCGCTGTGCGGCGGCGCTGATGGTCTTGTGGCTGCCGAATTCGTAGAAATTATTGTAGGTGGTGACTTCGCGTTCAGCCGTGATGGCGCGGCCTGGGGCATAGCGCGTATTGCGCATGGCGGGCAGCAGGCCGGCCTGCTGGGCCAAGGCCGGACCAGCGGCGAGCATCCCGGCGCCCAGCGCCATGGCTTGGCGTGGGCTGAAGACCAGCGCTTCGGGCGTGACCTGGGACTCGGGCAGGGAAAAGCGGCGGAATTTCAGGATATGCATGGCGGTTATCGCCTCCTTAACCCGATAAAGGTGCGCTGACCGTGAAGGTCAAGCGCGATCACCGCCCCGGCCTTGGCAAAACCGCACTTGGCGGCTGGCCGGGCGCGGTCGTCACGCGAAACAGCCGATAGGCTTCGGCTTCCTGCCCTCGGCGGGCACGGAGCAAACGACCGGCATCGCCTTCAATGCGTATCGCGCCGTGCCAAAGCGGCGGCCCGTCGCCGCGCCTTTCGCTGCGGATCAGCAGGCCCTCAGCCCCATCGGGCGGCTGCGGCAGGGTGAAGAAGCGCCAGCGGGGATCCATCGCCACTACCTGCATCTCCCGCGGCAGACGAAAGGCCATGCCGGAAGCCAGGCCATATTCTTCAGCGGCGATGAAGGCGGCACCTTCGCGTTGAGCAGCCCGCGCCAAATCAGCCGCCAGCCCATCCCAGCCGCCTAGCCGCGCCAGCGTCGGGTCCTGGCGCCGGGGCAGAGGGATAGGCGCGGCGGTCGCTTGCAAATAGGCCGCGCCCGCCATGGCGAAACCCAGCGCCAAGGCAGGGATGCGCAGCCGCAGCCAGTGCGCGGGCAGCAGCGCGGCGGCGGCGATGGCGGCACTCGGGTATAGGATCGCCGGCCAATTCCCCTGCACTCGGCTGCCAAGCGCCTGCCAGACGAAAATCGCCGCGCCGGGCAGGATCAGCGCCAGCAGCAGCGCCGCACCAGTATCGCGCTGGCGCCAGACCTGTCGCGCCGCCATGGCGATGCCAACCACGCACAGCAAGAACACCAGCGGCGTGACCAACGCGACCTGGCCACCGAGCAACTCACCAAGCCAGCGCAGGCTTTGCCCCGCGCCGCCAGAAGCGGT